>JBIKXY010000359.1:0-2695 GCA_044355515.1 Pirellulales bacterium
TAGGCTGTCGGGGCCGGGGAGCTTCATTCCTCCGTGCCAAGCGAGATGCGCTGGCCGGACTTGGTCGATGCTGGAGCAAGCGAAGGGGCGTGCAGACCGCCCGGCGGGTTTCCACATGGCAAGTTCTGAGCATGGTCGAGTTTGGCCCGGCCCGGCGGGGGCGCTGAACCGGCGGGCTGATCCCGGCGGGGATGGCCAGGCCCTCGTGCCCGCGAGCGTTGTGATCGTCAATCACAACGCGGGTCGGCTCCTGGCAGATTGCCTGGAGGCGGCGCTGGCGCAGGCCCGGCAGGTGATCCTCGTGGACAACGCGTCCACGCCGGTTCCCTTCGAGTCCGTGGTGTCCCGGTTCGCCACTCATCCCCGGCTGACGATCCTGCGCTCCCGCGTGAACACCGGCTTCTCCGCGGGCTGCAACCTCGGAGCGGCTCGCGCCGATCAGCCCACGCTCCTGTTCCTGAACCCCGACTGCATCCTTGGACAGGGGTCGCTGGCCGCACTGCACACCGCCCTCGGGTCAGGAGACCGGGTCGGGATGGTGGGAGGCCTGCTCACCGACGTCGGAGGGCGGGAGCAGGGGGGGGCCCGACGGAGCATCCCGACGCCCTGGCGATCGTTCGTGCGCGGCTTCGGGCTGCGGCGCCTGGCCTGGCTCGCCCCCCGCTGGTTCTCCGACTTCCATCTCCACCGGGAGCCGCTGCCGTCCGAGCCGATCGAGGTCGAGGCCGTCTCGGGCGCGCTGACGATGGTGACCCGCGAAGCGTTCGCCGCGGCGGGCCCGTGGGACGAGGGTTTCTTCCTCCACTGCGAGGATCTGGATCTCTGTCTCCGGTTTCGCGAGGCCGGCTGGAAGATCCTGTTCGTGCCCGACGCCCCGGCCATCCATCACCGCGGCCTGTGCGGCCGGTCCCGCCCGCTGGCGGTCGAGTGGCACAAGCATCACGGGATGATCCGCTTCTACCGCAAGCACTTCCGCCGCAGTTATCCGGCCGGCCTGTTCGGCCTGGTGGTCGCCGGTGTCTGGCTCCGATTCGCGCTCGTGGCCAGCCGGCAAGCTGCCAGCCAGGCGGTCGTGGCGGCCAGAATGCGCCGCGAGCAGATCCCAGGCGACACGGCCTCAGCCTGGCATGTCCGGGAAACGGTGCTCGATTCGCGAGTCGCCACCCCGACGACGCTGCCCTCGTGACCACCGTCGTCCTGCCGTCATGAGCGAGGCTTCCCGCGTCGGCGTGATCGGGGGCGGGAGCCTGGTGGGCCGGCAACTCGTGCCGCTGGCGGCCCGCCGCGGCGGCGTGCTGGCCTGTTCCCGGCGGATCGAGCGGCGGTGCCCGGCGAGCGGGGATCGCGTTCGCTGGCACGAGACCGGCTCCCCGCTGCCGCCGGGGATGCGACCTGTATCCCAGTGGGTCGCGCTCTGCCCGCTGTGGGCGGTGCCGGAGCAGCTCGACTGGCTCGAGCAGGCAGGCGTCGAGCGGCTGGTGGCGATCTCGTCGCTGAGCGTCGTCACCAAGGCCTCGTCGCCTGACGCCGCCGAGCGACTTGTTGCCGGCCGGCTGGCCGCGGCCGAGGACCGGCTGCACGGCTGGGCCGAGGACCGCGGGATCAGCCTCACGCTGCTCGTGCCGACGATGATCTACGACGGCGTGACCGACGGCAACGTGGCGGCCATCGCGGCCTGGGTCCGCCGGCACGGCTGGTTCCCCTTGTGCGGGCGGGCGCTTGGCCGGCGGCAGCCGGTGCACGCCGCCGACGTGGCGGCCGCCTGCCTGGCCGCCCTCGAGCAACGCCCGCCGCGGTGTCGCTACCTGATTTCCGGCGGCGAGACCCTGACGTTTCGGGAACTGGTGATCCGCACCTGTCGGGCCCACGGCCTCGTGCCGCGGCCTGTCAGCCTGCCTCCCCGGGTCTGGAGCTTCGCCGCCACGATCGCCCGGGGGTTGGGGCTCGCCGGAGGCGCGACCGTCGCCATGGGACAGCGGATGAACGAGGACCTCTCCGCCGACCATGCCGCCGCCACGCGGGATCTCGGCTTCCGCCCGCGGCCGTTCGTTCCCGGCGGCGGTACACTCGAACCCGGGGCGATCCCGGCCGGCGGGCGAGCTGACGAATGACGAGACGAGCGATGAGCGACAGCCGCCCGCATCCGGAACGCGCCCGGTCGACGAGCGGCCAAGCAGGGGCGGCGGCGACCGTCATGCTGCCGAGGCTGCTGCTGGCCATGGTCTTGGTCGGGCTCCACGTCTTCGTCGATCCGGCCGTCTACGACGTGTCGCAGTTGCCGCGGCTCGTGGTGGTGATGGCGCTCCTGACGGTGACGATTCCGGTGGTGCTGTTCGTGCCGGCGATCGCCCGGCGGCTCGACTGGTCGCCCCTGGCCGACCCGGTCGTCGTGGCGACGGCCGCTTATCTGGCCACCTGCTGGCTCTCGCTCGCGGCCGCGACCAATCCGACCGCCGGGTTCACCGACGGGTTCCGGACCCTCGGAGCCTTCCTGGTGCTCTGCCTCTGCCTGCTCGTGCTGCCGCTCGATCCGGGCTGGCGCCGCAGGCTGTTGGAGACGGCCGTGGTCGCGACGATCGTGGCCGTCGCCGTCGCCGCCTGGGTGATCGCGCCGCTCGTGGCAGCCGGCCCGCCCAGCCGCCGCGCTCTCGAGAACGCCTTCCTGGACGGAATCATGTCGAACGTGAATCTGTTC
>JBIKXY010000394.1:0-2693 GCA_044355515.1 Pirellulales bacterium
GTTCCACCAGTTAAGTGTCTAAATGATTGTTGTCTTGCCCATGCAGTGGTTCCTGATGAGTCTAAACATTCTAAAAATTCACCAACTGCAGGAGTTGATGTATTTATCTGTAATGTTGTTGCTGTTACTGTCATTGCACTCAAAGTATCGGTTATTATTATACTTGTTGAATTATTTGTTCCATCATCACCAAAAATAATATAAGGATCTATTGCATCATCAATACAATAAAGAACACCAACACCAGACCCCCATAAACTTGGAGTTGCCGTTAATGAAAGTGGAGTTGCACCACCAGCAAAAGTAACTGATCCTGATCCAGATGATAAGATTATTTGTGAATCTGTACCTGTTGTACTTGTTAAGTTTACATAAGCTTGTCCAAGAGATCCTGGAGGATTATCAGAAACATCAGTATAAACACCAATTGCTGCTGAAGAATTGAATGCAGTTTCACTTACTTTAAATTCTTGAGTTGTCTTTGGTGTTGCTCCTGATGCAATATTAATTCTGTATGAATTGGCTGTACTATCAATGTCAAAAACAGTTCCTGTTGTTAATGCAGAAGTTGAAGATGCATATACCAATCCACCAGATGTAAATGAGGTGAGTCCTGTACCACCATATAATGTTGCTATAGTGTTAGCATTCCATGTACCAGTTGTGATTGTACCAACAGTTGCTATAGTGCTATAGCCTAATTGGTTTGCAATTTCAACTGCAGTAGAACCGTTGCCTATGAATATTTTTTTATCAAAACTATTTACAGATAATTCACCGTCTACTATGCTTGCAGTACCACCTGTAGTATGTCTTCTTTTTACTTTTACTGTCGCCATTATCTAAAAACCTCACATCTATTTAGTCAGATCAATAAGTACCACCATCTACAGTTGCTGTGCTATTTGAACCAAATAAATTGTCAACTGTGACTTTTCTATTTGTTCCGTTTGCTCCGTCATCAACTATTAGAAGATCACCACCGATTATTGTGGTTGTTTCTGTTCCAGCATCAATATTCAAAGAAGTTATATTGATCAAATCGACAACATTGATTGCTGTGAAACCTGAAGCAATGCTACCGGATGCAAGAGCACCAACAGTAGTAAGAGAAGAAGTTACGACTGCAGATCCGAGTGTTGTTGCATTTAGTACAGATGTGCCGTTGATGTAGTATGCTTTACCAGTTAGAAGATTAAAGTGTTCTGAAGATGTCCATGCATCTGTTGAATCAACCCAGTTAAGTGTTTTATCGGATGTTCCTTTAACAGTAATACCTGCACCATCTGCAGTTACATCTGTTGGTGTAGCAACATCAGCAATTATTATATTCTTATCTTCTACAACTAGATTTGTTGTATTGATGTTTGTTGTTGTTCCGTTAACTGTGAAATTTCCAGAAACAACTAAATTGTTATTAACAGTTGTAGTTCCCTTATCAGAAGTACCAATGTTAATGTTCATACTCTCTGTAGTACCAGTTGCTCCAGTACCTATATTAACTGTACCAGTATTAGTATCTAAATTTACACCAACAAGAATATTTGTACTTACTGGTTGACCAACTACAGAAAAATCTTCGTTGAAAGATGATAAACTTAAAACTGCTACAGTTCTATTGCCAGCCGTTCCACCTGTTGCTAAATTAACAAATCTATTTCCTGCTGCTCCTGTAGCGATATTTACGGTTTTGTTGTTTGTAGTAGCAACATTGATATTGGTTGTTGCCGTTGCTGCACCATCATGTCCTAGATTTAATGTGGTTGCTGCACCAAAAGCATCTACTGTAGTTGCTGTTGAGTCAAATACTCCAATTGTAGTGCTTCCTGTAGCAATAGATGTGGTGAATGATGGAGAAGTTCCAAATACTAAAGCACCAGTTCCAGTTTCATCAGAAATAACACCAGCAAGTTCTGAAGATGTTGTTGCAGCAAATGCTGATAATTTATTTGCAGTATAAGCAACTGTACCACCTCCACCAAAGGCAACAGAGGAAGTATCAGTGCCTGTAAAGGTTAATGTATTGCTTGCTGTTAGTGTCTTTCCATCAGCAATTGTTAATGTTGCAGATGTAGCAGGAGCAGTTATAGCAACTTTATTTACACTGGTTGCTGTTGCAACACCTAGTGTTGGTGTAGTTAATGTTGGAGAAGTGGCTCTTACAGGATCGCCTGTACCTGTTCCTGCCTTCCATTCTGGTGCGTTTGTAGAGTTGTTATAAGTTAAAATTGGTCCTGCAACATCAGGATCTGCTAAAAATGTTGTTGTACCGCTAGCGGTTTGATAAGGAACAGAACCTGCTGCACCACCAGCAAGATTTGTAGCACTAGTAGCAGTTCCCGGAGAAGCCCAAGATAATGTTCCGGAACCATTTGTTGATAAGAAAAAACCATTTGAACCATCTGCAGAAGGAAGAGTCCAAGTAACTGAGGATGCTATTGAGGCTGGGGCTTGGAAAGCAACATAATCAGAACCGCCACCAGTTTCAACAAATCGAATATCCGCACCACCAGAAAGAGAAACATCGGAAGTAAAAGTACCACCTGATTTTGGCATAAAGGTGGTATTAATTGCACTTTGTGTTGCTAATTTTGTAGCAGATGTCCAATCGCTAGGAGAAGATTCAATTGTGGCACCAATCCAAACAGGCGTAGTAGCACTATCGTTTGCAGTCTTAATAAAGAGTTTAGGAG
>JBIKXY010000125.1:0-8553 GCA_044355515.1 Pirellulales bacterium
GTCGGCAGGCTCGCGGCCAGGCTGGCGATCGTCCGCGGAGATGCGGCCTTGGCCGACTCGCTGTTGGCGGGCGTGGCCGCCGATCCACCGGTTGCCGGCGGCCTCACCGCACTGCCGGCCGGAGCCGAGCAGGTATTTTTGATCGCGGCCATCGGTGACGTCCCGACGCGGGATGCCGTCGTGCGGCGACGCGGCAAGCGAGCCGGCGGCAGGCCGCCGGGGACGACCGCCCCGCCGCCGGCCGGCAATCCCGCGAGCCGCTGAAGGGCGGCCGGCTCCCGCTCGCGGAGTCACGCCGCCGACATCAGCCCCCCTCGGCGAACAGGGCCGCCAGTTTCTCTCCGAGCCGGCTCCAACCCGCGTCGATGGCGATCACCTTGCCGTCGCGGCCGATCAACACGAACCGGGGAACGCCGTGAATCCCGTACTGTCGGGCCAGCGGGTGCCTCCAGTTCGGCCCGGCCGGCTGCTCATGGAGAATGGGCCACGGAACATTCTTCTCCGTGACGAACCGCTCGACCGCGTGGCGGTCATCATCGACGCTCACGCCGACCACTTCGAAACCCCGGTCGTGATATTTCGCGTACGCGGCGAGCACCGCGGGGAGTTCGGCCAGGCTCGGGCCGCTCCAGGTGGCCCAGAAATCGACGAGCACGACCTTGCCGGCGAGCGACTTGTGGTCGAAGGGGCTGCCGTCGAGCAGCGTGCCGCCGATCTCCATGGTCCGGCCAGGCAGCGCCAGCCGCCGCAGCCTCGCGGCAAAAATCTCTCCGGCCTGGCGGATCCGCCGCTCGCCACTCTTGGCCAACACCGGGCCGAAGGTCTTCTGGCTGCGGATCGCCAGGGGCTTGCCGGCGGGCAACTGCTCCAGCCTGCCGGCCAACTGGATCGCGATGCCGGCCAGCTCGGCGTCATCGGGGCGGGCCGCCAACAGCCCGCCGAGCCGGTCGATGATCGTCTCGCCGGCGGCCAGATCGGCCTTGGCCAGCATGGCCCGGCCCGCCGTCATGAGCAGCATGCGGTCGGCGAGGCGGGCCAGCCCGGGGGAACCCGATTCGGCGAGCTGCTGCGCCGAGGCCTCGAACGCCGCGGCCGCCTGCTCGTCGCCGAGCCGGCCAAGCATCACCAGGCTCTCGAGCCTGAGCGCGGCGGCCTGTGCATGCAGCGGGTCGTCCGGCGCCGTCTGTGCCACAATCCGATCGGCCGCCTGCAGGACCGCCGTGGCGGTGCCCCGAATCGACTCCCGCAACTCGGACTGTGTTCGAGGCCGGACCGGCACCAGCCGCAGTTCCTCGGCGTAAGCGAGCAGGTCAGCCGGCCCGACCTCCGGCAAAGCCGGCGCCGCGGTGCCGGCGGCCGGCGGCGATGCCTTCTCGTTCGCCGGCGCTCCGCCCAGCGACACCGCCGCCATGGCCCGGGGATCGAGGCTGCCGGCCAAGGCTGCATAGGCCGCATACGACAGCGACCGCACACCCGGGAGGTCGAGCGGCCCGAGGTGCCGGGCCAGGGCCGCGGCCACCGCGGCGGAGAGCGACTCCAGCCGCGGCAATGAGAGCAGGGCGGCGTGGCCCTCGAGCTCGACCGCCGTCGCCGGCAGGACGGACACCAGTCCTCCGAGCGAGAGCGGGTGCGCGAGCCGCGCGAGCTCGCGGGCGGCGTCGGGAGCCAGGAACGCGAGGCCGTCGAGCGACAACGGTCCGCCGTGGCCGGCCAGGGCTCGCGCCGAGAGCGGATCGAGATCGGCCAGCCCCCCGAGCGAGAGCCAATGAGTATGGCTGGCCAGGAACGAGGCGGCTTGTGGCGACAGCACCGTCACCCCGTCGAGCACGAGCGGGCCGCGGTGGGAGGCCAGGGCCGCAGCAGTCTCCGGAAGCAGTGTCCGCAGGCCGTCGAGCCAGAGCACGGAGGCGTGGCCGGAGAGCCGGGCGGCCGCGTCGGCCGGGAGGCTGCGGAGGCCGCTCAGCGACAAGGGGCCGCGGTGGGCGGCCAGGGCGGTGGCGACCTCCGGGGAGATCGCACCGAGATCGTCGAGCACGAGCTCCCCTTCCCAGCCTGCCAGCACGGCGGCGGCGGCCGCGTCGATCCCGGTGGCGGCGATCACCAGCGGGCCATCCCGCCAGGCTGCGACCAGGCGAGCGGCCTCGGCGGCTCCGAGCCCGCCGGCGGCGGCGGGCGGCGCCGCGGCCGCCTGCGGACACGCCGCCCCGAGCACCGCTGCCAGCGTGAGCCCGAGGCTCCACCGCAGCAGCGGCCTCGCTGAGGCCATGCTCGACAGCGACCGGCTCGATCGGCTTGACGGGTTCGCGCGGCTCATCATGGCGAGGTCGGGGGGGCCGCCTTCGGGGCGGGCCGGGGCGGGTTCGGCTGGCCCAGCAGGGCGTCTGGAATCACGACCGGCCCGTCGTGCGAGGCCAGCCGGCTTCGCGCGGCGGGGGACAGGCTCTTGAGCCCGGCGAGCGACAGTTCGCCCGAGTGCGCCGCGAGGGCCGTGGCCACCTCGTCTGAGAGCGACTCGATCCCGTCCAGCAGGAGCGGGCCTTCGTGCAGCGCGAGCGCCGCGGCCACGTCCGGCTCGAGTGCCCGGAGCCCGCCGAGCGACAGCCAGGGGTCGCCCTTCTCCGGCCCCTTGGGCGAGCCGGTGCGAACCCCGACCGCCGAATGACCGCCGTTGAGCTCGGTCACCAGTGCTTCAAGGCCCGCAAAATCCGGCCCGCCATCCTCCGAGGCGGCGATCGTGCCGACTCGCTCGAGCAGCGATCCGAGATCGAGTTTCTCGGGCAGGTCCGCGGAGAACTGGCCGTGGAGGGCAAGCGCCCGAGCGGTGGCCGGGGTGAGCGACGTCAAGCCGTCGAGCGAGATCCCGTCGGTCGAGCGGGCGAGATTCAGGGCCGCTTCCGGCTCGAGGCTGTCGTGGTCGTCGAGCACGATCGGACCGCCGCTCCCCGCCAGCTCCCGGGCCGCCTCGACAGAGATCATCTTCGGCGGAGGGGCCGGGCCCGGTGCCGGATCTGGCTGTGCCGAAGCCATGGCCGTCAGGCAGCCGAGACCCAACGCCACGAATCCGAAGCCGAGCCGCCGCTGAACCATGCCTCCTCCTGCGCCTGCACCCGGCTGCCGAGTCGGCCGTCCGGGAGGAATCAGGGCGAACCCCGGCCACTATTGTCGGCAGGCCGCGGGGCAGGTGCAACCCTGCGGGCGGAGCCCCGGGACAATGCCTGCAGGGCACGGCGGGCAGCCGCGTCGGCGGCATCCCGGGCCGCCATCAGGTCAGCGCTCTTGGTCTCGTGCGACTGCGAGGATTTCAGCAGATCGGCCAGCAGCGTGTGCAGGGGAGAAGCCGGATCGTATTGGGAGTCGGGAGCCTCGATCAGTTCCTTGGCCAGCTTCAAGGCTTCGGTCGCCTGCCGGGCATGCTCCTGGGAGCTGGCGGCGTTGCCCGCCTGAAACTCGGCCTGCGCCTGCGCGAGCGAGTTTTGTGCCGAGAGAATCGACGGCAGGGCGAGCAGCGGATGCCGGTCGGAAATCCCCTCGGAGATCAACGCGATGCCCCGGTCGAGGCTCGCCCGGGCGTCATCGAACCGCCGCTCGAGCATCAGGGCCTCGCCGAGCGCGACGAGCCCGTCGGCCCGCACCAGGGCCGCCTCCTTGCGGGCAGCCGCGTACGCAGTCGTCTCCAGTTCGTCCGTCTTGAATCGTGCCAGTGACTGCTCCGCGGCGGCGGCCGCCAGTCGGTCGGCAGTCCGCAAATATCCGAGGGCGCGGCGACGCTGCGACTCCGCCACCGCGGCCCGATCGGGATCGGCGGTCGCCGCGGTCGGGCCAGTCTGCTCCGATCGCTCCCGCGTGTCCTCGTCCGGCGCCTCCAGGCGGTCGGAGGGAACCGCCCAGGGCAGCCGGCTCGCCTCCGCATACCGCATCCCGGCATACCGCTGCGGGCGGGCTTGCGTGAACATCATCCGCTGGTACGGAGACTTGGCGGAGGGGTCGCTCTCCTCTTCGCCGACGCCGCCGAGGGCACTCGATCGGGCCGCGAGCGAGAGCCGAATCAGCTCGTCCAGCCGCTTGAAGAGCTGGTTTACGACGGCGGGGTCCGGCGGAGGATCGGCCTTGATTGCCAGGGCGTGGTTGGCGGACCGCAGCCGCTCCAGGACCAGTTCCGTCTGGTTGTCGAGCAGGCGGAAATAGGTCTCGTTGAGCGGCCGCCAGTATTCGCGAACCTGCTTCGCCTCCTCGCCCCGCGGCGCCTGGGCGTAGATCGCCCGCTGCACATCCTTGCTGAAAAACTGCTTCGCCGCTTGGCCAAGCAGTTCCTCGGCCTCGTCGAGGTTGCCCATCCGGCGTTCCACCGACCCCTCGTAAATCAAAAGTTCGATCAGCGTGCCGGTCTGCGGGCCGATCTTGGCCGACTTCTTGGGCTGGACCAACTGCTCGGCCCGGCGGGCCTCCTCGAGGGCCTGCCTGTAGCGGCCTTGCACGTACAGCGAGTGGAGCAACTCCCGCTCCACGGCCAGATCGAACTGGCCGCGGGCTGCCGACGGCAGGAAGCAGGCGACGAGCACGGCGGTCGCGATTCGCGCCGCGGTTCCCCGCCGCAACTTGCCCGGCCTCTCACGGCAGTTGTCGCTGAGACGTGAGCCCTGCATGACCATCTCCACCACCGCTGAAGCGGACGTTGTCCGTCGGCCGACTCGATCTTCTGCAAGCGGAGTATAGCCCGAGGATCGCACCCCAGGAAACGTTCAGGAAACGTTCGGAACGCGTGGGCCGACCCGGCCAACAGGGGGCCGTTTCTCGGCCGCCGACCTCAGAAATCGTCCGCAGGTTCGCTCGTCTTCACCGGCTCGGCCGCCGGCGCTGGTGCCGGCGCGGCCGCCGGCTGCGGAGCCTCGCTGAACTCCTCCAGTTCGTCGGGTCGCTGCCGCGGCAACGCGGGTGGAGCCGGTTGGCCGGGGGATGCCGCCGGGCCGGCGGCGGGGGGCTGGCCCCGGCTCAGCCGCTCCCGGTTTTTGCTCGTCAGCAATGAGTCCCAGCGGCCGGCCAGGTATTTCTCGGCCATGCCGACCCGGCGCAGGCGATTCTCGTCGATATCCAAGTAGTAAAGGTTTTCGGTGAACACGCCGTTGCCGTCGGCGTCGAAGAAGCCGTCATGATCGTCGATCGTGCCGTTGGCGTCGGCGTCGTAGGCAGCCTCGCTCGCCAGCCGGGCCGCTCCCTCGCTCTCCCGGCTCGGCGGCTCGCCGTAGACCGGGAGCGGGCGACCTTCGTGAACATCCCCCAAGAACCTGCCGCCGGTGCGGAGCGCCAGCGTGCCCACGTCGAAAAACATGTGCCGGGCCGGCACCCGGAGAGACCCGAGCAGCGGGCACATCGACCAGGTGACGAGTGCCCCGCCGATCGTCAGGGCACCGGCACCGGCCGCGAGCAGAAAGCCGCCCCCCATGTCGGCCGGCGGGTAGCCCGGCACGCCGGCGGGGGTGATCTTCGGATGGACGAAGATCCAGAGCAGCGTCAGGGTGCCCCAGAGGAGCAGCGCGAACGAGAGGAAGACCGCCCAGGACTCGAGTGAAAAGGAATCCGGGAGCAGGTACCCGAACTGCTCGTCTGCGACCTGCGTCAGCAGTCCTGCCAGCGGCTCGTAGAGCAGGATCGCCAGCGACAAGGCGGCGTAGACCTCGAGCAGGGTCACCGCCGCCACGAACGCGCCGTGGGCGCTCCCCAGCCAGCCGAGATACAGCACCACCATCAGCACGACGACGTCGAAGGCGATGGCGGGCATGGGGGCGACCCGGGGGGCGAAAAACTCAGGTCGTGACCCGCAGCACCTCGTCGATGCTCGTCACGCCCGCGACCACCTTGAGCATACCGTCTGTCTGGAGCGATCTGGTGCCCGCCTTGCGGGCCGCCGCCCGGAGTTCGGTCACATTGGGGTGGGCGGTGATCAGCCCCTGGATCTCCGGGTTCACCACCATCAGTTCGTGCAGGCCGACCCGGCCCTTGTAGCCGGTGTTGCCGCACTCGGGGCAGCCCTTGCTCCGATAGATCACCTTGCAGACCTCGGGCCGCAGCCCCGTCCGCTTGAAAAAGTCGGGCGGCGGCGGATAGGCCTCGCGGCAGGCCGGGCAGAGCCGCCGGGCCAGCCGCTGGGCCAGCACCGCTGTGACGGCCGTCTGGATCAGCATCGGGTCGAGGCCCAGGTCGAGCATCCGCGTGATCGTGGCGACGGTGTCATTGGCGTGCAGGGTGGAAAACACGAAGTGGCCGGTGAGGGCCGCCTGACAGGCGATCTCGGCCGTCTCCTTGTCGCGAATCTCCCCCACCAGGAGCACGTCGGGATCCTGCCGGAGCACGCTCCGGAGAATCCCGGCGAACGTCACCCCCGCCGCCGTGTTGACCGCGATCTGGGTGATCCCGTCGAGCCGGTACTCCACCGGATCCTCGATCGTGGTCACGTTGTGCTGCTTGGCGTCGATCTCCGCCAGCGACGCGTAGACGGTGGTCGTCTTGCCCGAGCCGGTCGGCCCGGTCACCAGAAACATCCCGTAGGGCTTGTGGATGATCTCCCGCAGCGGGTCCAGAATCTGCTTCCGCATCCCGATGTTCGTAAGGCCGGCCTTCATCACCCCGCCCGACGAGTTCAGCAGCCGTAGCACCATCTTCTCGCCGTAGCTCGTCGGCGTGGAGGCGGCCCGGATGTCGTATTTCGAGCCCTCGTAGTCGGCGGAGAAGGTGCCGTCCTGCGGCCGCCGCCGTTCGGAGATGTCCATGTCGGCCGCCACCTTCAGGGCCGAGATCACCCCCTTGCCCGCCGCGGTCGAAAACGAGACCGCGTCTTTCAGGACGCCGTCCACCCGGTGCCGCACGACGTATTGCGTCTCCTGCGGCTCGACGTGCACGTCGGTCGCCCCGATCTTCATGGCCTCGATCATCACCCGCTTCAAGTTGACGAGATTCTCCGTCATCCCGCCCTCTTCCTCGGCCGCCTCGGCCAGCGCCGGCGAGCCGTCTTTCTTGAGCAGTTTGAACCGCGGCCCCTCCTCCTTCGGCTCCGGCTTCTTCCGGACCACGAGGCTGCGGAGGCGGCCGCCAAAATCCTTGAGCCGTTCGGTCAGCGGCTTGGCGGGCTGCTTGGGCTCGAGCGCCCGGGCCGCCTGCCGCTCCCGCCGAGCCTGCTGAAACCGCGCGACCTGCTCCCGGATGCCGCCGGGCACCAGGATCCGATCGGCGGGCCGCACCCGCCGGTCTCGCTGCTTGACGAAATAGAAGACCAGGCCGGGCAGCGCGAGAAAGGCGGCGGCGATCGTGAGCGGCCCGAGCTGCATTGTGCCGACGACGAGCACGGCCAGGAGCGACGAGATGCCCAGCATCCAGGCCTCGATCCTGGCGATGCCGTAGGTCTCGTGTTGCTTGTGCATCCAGACGCCGGCCGAGATCGCCGCCGCCGCGGTGGTCGTGAAGGCGATCCAGGTGAACAGCCCTCCCAGCGGAAAGCCGCCGAGCGAAGGGTGCGAGAGCACCGCCACCGGCAGGAGCGGAACGGCGGCCGAGATGGCGAGAGTGACGGTCACGGGCGGACGAGTGAGATACGGGCAGGACTAGCGGTGGCCTGAATTCCGCCGGCCAGATCTCTTCTGACGGGAATCGCCAGGCCCGGCCGTTGACCTTTTTCTAATGTCTGGGTCTGGCCGCAGCAACCCGAGCCGGGCTCGGGAACACGCGATCTGGTAAACTTCGGGTGCCTTTGCTCATCACATCCTCATACCCGCACCACAAGGATTGAAACCATGGCCGGCACGATGGAAACAAGCCCCGGGACTGGCGGCGGCTCGCACCGGCCTGGCTTCACCCTGGTGGAGATGCTCGTGGTGATCGCGATCATCGCCACGCTCGCGGGCATCATCCTCCCTGCCGTGCAGGCCTCACGCGAAGCGGCCCGGCGCTCGGCCTGCGCCAGCAACATCCACCAGATCGGGCTCGCCATGATCAGCTACGACGCGGCGAAGAACCAGCTTCCCGGCTGGCGAAACAGCATCGGCTCCGGGACTCCGGGCGGAGGCGGCGTCGGCTACACCAACGCCACGGGCAACTTCGTCTCCTGGACGATTCCCATCCTCCCCAATCTCGGCATCAACGACATCTTCGATTGGTATGACACCTACCAGGCCGGGGCGAGCGTCGACACCGTCAGCAACAAGCGGATTCCGATCTTCGTCTGCCCGACGATGACGATCAGCGGCCCGGTGCGATCGCAGCTGAGCTATGCGGTGAACCTGGCCGAGCCACAATTGATCACCCCAACCACTGCGCAGCAGTTTCGCGGCGACGGAATATTCGTGGATCCGATCGGGGCCACCGTCGCGCCCACCTATTCCGCCGCGGTGACCTCGATCGCCCACGTGGTTGGGGGCGACGGCGACTCCCGCACGCTCATGCTGGCCGACCGCTGCGGCCCACGGCTCACGGGAGCGAACCAGACTCCGCAGTGGTCGGCGACGCCGCTGGCGGCGTCGGGGACGGAGGCCACGCTGGCGATGAACGGGTTCATGCAACCGTTCA
>JBIKXY010000126.1:0-8549 GCA_044355515.1 Pirellulales bacterium
CTGGCCGCCTGCTTCCCGGCCGTGAGGGCGTACCTCTACCCGGTCACGATCTTCGGCCGCAACATCCCGATCGCGGCCCTGATCCCGCTCACCTTCGCGCTGTTCGGAACCTCGGAAGTCCAGAAGGTGATGTTCCTGTTCAGCGCCAGCGTGGCCTTCGTGATCGCCGACGCCACCACGGCCGTGCTGGAGGTGCCCCAGCGGTACGTGGACACGGCTCTCACGCTCGGGGCCAACCGCCGGCAGATCATCATGAAGGTGCTCGCCCCGTTGGCTGCCCCCGCCATCTTCAACTCGCTGCGGCTCTTGTTCGGGCTCGCCTTCGGCTACGTGATGCTCGCGGAGCTCGTAAAGAGCGGCGACGGGGTAGGGGGGCTCGGCAGCCTGATCAACGTCTCGCAGCGGCGGGGGGCCCAGGAGCCGATCCTGATCGTGCTGATCGTGATCCCGCTGGTCGCCTACGCCATTGACCGGGCCCTGTGGTGGCTGCAGTGCGACCTGTTTCCCTATCGCTACGGGGGCAAGGGGCGGATCCGGCGGCTCCTCCACTCGCTGCTGCACGGCGGGGCCACCGCGGGGAGGCCCCGGGCATGAGCGACGCGGGCGCGGGAGCGGCGGCGGGGTGGGGTGCAGCGGCAGGCCGGGAGGCGGCGGATGAGCCGCCGCGGGCTTTCGGCGCCTTGCCGGCCGCGGTGCGGTTCGACGGCGTCACGAAACGCTACGGCGCGGGCACGCCGCGGGAATACCTGGCGCTCGAGAAGGTGTCGTTCACGATCCCCGACCGGGAGGACCACGGCGAGTTCGCCTCGTTCCTGGGGCCGAGCGGCTGCGGCAAGAGCACGGTGCTGAGGCTGGTCGCGGGTCTCGAGCCGCAGCATCCGCCGACGAGCGGCACGGTGACCGTGCTCGGCCGCGAGGTGCTGGGGCCGGGTGCCGATCGGGGCATGGTCTTCCAGGACTACACGAGCTTCGACAATCGGACGGTGCTCGACAACATCGTGTTCGGCCTCGAGTGCCGGGGCGTGCCGCGGCGGCAGCGGGAGGCCGAGGGGCTCGATTGGATCGAGCGAGTGGGGCTCGACCCGGTCAAGGACGCCGAGAAGTATCCGCACGAGCTCTCCGGCGGCATGCGGCAGCGGGTGGCGATCGCCCGCACGCTGATCCTCCGGCCGCGGGTGATCCTGATGGACGAGCCCTTCGGCGCCCTGGATCCCGCCACCCGGCTCGACATGCAGGATTTGCTGGTCAAGCTCTGGCGGGAGGTGCAGGCGACGGTGTTGTTCGTGACGCACTCGGTCGAGGAGGCGGTCTACCTCGGCGACCGGGTCTACCTGATGGACACCACGCCCGGCCGGATCGCCGAGGAGATCCTCCTGCCGGCCGCCTCGGCCCCGGCCCGCGAGGCCCAGTCGCAGCCCTGGTTCAACGACCAGGTGGCCCGGATCCACGCGCGGATCGAAGAGATCGAGGCCTCCGCCCGCCCCCTGCCTGAAAAAGGTGCCAGGCACCAAATCTAGGCAAGCTCGGTAATCTTTGCTTCCCCAAACAACCCAGATTTGGTGCCAGGCACCTTTTTATGCGTTATCTGAGAGCCGCCTTCACCTACCACTGGAATCTGCTCTTCGTGGGGGCGGGTGCGGCGGTGGCCATGATCAGCGGCCGGCCGGAGGTGGTCTTGCCGCTGGTCGCGGCGGGCGAGGTGCTTTATCTCGCGAGCATGTTCACCAACGATCGCTTCCGGGCGGCCGTGGACGCCGGCGACGCGAAGGCCCGCCGCGAGGCCGAGACGGCCGACACCCGGGCGGCCTACGACCGGATCCGGGCCCAGCTGCCGCCGCAGTTGCTGCGACGGTTCGATCAATTGCGGGCCCACTGCCGGAAGCTGACCGAGCTGGCCGGCAGCATGCGGGGCCCGGGCGCGACCGGCGTCGATCGGGGTGCGGCCGAGTCGCTGGAGCGGCTGCTCTGGGGCCACCTGCGGATGATCTGGAACGCCGCCAAACTCTCCGAGTTTCTGGACCATACCGACGACGAGTCACTCCGCGAGCGGATCAAGGAGCTGGAGCGACGGCTGACCGCCCTGCCGGCGGGGGAAGGGACCGGCCCGTTGCGAGCGGCGCTCGAGGACAACCTGCGAACCACCCGCGAGCGGCTGGCCAACATCGACGACGCCCGGGGCAAGCTCGACCTGGTGGCCGCGGAGATCGAGCGGCTCGAGGCCAAGATCGCGGCGCTCGCCGAGGGTTCGGTGGCGCGGCGGGACGTGAGCGAGATCGCCCAGCGGGTCGATGAGGTGGCCGAGGGGATGCGTCGGACCGACGAGACCATGCGGCAACTGCAGCTGCCGCCGGATTTCGAGGAGCTCGACGAGCCCCCGCAGCTGCTCCGGGAAGAAGCCTGACCCGGAGGTGCGGGCAGGTCAGCGATCGCCCTCGTAGCGACGGCTCGGCCGACAGACGATGTATGTGCCGAGGCCGATGAACAGGGCGATGATGGCGTAGGCGAACGTGTATTTGGACATGCGTGCGGCCGGAGTGAGGCGACGGTAGGATCTTCGGCGAACCTGAATGCCGAACTTCCCCGCTCTGAAGAGTCTACCGCGCATGGCCACGAAGGCGAAACGCACCCCCACGATCCCGGCCGCCAAGCTGCCCGCCGTCGACCTCAAGACCCGCAAGCTGATCATCACCCTGGCCGACGAGGTGGCGGCCGCCGCCGAGAAGCGCCGCGACCCCTGGCTCGACATCCCGACTCGCAGCCTGTCGAACGTCCGGTTCAACAAGGCCCGCAAGATCATCGAGATGGGCGGGCAGACCAACCGCCGCCAGCTGTTCAACCTCTCGCAGGCCAAGAGCTACATGCAGACCCTGCTGGTGGCGACCGGCTGCAAGCAGTTGATCGAGCAGCAGAAGACCACCAGCATCCGAGGCCTCTACTACCTCCTCAAGCACACGATCGAGGGCACCCGCGAGGAGACCTTCGCCACCCAGGAGGAGTGCGACCCGATCATCGAGGATCTGGAGGTGACGCTCGAGAGCCTGCGGGAAGAGCTGCACGTCTACGCCAGCAACCGGGGCGGCATGGTGGGGCCGATCACCCTCGTGGACTCGGGCGACGAGATCGACTGCGCGCGGATGGGCTCGGGCGGCTATTCGATCCCCTCGATCGTCGAGGCCGACATCATCAAGTTCAAGTCCTGCGACGCGAAGTTCATCCTCCACGTCGAGAAGGACACCGTCTGGCGGCGGTTCAATGAGGACAAGTTCTGGCGGAAGCACTCCTGCCTCCTGACCCACGGCGGCGGCCAGCCCCCCCGGGGCGTGCGGCGGATGCTCTACCGGCTGCACCACGAGCTCAAGCTGCCGGTCTATTGCCTGCTCGACAACGATCCCTGGGGCTACTACATCTACTCGGTGCTCAAGCAGGGCTCGATCAACCTCGCCTATGAGTCGAAGCGGATGGCGATCCCCGAGGCCCGCTTCCTCGGCCTCCGCAGCCGTGACTACGACCGCTGCAAGCTTTCGCAGAGCGTGCAGATCGCGCTCTCCGACACCGACGTCAAGCGGGCCAAGCAGATCGCGGCCTACCCCTGGTTCGCCGGCAAGAAGGCCTGGCAGAAGGAGATCGCCACGATGCTCTCCAACGGCTTCAAACTGGAGGTGGAGTCGCTGATCTCCAAGGACATCAGTTACGTGACCGAAACCTACACGCCCGAGCGGCTGGCGGAATCGGACTGGCTCGATTGACTTCACGGCTGCGGGGGCATCCATGCCCCCGCAGCCTTGCCGGCCCTCCGGCCGCACCTCCGGGCGGCCGTGCTCGTGCGCCGCTGCCGGTGGTGCGCTCAGGCAGACGAATCAACGGTCGGGTGCCCACTCCCTCGGGCGGCAGTTCGAGCGACGATAGGCCGGCCGGAAGCCGGCTGGAGCGAGGCGAGGGCACCCTTGGCGTGACTTCCGCCGAACTCAATCCCGCGATGGCCAGGAGGGCAGCGCGGGTGCTCTAGCTGATCACTTCGTCGGCCCGGCCGACAGCCCGGCGGAGGACGTGCGGGGTCGGGAGCCGCGACGACTCCGGCTTGCGGGAGGCCTTGCGGCCCGCGCCGAAAAACTCGGCAATCCGGGCCACAACCGTCCGCTGCTCGTCGGCCCGCAACTCGGGGAAGATCGGCAGGGCGAGCGTCTCCTCGGCCGCCTGCTCGGTGGCCGGCAGGTCGCCCTTTTGCCAGCCCAGGTGGGCAAAGCACTTTTGGAGGTGGAGCGGGACGGGGTAGTAGATCTCGGTGCCCACGCCGCAGCCGGCCAGATGCTTCCGCAGCTCGTCGCGGCGGCCGCCCGCGATCCGGATCACGTATTGGTTCCAGACATGCCGGCCGCGAGGCTCGTCGGTCGGGGCCGTGACATGCTCGCCGAGCTCGGAGGCGGCGAACAGCTCGCCGTAGCGGGCGGCGTTTTCCTGCCGCTGCGTGGTCCAGGTATCGAGGTGGGGCAGTTTGACCCGGAGGATCGCCGCCTGGATCGAGTCGAGCCGGCTGTTGATGCCGATCAGGTCGTGGTAATACCGCGGCTCCATCCCGTGCACCCGCAGGAGCCGGAGCGCGGCCGCGAGATCGTCGCGGGTGGTCGTGAGGAAGCCGCCGTCGCCGGCGCCCCCCAGGTTCTTGGTCGGGTAGAAGCTGAAGCAGCCGATGTCACCCAGCCCGCCGGAGCAGCGGCCGTGCCAGGTGGAAAGGATCGATTGAGCCGCGTCTTCCACCAGCGGCACGCCCGCCTCGGCGGCGATCGGCAGGAGGGCGTCCATGTCGGCTGTCCGGCCGAACAGGTGGACAGGAATGATCGCCCGGCACCGGCGGCTCAGCTTGCGGCGGACGTCGGCCGGATCAACGAGGTAGGTCACCGGATCGATGTCGGCGAAGATCGGCGTGGCGCCGAGCCGGGTCACGGCGCTGGCGGTGGCGAAGAACGTGTAGCTCGGCAGCACCACCTCGTCGCCCTGGCCGACCCCGAGGGCCATCAGGGCCAGGAGCAGGGCATCACTACCGGAGGCGCAGCTGATCGCGTGGGGCACGTCAAGCGCCCGGGCGAGCTCGGCCTCGAGTTCCGTCACGTCGGGCCCGAGCACGAACCGGCCCGAATCGCAGACGCGGGCGATCGCGGCCTGGATCTCGGCGCGGAGGACGGCGTATTGGCGGTCGAGGGCCAGCAGCGGCACGGCGGGCAGAAGGTCGGAGGCCGGGGTCGTGTCCGCGTGTTGTGTGCCGTTGCTCATGGTGTCGCCTGAATCTCCGCTGGCTGGTGTGGTGCGGACGTACGGGCCGCGCCGTCCGACAACTCTGTTCAATCGTCACGACCGCGGCGTCCGCTCCAATGCAAAGCGTCGCGGTCGCCGCCCGAGCCGCGGTTCCGTTGACCGGGGGCGGTAGCCCGGGCCGGGGCTCAGGAAATAGGCCGTTCTGCGCGGGGCAGTCAAGGGCAGGGAATCAAGCTTCGGCGGGGCAAGAACGGGGGATTGGGGGACGGACCGTCGGCCCCGTGGCGGCCTGCGGCCGGCTCCCGCACCGATCATGTGCCGCCGGGCACGGATGCAGCCCTGTTTGACAGGCTTCCCCCGGCCACCCTAGATTCCGTGCTTCCCGCGCGAGAGTTTGAGTTCCAGCACCAGGTTCAGGGTTCTCTGGCCGGCCACGGCAGGGTTGTGGTCGGGGGAACCGCGGAGGAGGGTCTGCTGGTCCGTGCCGCAGCACTGCGACGAGACCGCGATTCGGATGGGATCCACGGCGATTACCGCTGTCATCGACCTGGGACTTCTCGCCCGTCGCCTCGGCCTACCGGCCGCCGGCGTGCAGGCGGCGGTCGAGTTGCTCGACGCGGGCAACACCATTCCCTTCGTCGCCCGGTATCGCCGTGACCAGACCGGCGGGCTCGACGAGGAAGCGATTCGTTGCATCCAGGAGGGGGTGGCACGGGCCCGGCAGCTCGCCGATCGCAAAGCCACGATCCTGCGGACGATCCAGGGGCAGTCGAAGCTGACGCCGGAACTGGAGGCGGCGATCGTCGCCGCCGAAAGCCCGAAGCAACTCGAAGACATCTATCTCCCCTACAAACCCCGGAAGCTGTCGCTGGCGGAGGTGGCCCGTCAGCGTCGGCTCGAGCCGCTGGCCCGCGAGATCCTGGCGGCCGATCCCGCCGCCGCCGACCTCGACAAGCGGGCCGCGGATTTCGTCGATGCCGACGCGGCGGTGGCCGCGCCCGCGGATGTGCTGCTCGGCGTCGGGCACATCATCGCCGACGAGTTCAGCGAGCGGGCCGACCTGCGCCAGCGGCTGCGGGCCATCCTTCATCGCACGGGCCGGCTCCGCAGCCAGCGGGTCGAGACCGAGGGCAAGCCGCTTTCCAAGGATGAGAAACACTTCCGCGACTACTTCGACTATGGCGAGCGGCTCGACCGCGTGCCGGCTCATCGGCTGCTGGCGATCAACCGCGGCGAGCGGGCGAAGCTGCTGCGGGTGCGGATCGAGGCCCCGACGGAGGAGCTTCAGGGGGCGGCCGAGGCGGTCCTCGTGCCGGCCGAGCATCCCCATGCGGAGTTTCTCCGAGGCTGCGCCCGCGACGCGCTCGCTCGGCTGGTGCTCCCGAGCCTGGAGCGGGAGATCCGCCGCGAGATGACCGACGGCTGCGAGGCTCACGCCGTCGAGGTCTTCGCCCGCAATCTCCGCAACCTGCTCCTGCAGCCCCCCGTCCGCGGCCGCCGGGTGCTGGCGCTCGACCCGGGCTTCAAGAGCGGCTGCAAGGCGGTGGTGATCGACGAGTGCGGCACGCCCCTGGCCCACGACGTGCTTCACGTGGTCGGCGGCCCTGAAAAGCGCGAGGCGGCCGGCCGCCGGATCGTGGAACTCGTCCAGAGCCATGCCTGCGCGGTGATCGCGATCGGCAACGGCGCGGCGGCCCGAGAGACCGAGGCTCTCGTGGCGGAGCTCGTTGCGGGTGAGCTGGCAACGCTCGACGTAGGCTACTCGATCGTCAACGAATCCGGGGCGAGCGTCTACTCGACGAGTGCCTACGGCCGCGAGGAACTGCCCGGCCACGAGGCGGCGATCCGCAGCGCCATCTCGATCGGCCGCCGGCTCCAGGATCCGCTCTCGGAACTCGTCAAGATCGAACCGGCCAACATCGGCGTCGGCCTCTACCAGCACGACGTCAAGGCCCGGCACCTCCGGGATTCGCTCGAGTCGGTCGTCGAGAGCTGTGTGAACTACGTCGGGGTGGACGTCAACACGGCCAGCCCCGCCTTGCTGCGACGGGTCTCGGGCCTCAATCAAACGACGGCCAAGAATCTCCACGAGTGGCGGACCACGCACGGGCCCTTCACCTCGCGGAAGCAGTTCCTCGAGGTGCCCGGCTTCGGCGAGGCGGCCTACGTGCAGGCGGTCGGTTTCCTCAAGATCACCGACGGCACCGACCCCCTCGACGCGACCTGGATTCATCCCGAGAGCTATGAGGTAGCCACGAAGGTGCTCGAGCGGCTCGGGGGAAGCCCCGCCGACCTCGTCGCCCGGCAGCAGGCCGAGTCGCTCGCGGAGCGGACCGCGGCGGTCGATCTCGACGCGCTGGCTGGCGAGTTGGGCGTGGGTCGGCTGCTGCTGTCCGACATTCTCGAGCAGCTCCAGCGGCCGGGCCGCGATCCGCGGGAGGATCTGCCCCTGCCGTTCTTCAAGAAGGGGGTGCTGAAACTCGAGGATCTCGAGCTGGGGATGGAGCTTCACGGCGCGGTGCTCAATGTCGTTGACTTCGGAGCCTTCGTCGACATCGGGCTGCACGACACCGGTCTGGTGCACATCAGCCAGCTCTCCAGCCGATTTGTCCGCGATCCGCACGACGTGGTGAGCGTGGGCGAGATCGTGCGGGTCTGGGTGCTGGAGCTCGACAAGGCCCGCCGCCGCGTCGCCCTGACGATGATCTCGCCGGCCGAGCGGGCCAAGCAGCAGGCGGCGGCCGAACAGCGTAAGCAGGGCCGGGGCCCGCGGCCGGAAAATGGCCCGCGGCCCGGCCGCGGCCAGGGGCGAGGGCCGGGGCGGGGTGGCCCGCCGCGCCGCGAAGGCGAGGCAAGCCAAGCCGGCAGCCCCGCGCAGGCCGGTGGCCCGGCGCAGGCCGGTGGGCGGCGACAGGGAGAGCAGCCGAGGCCCGCGGTCGCGGTGCCAGCGGCAGGAGCCGGCCCGCCAGCGGGCGGCGGCCGACCCGGCGGTTCCCGGCCCCCCCAACGGCGCGGCGGCCGCGACGAGCGGCCGGCACGGGAGTATCGGCCCCGGGTCTATGAGGCGAAGCAGAAGAAGGAGCAGAAGCCGCTCACCGATGCGATGCGGCAGGGCCGCGAGCCCCTCCGGACCTTCGGCGACTTGAAGCAGTTTTTGTTCCGAACCGAGGAGCCGCCGGCTGACGAGCCGCCCGTTGAGGCGGCACCAGTCGACGTGGCACCGCCGCCCGCCGAGCCCCCGGCCGCCGAACCTGGCCCAACCGCCACCGAGTGACCGCCTGAAGCGGCGTGATGCGCGC
>JBIKXY010000360.1:0-2678 GCA_044355515.1 Pirellulales bacterium
GTTGAAGTCGGGAATGATGTTTCCCAGCGGGCAGCCGGTGTGGCAGAAGGGCACGCCGCAGTCCATGCAGCGGGCGCCCTGCTTCGTCAGCTCCTCCTCGGGGAGGATCGTGAGAAACTCGTTGTAGTGCTTGAGCCGCTCCGGCACCGGGGCGTAGCCCGACACCTTGCGGTCGTACTTCATGAATCCGCGAACGTCACCCATGGACCTTCTCCTGCTCCCTGGCCTCGGCCTGTTCCTGCTCCGCGAGCTTGCGGAGTTCCGCGAGCGCCCGCTTGTAATCGGTGGGCATCACCTTCACGAACCGTGACCGCTCGGCCTCCCAGCGGTCGAGGATCTCCCGGCCGCGGGTGCTGCCGGTGAACTCGACGTGCCGGGCGACCATCCGCTTCACGTAGTCGAGATCCTGGCCGTCGAGCGGCTCGAGTTCCACCATCTCCATGTTGACGCGGGTGGGGAAGCTGCCATCGGCGTCCCAGACGTAGGCGATCCCGCCGCTCATGCCGGCCGCGAAGTTGCGGCCCGTACGGCCCAAAATCACCGCCCGGCCCCCGGTCATGTATTCCAGGCCGTGGTCGCCGGTGCCCTCGACGACCGCCTCGACGCCCGAGTTTCTCACCAGGAACCGCTCGCCGCAGCGGCCGCGGAGGTAGATCTCGCCGGCGGTCGCCCCGTAGGCCACCACGTTGCCGGCGATCACCTGCTCCTCGGCCTTGAAGGCCGCGTCTCGATCGGGCCTGACGATGATCCGCCCGCCCGACAGGCCCTTGCCGCAGTAGTCGTTGACATCGCCCTCCACGCTCACCTGCACGCCGGGCGCGCCGAAGGCCAGCAGGCTCTGGCCGGCCGTGCCGCGGAAGGCGATCTTGATCGTGCCGTCGGGCAGGCCGCCGGCCCCGTACCGCCTGGTCACCTCGCTCGAGAGGATCGTGCCCACCGTCCGGTTGATGTTGCGGATCGGGAGCTCGAACGAGACGGGCTTCTTCTCATCGAGGGCCGGCTGGCACAGGCCCAGAAGCGTGGTCATGTCGAGCGACCGCTCGATCCCGTGATCCTGGCTCTCGCAGTGGTGGGTCTTGACGTGGGCGGGCACCTCGGGCCGGTGGAGAATCGTCGAGAAGTCGAGCCCCTTGGCCTTCCAGTGGGCGATCGCCGCCCGGGTGTCGAGCCGGTCCACCCGGCCCACCATCTCGTCGATCGTGCGGAAGCCGAGCTTGGCCATGAGTTCCCGGACTTCCTCGGCGAGCAGGAAGAAGTAGTTGACCACGTGCTCCGGCTGGCCGGTGAACCTCTTGCGGAGCTCCGGATCCTGGGTGGCGACGCCGACCGGGCAGGTGTTCAGGTGGCACTTCCGCATCATGATGCAGCCCATCACCACGAGCGACGCGGTGGCGATGCCGTATTCCTCGGCCCCGAGCAGCGTGGCCACGACCACGTCCTTCGCGGTGCGGATCTGGCCGTCGGTCTGGACGACGATCCGGCTGCGGAGGTCGTTCATCACCAGCACCTGGTGGGCCTCGGCCAAGCCGAGCTCCCAGGGGAGGCCGGCGTGCATGATCGAGGTCTGGGGGCTCGCGCCGGTGCCGCCGTCGTGGCCCGAGATCAGCACCACGTCGCTCTTGCCCTTGGAGACGCCGGCCGCGACCGTGCCCACGCCCACCTCGGCTACCAGCTTGACGCTGACCCGCGCGTGGTGGTTGGCGTTTTTCAGGTCGTGGATCAGCTGGGCGAGATCCTCGATCGAGTAGATGTCGTGGTGTGGCGGCGGTGAGATCAGCCCCACCCCCGGCGTGCTGTGCCGAATCCGGGCGATCTCCCGATCCACCTTGTGGCCCGGCAACTGGCCCCCCTCGCCCGGCTTGGCCCCCTGGGCCATCTTGATCTGCAGCTCTTTCGCGTTGACGAGGTACAGGCTCGTGACGCCGAACCGGCCGCTGGCGACCTGCTTGATCTTCGAGTTCTTGCTGTCGCCGTTGGGTTCGAGCTGGTAGCGGACGGGATCCTCGCCTCCTTCGCCGGTGTTGCTCCAGCCGCCCAGCCGGTTCATGGCGACCGCCAGCGTCTCGTGGGCCTCCTTGGAGATCGAACCGTACGACATCGCTCCGGTCGCGAACCGTTTGACGATCTCCTTGGCCGGCTCGACCTCGTCGAGCGGCACCGGGCCACCGGAGCCGGCCCACCTGAACTCGAGCAGGCCGCGGAGCGTGAGCAGTTTCGTCTGCTGCTCGTCGATCAGCCGCTGGAACTTCTGGAACTCCTCCCGGCTGTTGATCTGGGTGGATCGCTGCAGGGCCGCCACCACGTCGGGGTTGAAGACGTGGGCCTCCCCCTTCCGCCGCCAGGCGTAGCGGCCGCCGACGTCGAGTTCGAGCGTCTGGGGGACATTCGTCTTCGGCCAGGCATGCTCGTGCCGGCGGAGCGTCTCCTCGGCCACTGCCGTGAGGCCGATGCCGCCGATCCGGCTGGCCGTCCGCGTGAAAAACTCGTCGATGAACGTCCGCTCCAGACCCACGGCCTCGAAGATCTGGGCACCGCGGTAGCTCTGCTGCGTCGAGATGCCCATCTTGCTCATGACCTTCAAGAGGCCCTTGGTGGCCGCCTTGACGAAGTTCTTGTGGAGCTTTTCGCGGGGGATGTCGGCGTCGATCATCCGCTCGGCCTGCATCTGGTCGATCGTG
>JBIKXY010000016.1:0-26890 GCA_044355515.1 Pirellulales bacterium
CCTGCTTGCTGACCGCCTGTCGGAAACCGGCGGGTGCATCAGCGGAGCGGCGATCCCGAACAACGCCATCACCGGCCAGGTGTCACACTACGTCGGCAGTTTCGGCGACGGGTATATCGTGGGCGAGAGCGAGGGCTACACCGGATTAGCCACGTCCAGGGCGACGTATGGCTGCGGCGGCTGTGCGGAAAACCCGACCGGCACACCTACCGCGGCGTGCCCGCAGCCGGGAGTCCGGTACGGGGGCGGAAGGTATCACCGCGGGATCTTCAACTTCATGGGCGACACCCGTCCCGTCAGGTTCGACGACATTCGTGATGGAACGACCAGCACGATCTTGATGGGGCACACCTCGGGGGTGGCCCGGGGCAGCGACCTGGTTTGGCCCACTGCCGCGGGCGTCGTCAACGGCACGAGCCTGCCGCTCAACTTCAACCTGGAACATGCCCGCCAGAATCCCGACTCATACGGCAGCCCCGGCTGGCGGGGCCGAGGCTTTCAAAGCCACCATCCGGGGGGCTGTCCGGTGCTCTTTTGCGGCGGGGCGGTCACGTTTCTGGAAGAGTCGATCGGCCTGGAGGCGGTGTTGAACCGCCTCGGCAGCCGGGCCGGCCGTGAGCCCGTGGTGGTGCCCTGACCGGTCGGCCGTCGCCGACCGGCCTGACGCAGCCCCGTCCGAACTGCCGCGGGAGGCACGAGCCATGATTGGAGCGATGAGCCGCACGGTTGTCGAACCTCGGGGCGTGTTTCTCGACCGCGACGGCACGCTGATCGAGCACCGGCACTACCTGGCGTCGCCCGCCGGCGTGGTGCTGCTGCCGGGCGTGCGGGAGGCGGTGGGGGCGATGCGGGCCGCGGGCGCCCGGCTGTTTCTGTTCACCAACCAGTCGGGGGTGGGGCGCGGGTATTTTACTCGGGCCGATGTGGAGGCGGTGAACCGGCGGATGATCGAGCTCCTGGGCTTCGGGTTCGACGTGTTCACGCGGGTCTGCATCGCGACCGAGCGGCCCGACGAACCGCCCGTGTATCGCAAGCCGTCGCCGCGGTTCATTCACGAGATGCTCGCGGAGCACGACATCCCGGCGGGGGCCGCCTGGATGGTGGGCGACGCGCCGGCCGATTGGGAGGCCGGGATCGCCGCCGGGGTGCAGGTGGCGGCGATCGTCCGGGATCCAGAGCCGGAGACGGAACAGGCCCGCCGGATGGAACTCGGCGTGGCGGGTTACGCGGGCGTTCGCGAATGGTGGGAGGAGAGGCGAGGCGACGGTCCGGCAGGATAGAGGCCGGCCCGGAGATCGTGGATCGCTCCAGGCCGGCTGCCCGACGGCGGGCCATGACCGTCGCGACGCCCTGACCGAACAGTCCAAAACGAGGAGCCAACCAATGCCACCGGCTGACGGCCAAGGGCCGATCTTTTTGAGCGCCACCGACTACGACCTGCCCGAGCCGCTCCCCCAGGGGCTGGCGAAATACTCCAACTTCCGCGACATGGCCCGGGGGGGGTCGGCCGTGCTTCGCACCTGCTTCGACCGGATCACCGGCCGGACGATCGTGATCAAGACGCTGCTCCCGGAGTGTCGCCAGGACGCGAAGGAGAATCGCCGGCTCCTGCGGGAGGCCCGCGTGACCGCCCAGCTCCAGCACCCCAACACCGTGCCGGTCTACGAGATCGGCCGGGACGCCGCCGAGGGGCTGTATTTCACGATGAAGCGGGTCTCGGGGGAGAACCTGTTCGAGATCCTGAAGCGGATCGCCCGCGGCGATCCGGCGACGAGCGCGGCCTTTCCGCTCCGCCGCCGGCTCGAGATCGTGGCCGGGGCGGCCCAGGCGCTGATGTATGCCCACGCCCGGGGCGTGATCCACCGCGACGTCAAGCCCGAGAACATCTGGGTGGGCAACTTCGGCGAGGTGATCCTGCTCGACTGGGGCGTGGCCAAGGTCTGGGGCCAGCCCGACGACGCTCCGCAGCATCCGTCGCTCGCCCGGCGGCCGCCGGAATCGATCCAGGCGCTCACGATGGCGGGCGACCGGCCCGGCACGCCGCTCTACATGTCGCCCGAGCAGGTGAACGTCAACCGGGCCGTGATCGACGAGCGGAGCGACGTGTTCAGCACCGGCGTCGTGCTCTACGAGGTGGCGGCGCTGCGGGAGCCGTTTCGCGGCCGGGTGATCCAGGAGACCTTCGAGAACATCATCCACGACCACCCGCCGCCCCCCTCCCAGGCCAGCCCCGGCCGGGGCATCCCCGCACGGCTCGACGAGGTGGTGACCAAGGCGATCGCCAAGAACCCCGCCGACCGCTACCAGACGATGCGGGAGCTGCTCGAGGCGATCCGCGAGGTGGAGTTTGCAGAGTAAGGGCCGAGGCGAAAAAAAGCCCCCGCGACTCACGTCGCGGGGGCTTGGAGGAAACGCGTCTTGCAACCGCGGCGCTCAGCGCCCGGCGAGTCCGCCGATCACTTGGCCGTGGCCTCCTTGACCGTCTTGATGATCGCGGCAGCGACCTTGTAGGGGTCGGCGTTGGAGGCCGGCCGCCGGTCCTCGAGCCGCCCCTTCCAGCCGTTCTCGATCGTGCCGACCGGGATCCGGATCGAGGCGCCCCGGTCGGAGACGCCGTAGCTGAACTGGTCGATCGCGGCGGTCTCGTGCTTGCCGGTGAGCCGCTGGTCGTTGTCGGCCCCGTAGACGCTGATGTGCCGTTGGATAACGCCCCCGAAACCCTCGCAGATCTTCGTGAACACGGCCTTGTCGCCGCAGGTCCGCATCAGGCCGTTGGAGAAGTTGGCATGCATCCCCGAGCCGTTCCAGTCGGCGTGCACGCCGAGCGGCTTGGGATGCAGTTCGATCGAGTAGCCATACTTCTCGCCGATCCGTTCGAGCAGGTAGCGGGCCAGCCAAATCTCGTCACCGGCCCGCTTGGCCCCCTTGGCGAAGATCTGGTACTCCCACTGCCCCGCCGCCACCTCGGCGTTGATGCCCTCCACGTTGAGGCCCGCCTCGAGGCAGGCATCGAGGTGTTCCTCGACACAGGCCCGACCGTGGGCGTTGTCGGCCCCGACCGAGCAGTAGTAGGGGCCCTGGGGCGCGGGATAGCCGCCGGCGGGGAAGCCCGGAGGGTTGTTGTTCTTGGTGCACCAGAGGAAATATTCCTGCTCGAAGCCGAACCAGAAGTCGTCGTCGTCGTCGGCGATCGTGGCCCGGCCGTTCGACTCGTGCGGCGTGCCGTCGGGGTTGAGCACCTCGGTCATCACCAGGTAGGCGTTCTTGCGGCCGGGATCGGGATAGATCGCGACCGGCTTGAGCAGGCAGTCGGAGGAGTGCCCGCTGGCCTGCTGGGTGCTCGACCCGTCGAAGGACCAGATCGGGCAGTCCTCGAGTTTGCCGCTGAAGTTGTTCTTGACTTGCGTCTTCGACCGCAGGCTTTGGGTGGGCTTGTAGCCGTCGAGCCAGATGTACTCGAGCTTCGTCTTCGTGCTCATCGTTCCAGTCGTCCTTCCATGCGAAAAGGGATGTAAACCAACGGAATGCCTGCCGACCGCAGGACGACTCGACATCGATCCGCGCAGTGCCGCAGAGAAGCCGGGAGACGAGCCCGGCGAAGCCCCGGCACCACACAGCCGCCTCGTCGGTGTCTGGTAGGGTTCAGGCCGCCCGATAAGATGCAAATCCTGTGCCAATGTGGCGACTTTAGGAAAACCTGGCGAATCTTCGGAATCGGTCGCCTTCGGCGATTTCGGCCCAGCCCGCGAAGAGAGCATCCCGCGTTTCGGTTGCCGAAAAACACGGCACCATCGGCCAAGCCGGCCGGTTCCCGCGGCACTCCCTCGCGGGGGGTCAGTGGCGGGCGACGTGGGCGGCATAGTCGCCGCCAGCAATCACTGTCGCGGCCTGCGGCGGCCGCATGAAGCGATATCCCCAGGCGACGACGGTCGTGCCGTCGGCAAGGCTAGCCACCATGCGTTCGCGGCGAAACAACGGCTCCGGGCCACCGCACTCCTCGTAGGCATCGAGCGCCTGCAGCCGGTCCGGATCGACGACCCGCAGCAGCTCGCCGTAAACGACTCCGTCGCCCGCGACCAGGCCGGGGTAGGAGCCGAGATCGAGCAGCAGGCCCGGCGCCGTCGCCGGCCCGACGACCTCGAGATCCCGCACGATGGCCCCGTGGCCTCCGGTCGCCAGGGCCGGCCGGAGCGTGCCATACACGAACAGCAGTTCGGGATCGTTCGGAGTCATGCGGACCTTGTCCTGCAGCCAGATTGCCTGATCCAAGTCCGGCTTGAATCACCGATTGTACCGGGCTGCGGCGACGGCGGTTGGTGTCGGGCCGGGTTTCGGCGGATACTCTCCGCCATGTCCTCCGACGCCATCGTGACCGACCCCGCCGCCCACGGCCCCCGCCCTCCGTGGCACCCGGGCCGCGACCTCACCGGCCGGCTGCTGTTTCTCGGCACGGGCACAAGCGTGGGCGTGCCGCTGGTGGGCTGCGGCTGCGACACCTGCCAGCGGGGCGGGCCGCGGGATCGTCGCACGCGAACGAGCGTGCTCGTCGGCCTGCCCGGCGGCCACCTGCTCGTCGACACCACGCCCGACCTGCGGTCGCAGCTGCTCCGCGAGGGCATCGGCCGGGTCGAGGCGGTGCTCTACACCCACGACCACGTCGATCATGTCTACGGCCTGGACGACGTCCGGCCGCTGTGCTTCCACTCCGGCCGGCCGATGCGGGTGCTCTGCGAAGAGCCGGTCGAGCATCGGATTCGGAAGGCCTTCGACTACGCCTTCTCCGACGCCCCGCCCGCCGGCGGCGGCGTGCCCAAGCTCGCCTTCGAGCGGATCGGCCCGACGCCGTTCGAGATCCTGGGAGCCCGCGTCGTGCCGCTGCGGCTCGAGCATGGCCCCTATGCCGTGCTCGGCTTCCGGTTCGGCGACGTCGCCTACTGCACCGACACGAGCGGCATTCCCGAGGCCACCTGGCCGCTCTTGGAGGGGCTCGACGTGCTCGTGCTCGACTGTCTGCGGCACACGCGGCATCCGACGCATTTGTCGCTGAGCGAGGCGCTGGCCGTGGCGGCGCGGGCCGGAGCCAAGCGGACCCTGCTCACGCACCTCTCCCACGAGCTGCCCCACGAGGCGACCAGCGCCGCGTTGCCGCCGGGCGTGGAGCTCGCCTACGACGGCCTGGAAGTGCCGCTGGGCTCCTAACGCCGCAGCCGGAGACTGTTGGCGATCACGGAGAGCGAGCTGAAGGTCATCGCGGCCGCGGCCAGCATCGGGCTCGTGACGTGGCCCACCAAGGGATAGAGCACGCCGGCGGCCACCGGGATCGCCAGCACGTTGTAGAGAAAGGCGAGGGCCAGGTTCTGCTTCACGACCCGCATGGTGGTCGCGGTCAGGTCGAGCAGGCGGGGCAGGGGGCCGAGGCCGCCGGAGAGGAGCGTGACGTCGGCCGTCTCGAGCGCCACGTCGGCGCCCGAGCCCATGGCGATCCCGACGTCGGCCGCGGCCAAGGCCGGCGCGTCGTTGATCCCATCGCCCACGAAGACCACGCTGCCGGTGCCGCCGGCCTGCCGCTCGGCCACGAGACTCTGGACGCGGGCCGACTTGTCGGCTGGGGCGAGGCCCCCCGCCGCCGCCTCGATGCCGAGCGAACTCGCCACGGCCGCGGCCGCGGCCGGCGCGTCGCCCGAGAGCAGTTGGAGGGCCAGACCGCGGCCGGCGAGCTCCGCGACCACGCCCCGGGCCTCCGGCCGCGGCTCGTCGGCCACCACGAACCAGCCGGCGAATCGGCCGGCGGCGGCGAGATACACCACGCTGCCGCCGCTCGCGCCGCCGGCCGGCGACGGAGGCACCGCGATCCCGGCCTCGGCCAGCAGCCGCTCGCTGCCGACGAGCACCGGCTGCCCGGCGACCACGCCCTTGACGCCGCGGCCCACGACCGCCTCGACCGCCGAGGCGGAGGGCGGGGCGAGGCCCGCGGCGGCAGCCGCCTCGAGAAAGGCCCGGGCCAGGCCGTGCTCGCTCGCCGCCTCGACGGCCGCGGCCGTGGCCAGCAGCCCGCGGAGCGGCTCGGTGGCGAAGCCCGGGGATGGTCCCGGCTGCCCGCCGGCCGGAAGCGGCTCTTCCGCCAGCCCCGCGGCCACGATCCGCGGCCGGCCGCGGGTGAGCGTGCCCGTCTTGTCGAACACGATCGTGCCGGCCGTGGCCAGTCGCTCGACGGCCGCGGCACTCCGCACGAGCATCCCCTCCCGCGCCGCCCGGCCGATCGCCACGGTCATGGCCAGCGGCGTGGCGAGCCCCAGGGCGCAGGGGCAGGCGATCACGAGCACGCTCACCGCCGACACGAGCCCGAGCGCCAGCCGCGGCTGCGGACCGAACGTCGCCCAGCCGAGAAACGTGACCAGGGCGAGGCCGAGCACGGCGGGCACGAACCAGGCCGCCACGCGGTCGGCGAGGTTCTCGATCGGGGCCCGCCGGGCATGGGCCTCGCGGACGAGCCGGGCGATCCGGGCCACGAGCGAGTCGGCGGCGAGGGCGGTCGCCTCGATCACGATCCCGCCCGTGCCGTTGATGCTGCCGCCGAGGACGCGGTCGCCGGCCCGCTTCTCGACCGCCAGCGGCTCGCCCGTGAGCAGCGACTCGTCGCAGGCCGTCGTGCCCTCCCGCACGGTCCCGTCCACCGGGATCCGGCCGCCGGGTTTCACGCGGAGCAGGTCGCCCACGGCGACGGCCGCGAGCGGAATGATCTCGGCCGCGGTCGCAGGTTCGCCGCCGCCCTGGCAGCACGAGGCCACCGCCAAGGCCGGCCCGCGGCTCGCGCGGCCCACCCGCTCGGCCGTGGGGGGCGCGAGATCCATGAGCGCCCGAATCGCGGCGGTGGTGCCGCGGCGGGCCCGGCTCTCGAGCACCTGCCCCACGAGCACGAGCACCACGATCATGCCGGCCGACTCGAACGACACCGGCACGGAGCCGTCGGCCTCGCGAAACGCCGCCGGAAAGATCCCGGGGGCGAGCGTGGCCAGCACGCTCGAGCCCCAGGCCGCAAGCACACCGAGCGTGACGAGCGAGAACATACCCGGCCGGCCGCTGCGAAACCCGGCGATCCCGCCCGCGAGGATCGGCCAGCCTCCCCAGAACACGATCGGCGTCGCCAGGGCGAGCTGGAGCCACTGGCCCGGGCGGCCGGCGAGCCCGACCCGCGCGAACCACTCGGCCAGGGCATGGCCGCCGAGCCGCTCCGGCAGCATGTGGCCGAGCATCGGCCCCATCGCCACCACGAGAAGGATCGCGGCGAGCCCGGTCGAGACCACGAGCCGCCAGAGGTCGCGACTGCGGGCCGCGGCGGCCCCGGCCTCCTGGCCGACCGGCTCGAGCGGCATCCCGCAGAGGTCACATGAGCCCGGGGTCGAACGGGTCACCTGCGGATGCATCGGGCAGGCCCAGCCATATTCGCCCACGTCGGCCTTCGCACAGCACGGCTGCGGGACTGCTGCGGGCGCGGGCTCGGTCTGGATCACCTCGAGCTGCATGGCGACTCACCCGGCACGCGACCGCTCGGCCCAGCGGGCGAGCAGAGCCGCGGCCCGCCCCGAGTCGATCGCCTGCTCGGCGAGGCCGCGGGCCGCTGCCGGATCGCCTCGGTCCGCCGCGACCAGCACCGCCGCGGCGTTGAGCACGACCACGTCCCGCCGGGGCCCGGCTTCGCCCGCGAGCACGCCGCGGATCGCCGCGGCACTCTCCTCCGGGCCGGCCACCTCGAGGTCCGCGAGCTGCGCTGGGGGCAGCGCTGCGAGGCCAAAGTCTTCGGGCGTCCACCGGAAGCGACCTCCGCCGGCGGGCGACACGTCGATCACCTCCGTGGGCCCGAACAGGCTCACCTCGTCGAACGGCTTCGGGTGAAGCGAGCCGTCGGAGTCGGCGAGGAAGCCCGACACGACGAGCGTGCGACTCGCCCCCAGCAGCCGCGCGGCCTCGGCGATCGGCTCACGGGCCGCCGGTCGGCCCACGCCGATCACCTGCACGGCCGCGCCGGCCGGGTTGCAAAGCGGCCCCACGAGATTGAACACGGTCGGCCGGCCGAGCGACTTCCGCAGCGGCCCCACCTTCGCCATGGCTAAATGATGGGCCGGGGCGAGGCAGAAGCAGAGACCGAGGTCGCGGAGGCAGCCGGCGGCCGTGGCGACGGGAGCGTCGGTCTTCACGCCAAGCGCCGCGAGCACGTCGGCCGACCCGGTCCGGCTCGACACCGCCCGGTTGCCGTGCTTGGCCACCGGTTGCCCGGCGGCCGCCACCACGATCGCCGCCGCGGTCGAGATGTTGAACGAGCCCGAGCCGTCGCCGCCGGTGCCGCAGGTGTCGGCCACGACCGTGCCGGCCGGCAGCCCGCTCTCGAGCGGCAGCATCCGGGCCCGCAAGGCCGCCGCCACGCCGGCGATCTCGGCCGCCGTTTCGCCGGCCTCGGCCAAGGCCACGAGCCACCGGCCGAAGCCCTCGAGATCGACCTCGCCGGCGAGCACGCCCTCGGTGAGCGAGCAAACCTCGGCGGCGGTCATCCGCTCGCCCCGCCCGAGGGCGGCGATCTGGCGGTCCGGATCGAAGGGCGGGGGCATGCTGTCAGGTGTCCGGATGGCGGCGAGTTCCGCAGGGATTCTACCGGCGGCGGCGGTGATCCAAGCGCGGCGGGGGTGCCGGGCAGGTTTCGGAGGGCGGAAAGCCCCCGGCCGTGGGCCGTCGGCTAGGATTGGTCGTCGGATTGAGCCTTCATCCCTTCCAGCCCGCAGGTCGGTTTCGTGCCACCGGTCTCTTCTCGCAAGCTGATCATCGACTGCGATCCCGGGATCGACGACGCCGTCGCCCTCGCCCTCGCGCTGTTCGATCCCCGCGTCGAGGTGCTGGCCGTCACGGCCGTGGCGGGCAACGTGCCGGCCGAGCAGGCGACGGCCAACGCCCAGGCCATCGTCTCCTTTCTCGATCCGCCGCGGCTGCCGCGGCTCGGGGCCGCCTCGGCCGAGCCGCTCACGCCACCGCGGCCGGTGAGCGTCCACGGCCCCGATGGCCTCGGCGGGCTGGAGCTGCCGCGGGTGCCGCTGCACGGCGGCCATCCATCGGAGAAGGTGATCTGGGAGACGATCAAGGCCCATCCGCGGGAGGTCACGATCCTGGCCCTGGGGCCGCTCACGAATCTTTCCCGGGTGCTCACACGGGATCCCGAGATCGCCGAGCTGATCGGGGCGGTGGTCGCCTGCGGCGGCACGACCCATGCCTCGGGCAACGCCACGGCCGTGGCCGACTTCAACTTCTTCAACGATCCGGCCGCCGCCCGGCACGTGGTCCGCGAGCCGGTCACCAAGACGCTCGTGCCGCTCGAGACGACCTCCCAGGTGGTCTACGAGTTCGACCTGCTCGACCGGCTGCCCCGGGAGTTCACGCGGGCCGGCAAGATCCTCCGGCCGATGCTGGCCCACGCCTTCCGCGCCCAGCGGCAGCTGCTCGGCAGCGAGGGCATCCGCCTCCACGACGTGGCGGCCCTCGTGGCGGTCACCAACCCCGAGCTGTTCGAGCGGGAATCGGTTGCGGCCGACGTCGAGACGACGGGCGAACTCACCTCCGGCATGCTGGTGATCGACCGCCGGGCGCATCGCCCGGCCCAGCCCAACACCGACCTGCTGGTCGCCTGCGATGCGGCGGCCGTGCAGGATTGCGTGCTCCGGGGCCTGGCCGCCGCCGGCGAGGCCACCTAGGCCGCTATTCGAAATCGGTGCGGCGGGCGACGGGGATTCGGAGTTCCATCCGCCCCCGATCCCGGAAGATCACGACCGATGCGGTGCGATCGACGGCCGTCATCCCGACCACGCTCATCAGGTGGTCGTCATCCTCGATCGGCCGGCCGTCGAACTCGAGGATCACGTCGTCGGGCCGCACGCCCGCCGCCTCGGCCGGCGCTCCGACGGTGACGGCCTCGACCCGGGCTCCGACCGGCCGCAGCATGCCCAGCCGGCCCGCCTCGTCGGCCGTGAAGTCGCGGTCGAGGGCGACGCCCAGATAGGCCCGGGCGACGGTCCCGTGGGACACGAGCTGCCCCGCCACGAACATCACCATCGGCATCGGAATCGCGAAACCGATCCCCTCGCTGCCACCGGAGTTGCTGGCGATCGCCGTATTGAGCCCGACGACCTCGCCGCGAAGGTTCACCAGCGGCCCCCCGCTGTTGCCCGGATTGATGGCGGCGTCGGTCTGGATGAAGTCCTGGAAACGGACCGTGCCCTCGCCGAGTTCGAGGTCGCGACGGCCCTTGGCGGAAACGATCCCGAGCGTCACCGAATGGGCCAGGCCGAAGGGGCTGCCGATGGCCAGCACCGTGTCGCCGATCTGGAGCGTGTCGGCGGCGGCCACCCGGGCGGCCGGGAGGTCTTCCCCCTCGAGTTCGAGCACGGCGATGTCGGTGCCCGCGTCCGACCACGACCGGCGGGGAAAGAGCTCGCGGCCGTCGTCGAGCCGAATGGCGATGGCGTCGAGGTCGGCGCCGTTCACGACATGACGATTGGTGATCACGACCGTGCGGCCGTCCACCTCGACGATCACGCCGCTGCCGGCCTCATCCTCCGTGACGCGGCCGCCGCGGGGCCGCGACAGCCGCTTCGTGGCGTCGATGTGCACGACGGTGGGTTTGAGCAGGCTCGCCAGCCGCCGCAGCTGCAGCGCCTGCCGCTCGAGCGGCTCGGCGTCGCGAGCCGCCTGATCGTAGAGCCGGGCCCGCTCCTGGGCGGTGAGCCGCACCGGCCGCATCGGATCGACGCGATCGTCGCCGCGGGCCGTGGCTTCCATGGGCGTCAGCCGCCGGGCCGGCTCGTCGGCCATGAGCGCGGCCGAACAGCCCGCCATCAGCATGACCCCGGCGCAGAGCCTTCGGGAGATGGCAGGCGGCAGCATAGGAAACCCACGGCGAAACCGAACGCGGCAGGCCTGAGCATAACCAGCGGCCGGTTCAGAGTTCCAGTTCGCCGCCGACAGGTTCCTCGGCGCGACGCCCGCGGGCCTCGCCCGAACGCTCCAGTTCCCGCTGGCAGCCGATGCAGACCGTGGCGTACGGCAGGGCGTCGAGCCGGGCCATCGGGATCTTGCCGCCGCAGACCTCGCACTGGCCGTAGCTGCCTTCCTTCATGCGCTCGAGGGCGTTCTCGATGGAGGCGAGCTCCCGGCTTTCCACCTCGGCCAGCTGCGAGTTGAGCTCGTCCTGGGCGGTGTCGTACGCCGCGTCGATCACGTCGCCGGGAGACTGGCTGCGGAGATCCCGAAGTTGGGTCAGGTCGCCGGCCAACGCGCTTCGCAGCGCGTCCCGCCGCTTGATGAGGATCGCCCGCATGTTGGCCAGTGCGTCTTTACGTGCCATGATTCACGCTCCTTCCGCCCTCGGGCAGCCCCCCACGTGCCGGCCGCCGCGCTAGGTCGCAGCGAATCCTACGGGGCCTGGGGAAAATTGGTTCGCGCAGCGAAAATCGGCAGGAAATCCTCCCGGAATCAAGGGGAAAGCGATCCCGACAGTTGGCGGGACGAGGGCAGACTCTCCGGGCTGGGGGCTTTCCCGGCCATGGGAAAGCCGCTCCTGCCGCCGACCGTCATTCGGCCGACCGGAAGCACCAGACGGTGCCGTCATCGGAGGCGATCACCACCCTGCCCGCGGCCACGGCGGCCCCGGCCCCGAAGCCGCCGCCCGCCTCGAACTCCCAAGCCGGCTCGCCGGTGGCCGCCTCGAGCGCGGCGACAGTGCCCTTGGCGTCGGCCACGACCGCGACGGGCCTTGGCGGCACGGCAGGGTCGGCCTCGCTGCCGGCCGCGGTCACGACCACCGGCGAGGCGTCGACCGCGGCCCGCCTCGGCTGCCGCCAGCGGAGGCCGCCGTCCGCGACGGCAAAGGCCTCGACGGCCCGGCCGCGGGTGCCGACGATCGCCAGGTCGCCCACCACCGCGGCACTGGAGCGGTAGGCCAGGGCGTTGGCAGCCGGCTGCTTCCGCCAGGCGACGGCGGGCTCGAGGAAGTTGATCGCGAAGAACGATCCCCCCTCGGTGCCGAAGAGCACGAGGCTGCCGCTCACGGCGGGCGTGGTGCCGGTGGGGCCGCCGATCTCGATCGCGGCGGCCTCCGCGCCGGTGGCCGCGTCGAGGATGTGCAGCCGGCCGTCGCAGCCGGCCAGAAACACGCGGTCGCCGGCGGGCGTGCGGGCGACCGTGGGCGCGCAGCGAATCTGGTCGGCGATCGAGTGCTTCCAGAGGAGCTTGCCCGTCGCCAGGTCGAGGCAGGAGAGCGAGGCATCCTGGGAGCCGACGAGCGCCCGCGGGCCGGCGGCATCGGGAAGCACTGTCGGGCCGCCCGAGATCTCCCCCTCGGTCGCATGCTCCCAGCGGGTCTCGCCGGTCGCCCGGTCGAAGCCGCGAACGACGCCCAGGTCGTCGCCCACCACCAGCGGCAGCTCCGGGTCAGCCGCGACCGCCGCCGCCGACGTGAAGCCGGCGCCGTCGATCCGGCGGGTCCAACGGGTCTCGCCCGTCGCCAGGTCGAGCGCGTGAAAGCCGCCGTCGAGGTCGCCGAGATAGACCACGCCGCCGGCGATCACCGGCCCGGCCGCGAAGGCGGTCTTGTCGAAGTCCCGCCGCCAGGCCTCGGCGAGCGGCAGCCTGAGCGTGCCGCTCGAGCGGCCCGTGCCCGCGAGCGAGCCACGGGCCATCGGCCAGGCGTCGGCCGGGGCGGCGTCGGGATCGGCCGCGACGCCGGGCTCCGTCGCAGTCAGTTGCCCGAAGCTTGACGCCAGCAGGACCAGCCCCAGCACGGCCGGCGGCAGACTCGTCATGTGCGCGAGCCTCGCTCCAGTCATCGGGCCGCCTCATAGAGCGCCGCCAGATCGGCCGCCGTGACCGGCCGCGGGTTGAATCCACCCGTCCACTGCGTGGCGGCGGCGGCGGCGAGCGCCGGGATGTCGGGGGCCACGACGCCGACCTCCCGCAGCGACCGCCCCAGGCCGGCCGCGGCCAGCAGGTCATCGAGCCAGGCGGCGAGCGTGGCGGCGGCCTGGCCCTCGCGGGCGGCGATGCCCGCAACCGTGAGCAGCTCGCCGTAGGCAGGCTCCGCGAGCGGCGCGTTGAACCGCACCACCTGGGGCAGCGCGAGCCCCACGGCCTGGCCGTGGACGATGCCGTGGGCGGCCGTGAGCGGATTGGCCAGCGCGTGGGCGGCGCCGAGCATCGAGTTTTCGATCGCCAGGCCCGCCCAGGCCGCCCCGAGTTGAATGGCCCCGCGGGCGGCTGAATACACGGCCACCCGGGCGGCTGAATCCACGGCCACCCGGGCCTGCGGGTGGTAGTCACCGTCGCCGGCCAGCACGCGCGGCAGGTTCGTCGCCACGAGCCGCCAGGCCTCCCGCGCCAGCATCCGCGAGGCGGGCGTGGCGGCGGTGCTCACGAAGCTCTCGATCGCGTGAGCCACGGCATCGACGCCGGTCATCGCGGCGACCCGGGGCGGCTGGGTGAGCGTGAGGTTCACGTCGAGGATCGCCACGCGGAAGGCGGCGGCGGGATCGCCGCAGGCCATCTTCATCCCGGTGGCACGGTCGGTGATCAGGGCGAACGACTGGGTCTCGCTGCCGGTGCCAGCCGTGGTCGGCACGGCGATCGAGGGCAGGAGCGGCGGCCCGCCGCGGCCGCGGCCCTTGTAGTCCTCCATCCGGCCGCCCCGCGAGACGAGGAAGTTGATTCCCTTGGCGCAGTCCATCGAGCTGCCGCCGCCGAGCCCCACGAGCAGGTCGGGGCGAAACTCGCGGGCCAGGAGCGTGCCCGCCTCGACCTCGTTCGTGGAAGGGTTCTCGCCGAACCCGGAGAACACTTCTGTCGCGAGGCCGGCCGCATGCAGCGACGCCACGCCCGCCGCCGCGTGGCCGGCCGCCACGATCCCGGGGTCGCTCGTCACGAGGGCCCGGGTGGCCCCCAGTTCGCGGGCCAGTTCGCCCAGTCGCGCGAGCGTGCCAGGCCCGACGACGAGCCGCGGGCCGGGGCGGAAGTCGAAGGAGGTTCCCACGGCGGCACTCACGCCGGCGCGCCGACCGGCGCCGCCACCTGCAGCGCCCGCGACCGGTAGAGGAAGTCAATGATGTTGCCCTCGTGGGGCTGGAGCCAGTCGAGCTTGGTCGTGGGGATCGGCCCGAGGTTGAGCCGGTCGATGTGCGTGCAATCGACGAGTAGCCGCTGGAAGGCCTCGTCGTCGGTGATCGCGGTGCCCACGAGCGTCGGGCCGATGGCTTCGAGCATCTTCCCCTGCGGGCACTCGACGACCGTGACGAAGGGAAACATGTATTCCGCCCGCGTGATCTCGGGCTCCGGGCTCGCCGCGTGGGCCACCACGGGCCGCAGCCAGCCGGCGCGTTCCCCCTCCACGAACCGGTCTCCGTAGGGAGCCGTCGCGTGGGTCACGCCCGGAGCCTTCAAGAGCCCCTCGATCTGCCCCCAGATCGCCTTGGCGGCGCCGGGGATCGTGAAGGCGGCGAGCTTGGCCTCGGGATCGTCCGGCGGCCTGACCTCGATCGGCCCCAGCCGGGCCGCGAGCGCCTCGGCGATCGCCGTGGTGTGCCGGCTGGCGTAGATGGCCGAGGCGTTGATGCAGCCGCGGCCGCTGTTGATGGCCACGCTCTCGGCCATCACGTCGAGGTATCGCTCCCAGTCGTCCACGCAGTCGTCGCCGAGAACGAGCTTCGAGAAGCCCGGCCCGTGCACCTGCACCCGCGGGTTGCCTCGATACTGCTCGACCGTCTTGGCACTGCCGAAGATCATGCTCCGGCCGCAGCCGGCGAGCACGGCCCCGCCCACGTCGGTGGCGCCCGGATAGAGGCTGATCGCCTCCGCCGGGATGCCCGCCTCCACCATGGCGGCGGCCATCCGGTAGGGTGTCCACGGCTCCTGGCTCCCGGGCTTCATCACCAGCCCCACGCCGAGCGCCACGACCGGCAGCCAGAGGGTGTGCACGCCGGGGGAGTTGGAGGGGAGCACGAGGCCGAGCACCGGCGACTGCGCCTGGTAGCTCACCGTCACGCCCCGCTGCTCGACGCCGTGGCCGGCCCAGAGGATCTTCGGGTCGAGGCCGCGGGAGAGGGCGTCCAGGATCCGGTCCATGTTCGAGAGCACGAACATGTTCTTCTGCATGTTGGCCCGGCAGAGGCTTTCGGGCAGGCCGGTGGTGGCCGACTGGCACTTCACGAACCGCTCGGGCGACTGGGGCTCGCCGCCGACGGTCACGGTGCCGTTGGCGTAGAGGTTGCCGGCGGTCTGGAGCCGCTCCACGACCTCCTCCGGATCGAGGGCCATGAGCGCCGCCCGGGCCCGGCCCGCCTTCTGCAGGTCGCGGCCCACGATCGCGCCGCCGACCTGGCTGACCTCGGCGACGGGCTCGCCGGTGAGAAAATGCACGAGCGTGTCCCGCTCGAGTGACTCGTAGGGCTTGCCGAACCGCCAGGCGGGCAGGTGCATGGGTCTGGTCTCGGAAGGGGCGGGGGCGGGCGACCGCGAACCGATCGGCTGGTAAACCTCATGGTAGCACTTCTCCCGCCGCGACTGCGGCCTGCGGCCGGCGACCTCGAGAGCTTCGTCCCCCCTTCACGGCCGAGCAGGACTCCCGGCTCTGGTTCGATCCCTCCTGGGCGCGGATCCATCCCTATCGGGTGAACGTCAAGCCGGCCGAGGCGGCGATCGTCGTGAGACACTTTCTCGATCAGCCGACCGTCCACGAACTCGCCATCGTCTCCCCGCCGGGTGTGCGGTTCGAGCCGGCCGTGGCAACGCTCCGCGTGGAACCGTCCGCCGTCCGCTTTGCCCGTGCGGTGAATCGACGGTATAATCGCCGCACGAAATGCGGCGATTATGGTTTTCATCCACGAAACAAGCGGCTGGCCGAATCTCGCTTGGGATGCCGGTGAGGTAGCGTCCGGCCTTGTGCGGGCCAGGCACAAACAGGGGCTGCTCCTGGGCCGGATGGGCCAGTTGGGGTTCGCCTTGCAGGCCGAGGCCGCGGTCGAGGTGCTGACAAGCGACGTGGTGCAGAGCGCGGCCATCGAGGGAGAGCGGCTCGACCAGGCGATTGTTCGCTCATCGATCGCCCGCCGTCTGGGCCTGCCCGACGGTGCAGCGCGGCGGGCGAATCGGGATGTGGAGGGCGTCGTGGAGGTCATGCTCGATGCCACGAGAAACCCGACGCAGCCGATCACCGAGCGGCGGCTGTGCGGCTGGCACGCAGCTCTGTTTCCAGTCGGCTACAGCGGCACGCGGCCGATCGCCGTCGGCACGTGGCGGCCCGTCGAGGCCGGCCCGATGCAGGTCGTCTCGGGGCCGATCGGCCGGGAACGCGTCCACTTCGAGGCGCCGCCCGCGGACCGGGTTCCCCGCGAGATGGCGAGATTCATCGAGTGGTGCAACGCGGAAGATGGCGTTGATCCGGTCCTCCGTGCTGCCCTCGCCCACTTCTGGTTCGTCACGATCCATCCGTTCGAGGACGGCAACGGCAGGCTGGCCCGCGCCCTCGCGGATCTCTTCCTCGCTCGTGGCGATGGCTGCCCCGAGCGGTTCTACAGCATGTCGACCAGGATTGAAGCGGAGCGCAAGGATTACTACCGCATCCTCGAGCGCACGCAGCGCGGCGGACTCGACATCACCCCGTGGATGACCTGGTTTGTCGGCTGCCTCGACCGGGCCATCGATCAGGCTGATTCGCTCGCCTCCGGCGTGCTCCGCAAGGCGGCGGTCTGGCGGCGGGTCCACGCCGGGCCGCCGGTGAACGAGCGGCAGCGACGAATCGTCAACAAACTGCTCGACGGCTTCGAGGGCTTTCTGACCACGTCGAAATACGCGCGAATCGCCCGCTGCTCGGCCGACACCGCCCTCCGCGACATCGGCGATCTCGTGGAACGCGGCGTGCTCGTCCGCAATGCAGCCGGCGGCCGCAGCACGAGCTATCGTGTGGCCGACTGAAAAGGAAAAAAGCTGGCGGCCACCAAATCTGGGGAAACCGGGCAAGCGGCTCCTGCATCTTGCCCGGATGTGGTGGAAGGCAGCTTTTCCCCGACAGGCAGCTGTGCTCAGTAGACTCCGACGGTGGTCGTGGCAGCCAGTTCGCGGAACGGGCGGACGCCGCTGATCCCGTCCCAGGGGTAGTTGGCGTAGGGCAGTTCCCGCTCTCCTTCGTCCCGCTCGAGGAAGCCGGGGATGAAGGTCTCCTTCGTGAGCGTGGTCAGCCGGACCCGGCCCGTCGCACCGTAGGGCACGACCGTGTCGCGGTCGTCGAAGTCCACCACCTCGATCACGGCCCGTGGCTGCGGGGCGTAGTAGGCGATCGTGTAGCCGTCGGCCGGCACCACCGGCCGCGACGCCGCCAGGCCCATCAGCGTGTTGCCGTAGGTGGGCGTCATGTAGGCGCCGTCGAGCAGTTCCTCGACCGCGAACCGGGTCCACTGCGGCGTGAACTCGGTGCCGCCCGAGAAGATCCCCGTGATACCCGCCTTGCGGAGCGTCGTGCCGCGTTTTTCCAGGGCCAGCGCCAGCGCCTCGAGCAGCTTGGGCGTGGTGAACAGGCAGCGGATGTCGTGGCCCGCCTCGAGGATCGTGAGCGCCTGGTCGATGCAGTGCTGCTTGTAGGCCTCGAGGTGCTCCATCCAGCCCTTCTGGATGAGCTTGATCACCCAGCGAGGGTCGAGATCGACGCAGAAGCAGATCCCGCCGCGGTATTGCGCGAGGTGCTCGATCGAGAGCCGCAGCCGCCGCGGGCCCGAGGGGCCGAGCATCAGCCAGTTGGCTCCCTTGGGGAAGAACTCCTCGGGGAGCGTGTCGCTGAACATCTCATAGTCGGTGCGGAAGTCGCGGGAGTTGACCCGCGACTTGGGGATGCCCGTGGTGCCGCCCGTCTCGAAGACGTAGACCGGCTGGTCGGCCAGCCCCTTCGGCACCCAGCGGCGGACCGGCCCGCCCCGCAGCCACTCGTCCTCGAAGGGGGGAAACTTCTTCAGGTCTTCGTAGCACCTCACATCGGTGAGCGGATTGAACGGGAGCGACTTCGCATACTCGAGCCAGAACGGGCAGCCGGTGGACTCGTGGAAGTGCCAGGCCATCAGCTCGACGGTGCGGGCGTCGAGGGCGGCCCGGGCCGCGCCGACCTGTTCGGGCGTGGCGACCTGGAAGACCGGGGGCTTCGCGGTGGCGGTCACGGACATGGAAACTCCCGGAAAGGATCGACAACCGGCGGTCAGCCTTCGGCCGACTGGCCCGGCGGCTGGGGCAGGGGGGCGCCCAGCTGGGCGAAGAGCTGGAGCACGCCGTTGAAGTGGGCCAGCCGGGGGCCGTAGCGGTCGATGAACTCGCCCAGGGCATACTCGCTGTCGGAGAAATCCTCCGCATTGTCGGCCGCCTCCTGGGCGATGCTCGAGAGAAACTCCGTGTGCACGCGGGCCAGCGACTCGGCCGCCTTCCGGCAGGACTTGGCCAGTTGTGGGTTGGCTTCCTTCCAGGCCTTGAGCTCGGCGGCCCGCTGCCGCTGCTGAAGGGAGACCTGGGCCAGGATCTCGAGCAGGCGGTCGTTCGACTTGCGGGCGTTTTCCACCAGTTCCCGCAGCAGGCCATTGGTCTCGGCGAGGTCTCCGGTGGGCGTGGGGCGGCCCGTGGCGGGCGTGCCGGCGGAGATGTCCACCTGCGTGAAGAACGGGGAACCGTCGTGCATGACTTCGCTCACCGGGGGGGAACGGCTGTCGGAAGGCTCTCAACTCGCTTCCATATGGTAGATGGTAGGCCGCGGTTCGGAGATTTTCCACGTTCGGGAGCCGCACCAGCCCCCGCAATCCCGCAACTCGCCGCCGCGACCAGCCCGGGCTCAAGCCGCCCGCCCCGGCCTCCCGATGCACAGGAGCGAGGGAGGCCGCAGGGACGCGGACGGCCCGGTCGGCGGGGAGTCGCATGGACGTGCAGCAGGCGGAAGCTGGGCTCGACGGACCGTCGTTCGGTTTTCTGACCACGCTCGACTCGCCGGCCCACGGCCTGTTCGGCGGCTACCTCGTGGTCGACGCGCTCGGCCGGCCGCTCGAGTTTCACTGCACGGCTCCGGTCAAGGTGTCGCGGGCCCAGCAGATCCTCTACGGGCCCACGCTCCAGGGTCACCTCCACGGCCGCCAGGTCGGAGGCGCCCTGCTCGCCGAGGGCAAGGCCACGCCGGCCGTCGTGCTCACCGACAACGACGCCATGCTTCATGTGAGGCCGCACACGAAGTTCCCCGTGGCGCTCGTGCACCGCGGGGCCGTGGAGCAGGCCGGGGCCGGCTTCCTGGTGGGCGAGGCGGTCGTGAGCCCGCACGCCGACGACGCCGCCCGGGCGGACGAACTCGAGGCCCGCCTCATGACGCTGGCCGCGGCCGTCGACCTCTGCGAACCCTTCGAGCGGATTCGCGCGGCCCTCGACGAGGCGGCTCGGCACTGATGCCGGCGACACCGAGGACGGCGATGACAGGCATCGATCAGCCCGGCGATGCGAGCCCGCCGGCCGTGCGGTCGTTCGGCGGCGAGGCCTTCGCGCTGCCGCGGATCGTCGTCGCGGGGGGCTGTGACCTCGCCCTGCCCAGGCCGCCGGCGCTGCGGCTGCCGGTGGGGATGCCGGCGCCGGCGGTGGGGTCCGTCGAGCTCTCGCCGCCGCGTCCGAAGGTGCAGAGCCACCTCTTCACGCGGCCGGCGGAATCGCCGCCGCCGGCACCGGAGCCGGCGGGCGGGCCGCCCGGGAGCACGCCGACGGCATCCAAGGAGTGTCGCGGCGGGGCCCGCCGCGCGCGAATCGCGCCGCCGAGAGACGTCGTCAAGCTCTCGGAACGCTTCTTCTACCTGTTGCAGCCGGATCTCGAGACCATGCTCCGCGGCGGAAAGCTCCCGTTTCCGCGGCAGCCGTTTCCTTTCCAGTTCGAGGGCATGGCCTTTCTCCTGCCGCGGCACTCGGCCGTACTCGCCGACGAGATGGGGCTCGGAAAGTCGATGCAGGCGATCTCCTCGATCCGCCTGCTCGTCCGCAGCGGCGAGGCTCGGCGGGTGCTGGTGGTCTGCCCCAAGGGCTTGGTCAGCAACTGGGCCCGGGAGCTGGCCGACTGGGCACCGGAACTCGTGGTGGCGGTGATCGACGGCGACCCGGAGCGGAGGCGGTGGCAGTGGTCGCTCCCCGACGTGCCTGTCAAGCTCGCCAACTACGAGGTGCTCGTCCGCGACCGCGACCTCGTGGCCGAACTCGGCCTGGCCTTCGATCTGGTCGTGCTCGACGAGGCCCAGCGGATCAAGAACAAGGCCAGCCAGACCAGCCGGGCGATCGTGAACCTCGACCGCCGCCGCAGTTGGGCCCTCACGGGCACGCCGGTGGAGAACTCGTCCAACGACATCGTGGGGATTTTCGAGTTCGTCGCCCCCGGCTGCATCAACGACCGGATGGCACCGAAGGCGATGGCCGCCGCCGTCACCGATCACATCCTCCGCCGCACGAAAGACAGGGTGCTCACCGAGATGCCCCCCCGGCTGGACCGCGACGCCCGGATCGAGCTCGGCCCCGAGCAGCGGGAAACCTACCGGCGGGCCGAGGAGGAGGGCGTGCTCAGGCTCGCCGGCATGGGCCGCGAGGCCACGATCCAGCACGTTTTCGAGCTCGTGCTCCGGCTCAAGCAGATCTGCAACTTCGACACCGCCACCGGCGAGAGCGCGAAGCTCGAGCGGCTCGCAGCCGAGCTCGAGGAGGTGCAGGCCAGCGGCCGCAAGGCGCTGGTCTTCAGCCAGTGGGTGAAGACGCTCGGCCGACTGCGGGACAAGCTCGCCCCCTTCGGAGCCCTCGAGTACCACGGCGGCATGAGCACCGCCGCCCGCGACGAGGCGATCCGCCGATTCAAGGAGAGCCGGGACCACTCCGTGCTCCTGCTGTCCTACGGGGCCGGCGCGGTGGGGCTCAACCTTCAGTTCTCGCAATACGTGTTTCTCTTCGACCGCTGGTGGAACCCCGCCGTGGAGGACCAGGCGATCAACCGGGCCCATCGGATCGGCGCGGCCGGCGCCGTGACCGTGACCCGATTCCTCTCGGCCGGCACGATCGAGGAACGGATCGACGAGGTGCTCCGGCGGAAGCGGGACCTTTCCGAGACGATCCTCTCGCAGGCCGACGGCCCGACGACCGCGGGCCTGACGGCCGACGACCTGTTTTCGCTGTTCGAGCTGGCACCGCCCCGCCGCGCCGCGGCCTGAGGAGACGCTGGGGGTTCGCAGGCGACGGGAAACCGCACGGGCCCATTCCATCCGCCGGCGATTCATCCCCGCAGGCGATCGTAGAAGCCGCGCGGCGAAAGCAGCGCGATACCACGAAACATACCCAAGGCGAGCAACTCCTGATCGCCCGTCACGATCACAGCTGCCGATCCCGCGACCGCCGTGCCCAGCACCGGAAGGTCGTCTTTGTCTCGAACCGTGCCGGGCGGCACCGCGGCCAGCGCGACGATTTCACTATTCGCCCTCAGTGCGGCAAGGACCGCGTCCGTTTGTCGCCTGGTGGCCTTGAACTTTCCCCGCTCATGCGTCGCCACCTCGCCGAGGATGTGCTCGGAAAGCACGACGACGTGTTCGCGAAAGACGAGCGTCACCAGTGCCTGACAGAGCCCGTGCGTGGCGCTGGCCGCCAGCAACACATTCGTGTCGAGCACCACCCTCACGAGACAGCCTTGAAGACATCCTCGTCGGTGATGAAGCCTTGCGCTTCCGCCAGCGGCCCGGTCAAGCGCCCGTTCTCGAGCGTTCGCTCACTCCATGCCGGCTCGCTTCGGCATCCTGCCTGCGCTTCGCCAGCAAGGCCGGCTCGAGATGGCACGGGCTTGCCCCTCGCAGGCCTACGGCTGCGCCCCGCAAGGGGCTGCGCGATCGTGAGCAAATCGCAGCCGGAAAACGACTGCGCGCGGGTTGGGCGTTTCCTGTCGCCGTGGTACAAACCGAGACTCAGGCAGGAGGCTCTGGGCCTCCGTTGCCGGCGTCTTCACAGCAGCAGGAGGCCGTGTTCATGTCACGCGCATCGGGTTCTGCCACGCGCCGCGGCTTTCTCCGCGGCGGCCTCGCGGCCGGGGCGGCCGTCGCCGCGCCCACGATCATCCCCTCGTCGGCCCTCGGCCTCGACGGGGCGGTGCCGCCGAGCGAGCGGATCGTCGTGGGCGGGATCGGGATCGGCCGCCGCGGCGAATACGACCTCGGCTGCTTCCTCCAGCAGGCCGACGTCCAGTTCGCCGCCGTCTGCGACGTGAAGGAGAACCGCCGCACCCACGTCAAGGGCGTGATCGACAAGCACCATGGCACCACCGCCTGCGCCACCTATCGCGACTTCCGCGAACTGCTCGACCGCGACGACATCGACGCCGTCTTGATCGCCACCGGCCCCAACTGGCACGGCCTGATGGCGATGCTCGCCGCCCGGGCCGGCAAGGACGTCTACTGCGAGAAGCCCTGCACGAAGAACATCGTCGAGACGCTCGTTCACCGCGACACGATGCACCGCTGCGGCACCGTCTTCCAGGCGGGCACGCAGCGACGCAACCTGCCCCACTTCGCCTTCGCCTGCGAACTGGCCCGCACCGGCCGGCTGGGCACGCTCGAGCGGGTCTACGCCCATCCGGGGGGCTTGAAGGCCTCGACGAGCGGCTGGCTGCCCGAGGAGCCCGCGCCCGACTCCACGATCGACGACTGGAACCTGTACCTGGGGCCGGCGGCCTGGCGGCCCTTCAACGCCCGGACGCTCGCCGACGGCTTCAACTTCGAGAAGGGGGGCGGCATGGTCGGCGGCGGCGTGCTCGAGTGGGGCTCGCACTGTGCCGATCTCTGCCAGTGGGCCGTCAATGACCGCCCGCCGCCGGTCGACTATGCCCCGCCGAAAGACAACGAACTCGTCTGCCGCTACGACAACGGCTGCGAGCTCGTGTTTCGCGAGCAGGGCTGGATCCCGCTCGGCTCGTGCCCCGTGCGGTTCGAGGGAACCGACGGCTGGGTCGAGGCGGGCGACAGCGGCAAGATGGTGCTCTCGTCGCCCGAGCTGCTCGCCGGCCGCAAGGTTGATGAGATCGGCGGCTACCCCGCCACCTTCCACGTTCGCGACTTCCTCGACTGCGTCAAGACCCGCGGCAAGCCCAAGGGCAACGCCGAGGCTGCCTGCAACGCCCACCTGGCCTGCCACGCTGCCAACATCGCGATCTACCTCGGGCGGCCGGTCAAGCTCGACCTCGAAACCTACACTTTCATCGACGACGAAGCGGCCAACCGGCTGCGCTCGGAGGCACGGCGCGAGCCGTGGCATGCATGATCCGCACACAGGGCGGCACCATGATGACTGACTCGCAGCGTCGGGCCACGGGTCGGAGGATCGGCGGCCCGATCCGGCTCGCCGTCGCGGCGCTCGCGATGGCGGTCGCGATCCACGCCCAGGCGGCCCCCACGCCGACTTCCACCGAGGCCGAACTGATCGCCATCCTTCAGGGTGACGGACCAGAGGCCGACAAGGCGCTGGCCTGCAAGTTTGCGGCGGTGAACGGCTCGTCCGCGGCCGTGCCGGCGGTGGCCCCGCTCCTCGCCAACCCGCGGCTGGCCTCCTGGGCCCGGATCGCGCTCGAGGTGATCCCGGGCGACGAGGCTTCCGCCGCGCTGCGGGAGGTGGCCGGCAGGCTCGACGGCCGGCTGCTCACCGGCGTGATCACCTCGCTCGGCGTCCGCCGCGACGCCGCGGCGGTGCCGCTGCTGGCCGGCAGGCTGGAGGACGAGGATGCCGAGGTCGCCGCCGCGGCGGCCTGGTCCCTGGGGCGGATTGCCACGCCGGAAGCCGGGGGCCTGCTGGCCGGCGCGGTCCAGAAGGCGGTCTCGTCCGCCCGGCTGGATGCCGTGGCCGAGGCGGCGGTGCTCTGTGCGGCGAATCTCCAGGCGGCCGGCAAGAGCGACGAGGCCGTCGCGCTTTACGGCGTGGTGCGGGCGGCCGGCGTGTCGGAGCAGCGGCGGGCCGAGGCGATCCGCGGCACGATCATCGCCAAGGGCGAGGCCGGCATTCCGCTGCTCGCGGAGACGCTTCGCTCGCCCCAGAAACGGCTGGCCAACATGGCCGTGTTCACCGCCCGTGATCTGGGGCGGGGCGCGGGGGGCGACGAGGCGCTGGCCGCGGCGGTCGATCGGGCCATCGTCACCGAGTTGGAGATCGCAGCCGCCGAGCAGGCCTCGGAGCGGGCCGCGATCCTGATCGACGTGCTCGCGGAGCGGAACACCGCTGGTGCGAGCGAGCCGGTGCTGGCGGCCCTCTCCCGGGCCGCCGTCGGCGGGGTCAAGGCGATCCGCTTGGCGGCGATCGAGGCCCTGGGCCGAGTCGGCGACGTCGCCGTGGTCGGGCCGCTGCTCGCCGCGGCGGCCGACGCGGATTTCGGCATCGCCGACACGGCCCGGGCGGCGGTGGCGTCGCTCCCGGGCCAGGCCGTCGATCGCGAGATTGTCGGCCGGCTGGCCGCCGCCGAGGGAGAGTTCCTGCCGGTGGTCGTCGAGCTCGTGGGCCGGCGGCGGATCGACGCCGTCGCAGCCCTGCTGCCGCTGGCAAGCCATCCGGATGCAAAGGTCCGCACGGCCACGATCGTCGCCCTCGGGCCGACGGTGGATCTCGCGAATCTCGACGTGCTCGTCGCCGCCGCCCTGGCGCCCAAGACCCCGGCCGAGGGGGAGGCGGCCCGCGCGGCCGTCCGTGAGGCGAGCGTGCGGATGCCCGACCGCGAGGCTTGTGCGACCAAGTTGGCCGCGGCCCTGGAGCAGGCCCCGGCCGAGGCGAAGGGGATGCTGCTCGACGTGATCGGCGAGGTGGGCGGCACGAAAGCCTTGGAGACGGTCGCGGCCGCGGCCCGGTCCGGCGAGGCGTCGCTCGAGGACGCCGCCACGCGGCTGTTGGGCAAGTGGATGACGTCCGACGCGGCGCCGGTGCTGCTCAGCCTGGCCACGGCCGAGCCGGGGGGCAGGTTCAAGACCCGGGCCCTTCGCGGCTCCATCCGGATCGCGCGGCAGTTCGTGCTGCCCGACGGCGAGCGAGCGGAGCTGTGCCGCCAGGTGCTGGCCGCGGCCCGGGAGGATGCGGATCGCCGGGCGGTGCTCGAGATCCTCGTGCGGTATCCGAGCGCCGCGACGCTCGCGGTAGCCGAAGAAGCGGCAAAAATGCCGGGCCTCGAGGCCGAAGCCACGAAGGTCGCCGACGAGATCCGGGCCAAAGTGCAGCCGACGAAGCAGGCCGGGTGATGGTACCTCCTGTGCGGCTCGGGGATGCCCATGCCATCTCGCCGGACGCTCACTTCGGCCATCCTGGCCTTCGCTCGCTCGATGCTGGCTGCGCTTCGGCATCCTGCCTGCGCTTGCCATCAACGCCGCTCGATCGGCATGGGCAACCCCTCGCAGAACCCCTGGGAGATTTCTTATGCCTGCCTTAGCGTCGGTGCTCGTAGGTTTGCTCGCGATGGTTGCTGCCAGCCAAACCGCCGAGGTGGCGTTCGAGAAGCAGGTGCTCGCGGAGCGGTTCGAGGCCGAGGGCTGCGCGGTCGCCGACTTCGACAAGGACGGCCACGCCGACATCGCCGCCGGCAACACCATCTGGCACGGGCCCGACTTCGCCCGCCGCACCGAGTACACGCCGCCGCGGCAGAACGCCGACGGCCCGGGCAAGACGCCCTACGACCCCGCCGGCGGCTACTCCAACTATTTTTTGATGTTCGCCCACGACTTCGACGGCGACGGCTGGCAGGACATCCTCGTCTATGATTTTCCCGGCGATCCGGCGGTCGTGTTCGTGAACCCGCAGGGCCGTTCCGAACCGTGGGCGAAGCATGCCGTGTTCGACGTGGCCGACGGCGAGTCGCCCGGCCTCTTCGACATCACGGGCGACGGCCGGCCGGAGTTGTTTTGCCAGTCGAGCGGGCCGGAGCTGGGCGGCCGGCTGGGCTTCGCGGAGCTCGACTGGCAGAACCCGCTGGGCAAAGCCCGATTCCGGCCGATCACGCCCCGCAGCCCCGAGAACGACAAGAAATATTTCCGCTACACCCACGGCGCGGGGGCGGGCGACATCAACGGCGACGGCCGCGTCGACATCCTCACGAAAGACGGCTGGTTCGAGCAGCCCACGAGCATCGCGGAAGATGCGATCTGGCCCTTTCACCCGGGGCCCTTCGGGCAGCCCGGGGCCCGCGGCGGGGCGCAGATGCTCGTCTTCGACGTCGATGGCGACGGCAAGAACGACGTGGTCACGAGCTACGACGCCCACGGCTACGGCCTGGGCTGGTTTCGGCAGGAGGCCGACGGCTCCTTCGCCGAGCACCGCCTGCTGGGGGACAAGCCGGAGGAAAGTGTCGCTGGCATCTGCTTCACGCAGCTGCATGCCCTGGCGGCGGCCGACATCGACGGCGACGGCCTGACCGACGTGGTCACGGGCAAGCGCCGCTGGGCCCACGGTCCGCAGGGCGATCCCGAGCCGAACGCGGCGCCGGTGCTCTACTGGTTCCGGCTGGTGCGGGACGGGCAGGGTGGGGCGACCTTCGAGCCCCACCTGATCGACGACGACAGCGGCGTGGGCACGCAGGTGACCGTGGCCGATCTCGACGGCGACGGCAAGCCCGATATCGCCGTGGCCAACAAGCGGGGCGTGTTCGCCTTCCGGCGAAAGTGACAACCGAGAAAAAGCCCGGCCACCATGAGCACCGCAGCCGACTGGAGCGCTGCTGACCCACCGGCAGTTCGTCGTGTGGCACACGCCAGTCGGCTGGCCGCTCAATCGCCGGCGCCAAGCTGATCCCCATACCGGCGGCGGACCGTTTCCAGAAACGACCGGCACC
>JBIKXY010000127.1:0-8520 GCA_044355515.1 Pirellulales bacterium
CCATGAAGGCGGGCAGATCGGCCGGCTTGCGGCTGGAGACGAAGTGGCGGTCGACGACGACCTGGGTGTCTTCCCAGATCGCCCCGGCGTTCATCAGATCGTCTTTGATGCCCGGGCTGCCGGTGACACGAACCCCGCGGTAGACGCCCGCCGAAATCGGGATCCAGCCCCCGTGGCAGATCGCCGCCACGAGCTTGCCGCGGGCGGCGAACTCGCGCACGAGGTCGAGCACCTTCTCGTCGCGTCGGAGCTTGTCGGGCATCCAGCCGCCGGGGATCACGATCCCGTGGAAGTCGGCCGCCTCCATGTCGGCGATCATGGCGTCGCTCGTGCAGGGATAGCCATGCTTGCCCGAGTAGGTGCGGCCCTGCAGCGAGCCGGCCACGACGACGTGGCCGCCGGCCTCCTCGATCCGGAGTTTGGGATACCAGAGCTCGAGGTCTTCATAGTCGTCGCCGACGAGCACGAGGATCCGGATGCCGTCGAGCGGACGCTGGGGCAGGAGGGGATGGGTCATGATGGGTCTCCGCGAAGGTGCATGGGCGAACACAGACCGACAGGGCGTCCGCGGTGCCCGCTGTTGCCGTCCCCGGCCTCGCCATTCTCGCCCCCACGCCACCTGCCGGCGAGCCCCTCGGAAGAAAACCACCCCGGAGAGTGGTTCTTGCCATCGCGGCCGGTCTTGCTCCGGGGGCAGCCCAAGGGCCGGTTTTCGGGGTCTCAGGCACCCGGAAGAAAACCCGCTTGACTCACGGAACCCTCACGCTACATTCACCCCCCGGCCTACCGGCAGTGGTCAGCGGATCGACCACCACAACATGTTGCGATAGCACGCAGATGGACCTGCTTTCTCGATTTTCCGGTTGTAAGGCCATTCCCCCGGGCTGATTTCCTCATGCGGCCCCGCGTACGGGCCGATGGTGGCTTGTAGCAGGACTATACGCAAGTATACTTTTCGGGCGACCCCGGCGGCGTCGATTTTCGACCGTTTTCTCTTTAGGAGCTTTATTCCCCATGGCAGATTTCGACTCGGCCACGCTCTCCGGCACCGCCGCTCCCAGCCCCGCCACCGGCCAGCGGCCAGCGGGTCGAGCGGCCCTCGAGATCCGCCCCACCTTCTGCCCGACCGAGGTGGACAGTCCGTTCGACACGACCGAGTGGGAGCTCCGCACCGCCGCCATCAAGGGGGAGGACGGCAAGGTGCTCTTCGAGCAGCCGGCCTGCGAGATCCCGGCCGCCTGGAGCCAGTTGGCCACCAACGTCGTGGTGAGCAAGTATTTTTACGGCGAGATCCACACGCCCGAGCGGGAGCACTCCGTCAAGCAGCTCGTGCACCGCGTGGCCCGCACGATCGCCGACTGGGGCATCAAGGACGGCTACTTCAAGAGCAAGCAGGACGGCGAGAACTTCTACCGCGACCTGGCCTGGCTCTGCGTCCACCAGCATGGGGCCTTCAACTCACCGGTCTGGTTCAACGTCGGCCTCCATCACCAGTACGGCGTCAAGGGAGCCCCCTGCAACTGGCGGTGGGACGAGGCCAAGCGGGACGTCGTGGTGCCCGACAATCCCTACGAGTATCCCCAGGGCAGCGCCTGCTTCATCCAGAGCGTCCGCGACAACATGGAAGACATCATGGACCTCGCCCGCAGCGAGGCGATGCTCTTCAAGTTCGGCTCGGGCACGGGCACGGATCTCTCGACGATCCGCAGCCAGCGGGAGAAGCTCGCCGGCGGCGGCAAGCCCTCCGGGCCGCTCTCCTTCATGCGGGTCTACGACCAGGTGGCGGCGGTGGTGAAGAGCGGCGGCAAGACGCGGCGGGCCGCCAAGATGCAGTCGCTGAAAGTCCATCACCCCGACATCATGGAGTTCATCGAGTGCAAAAGTAAGGAGGAGAAGAAGGCCAGGGTGCTGATCGAGAAGGGGGGCTACGACGCCAACTTCAACGGCGAGGCCTACAGCTCGATCCTGTTTCAAAACGCGAATCTCTCCGTCCGCCTCTCCGATGAGTTCATGGAGGCGGTCGATCGCGACGACACCTGGACCACCCGCTGGGTCACCGATCCCTCCAAGGCCGGCCCGAGCTTCAAGGCCCGCGAGGTGCTCGACCGGATGGCCGAGTGCGCCTGGCAGTGCGGCGACCCCGGCGTGCAGTACGACACCACGATCAACCGCTGGCACACCTGTCCCAACTCCGGCCGGATCAACGCCAGTAATCCGTGCTCGGAATACATGTTCCTGGACGACACCGCCTGCAACCTGGCGAGCATCAATCTGATGAAGTTCCGCCGGCCCGACGGCTCCTTCGACGTGGAACGGTTCGCCACGGCCTGCCGGATCTTCTTCGTGGCCCAGGAGATCCTGGTGGACCACGCCAGCTATCCGACGGCGCGGATCGCCAGGAACAGCCACCTCTACCGGCCGCTCGGCCTCGGCTACTCGAACCTGGGCAGCCTCCTGATGGCCGACGGCCTGGCCTACGACAGCGACGCCGGGAGAGGCCTGTGCGGGGCCCTGACGGCGATCCTCCACGGGGCGGCCAACCGTACGAGTGCCGAACTCGCCGGAGCGGTGGGCCCGTTTGAGGGCTTCGCCGCCAATCGCGAGCCGATGCTGAAAGTCATGCAGATGCATCGCGACGCGGCGGAAGAGATCGACCCCGCCTGCCCGGCGTATCTCCACGAGGCGGCCAGGAAGATCTGGGACGACGTGCTCGCCGGCGGCCGGAGCCATGGCTACCGCAACGCCCAGGCGACCGTGCTCGCGCCCACCGGCACGATCTCCTTCCTGATGGACTGCGACACGACCGGGATCGAGCCCGACATCGCGCTGGTGAAATACAAACAGCTCGCCGGTGGCGGGATGCTCAAGATCGTCAACCAGACCGTGCCCCTGGCCCTCCGGACGCTCGGCTACGACGAGCCGGCGGTGGAGGCGATCCTCGCCTACATCAACGACAAGGACACGATCGAGGGGGCGCCCGGGCTCAAGAGCGAGCACCTGTCCGTCTTCGACTGCGCCTTCAAGCCGCGGCTCGGCGAACGGAGCATCGCCTGGGAGGCGCATGTCAAGATGATGGCGGCCGCCCAGCCGTTCCTCTCCGGCGCCATCTCCAAGACGGTGAACATGCCGCGAGAGACGACGCCGGCCGACGTTGCCCGGGCCTACCAGGAGGGCTGGCGGATGGGCCTCAAGGCCCTGGCGATCTACCGCGACGGCTCGAAGGAGAGCCAGCCGCTCTCAACGAGCACCGAGGGGGACAAGGCCGCGGCCAAGGCGGCCACGGCGGCCCCGCGGCGGGAGCGGCTGCCCGACACGCGGCGGAGCGTGACCCACAAGTTCAGCGTGGGGGGCCACGAGGGCTACATCACCGTGGGCCTCTACGACGACGGCCGGCCGGGCGAGCTGTTCATCACGATGGCCAAGGAGGGGAGCACGATCGGCGGCCTGATGGACGCCTTCGGCACGGCCGTCTCGATGAGCCTGCAGTACGGCGTCCCGCTCGAGGTGTATGTGAAGAAGTTTTCGCACACCCGCTTCGAGCCCTGGGGCTACACCAAGAACCCCGACATCCCGGTGGCCAAGAGCCTGGTGGACTATCTCTTCCGCTGGATGGGCACGCAGTTCATTCCGGGATATCGCGAGGCCAACCGGCCTTCGGGCGACGGCGGCGGCGGGGAGGCCGCCGCGGGGGAGGGCTCTGAGAGTGAGTCCAAGCCCGCCGCCATGAAGGCGAGCGGGCTGGCCGATGGGCAGGGAAAGCCCAAGCCGAAGGTCGAGGCGACGGCGGCCCGGGGCCGTCATCCCGGAGGCAACGGCGCCGCGGCGGCGAAGCCCGTGGCCGTGCGGACCACGACTGTCGCGGCCGCCGACACCGCGGCGGTGCTGGAGCGGGCCGGCTTCCGGATGGCCGAGCATCCGCAGGCCTCGGGCGACGACCGCCAGAGCCAGTTTGCGAAGTTCCAGATCGACGCCCCGGCCTGTGACAACTGCGGTTCGATCACGGTCAGGAACGGCAACTGCTACCTCTGCCACAACTGCGGCAACAGCATGGGCTGCAGCTGACGAGACGGCGGCGGGGGCATCCATGCCCCCCGCCGCTGCCCGCCAGCCGCCGTGTCGGGGCAATCGTTGCAGGCCGCGCAGGCGGACTCGGAGGCCGCTCCCTGCGCGGTGGCCGTGGCCGATTGACTCGGGGCCGGGCGTGAACCATGCTTCAAACACGGTCGTCCGGGTTCTTCTCTCTCCCAGGGTGCTTTGTGCGTCGTTGCCTGCGTGCGTTTGTCGTCGGCCTGATCACCCTCTCGCTGCTCGGCGGTCCTGCCCACGCCTGCTGGCGGTCGCGGCAGGCGCGGCAATGCCGCCTTGTCGTCGTGACCTGCCCGCCCCCGGCACAGCCGGCCTGGAGCGAGTGCTGCGATCCGTGCGGCGGGATGGTCGTGGTCGTGGCGCGAGCCTGCCTGCCGGCTCCGGCCTGCTCTGCCGCGGGCGAACTCGTCGTCGAGGGGCATGTCGTGGCCGACGGCTTCGTCGCCAGCATGCCGGGAGAAGTGCTCGGCGAGACGGTGATCCACACGCCTGCCGCTCCGCAGCCGGCGGCCGATGCGCAGCCGCTGGTTGTCTCCGAGCCCGAGTCGCTGGTGGTGGCAGCCGAACCCCGCGCTGCGGGACTCGAGCCGGTCACGCCGCCGCCGGTGCTCGCTCCCGCGACCGAGGCGGCTGGAGTCCAGACGACGTCGATCCAAGAGCCCGTGGCGGAGCCGACCGAGCCTGTAACGGAACGGACCGAGCCGGTGGCGAGTGCCGAGCCGGCGGCGACCGAGCCGGCGGATCAGAGTGTGCTCGCTGCTCAACCCGAGCCGCAGCAGCCCGCCCAGGAGGTGGCCGCGGTGCCTGCCGCCGAGCCGGCCGAACCAGCCGAGCCGGCCGCTGAGCCGGAGATGGAGGAGGATGAAACGGTGCTCGGCGACGAACCCGCCGAGCCCCCGCTCGAAGAGGATGGCGCCGCGGCGCCGGTGTTGCCGACCGAACCGGAGCCGGCGGCCCCACAAACGGTCACGCCCGAGCCGGCGGCCGAGTCGCCGCCTGAACCCGAGAACATCTTCGAGGAGTTCGATGCCGAAGGGGACGAGGGTGTCGCGCCGGGCGACGAGCAAGCGATGGCCGCTGAGCCGGCTACCGTCGATGGCGAGCAGGTCGCAGAGCCGGGGGCCGAGTCGCCCGCCGCAGCCACGGCTGATCCCTTCGGTGACGAGCCAGCCGCCGAGCCCGAGATGGTCGAGGACGAGCCGGCGGCGGGCGCGGGGAGCGAGGAGCCTGCCGATCCGTTCGCCGAGAATGATGCCGAGCCGGCCGCACCTGCGGACGAGCCGGCACCTGCGGACGAGCCGGCACCTGCGGACGAGCCGGCACCTGCGGACGAGCCGGCACCTGCGGACGAGCCGGCCGCTGCCGAACTCTTCGTCAGCAGTGAGCCTGTGCGTCGCTGGATCGACGCGACCGGCACCGCGAGCCTGGTGGCCACGCTGATCGAGGTCGGGGCCGATAGCCGGTGCGTGCTCGAGACCCGCGGCCGGCGGATCGCCGTGCCGGTCGAGAACCTGAGCACCCACGACCGCGACTATGTCCGGCAGGCAGGCGTGCGGCTGGCGAAGCTGCGGGCGGACAAGGCGGACAAGACCGCCGCGGCCGCACCCGCCCCGACCGACACCGCCGGCCTGTAGGATCGACCTGCGGTGATCGCCGTCGGCCGCTTCAGGCGTCGTCGAGCACCGCGACCGTCTCGAAGGCCTTGCCCTCGAGCATCTCGAGCGATGCGCCGCCGCCGGTCGAGACGTGGCTCACCTTCTCGGCGTAGCCGAGCTGCTCGACGGCCGCGGCCGAGTCGCCGCCGCCGATGATCGTCACGGCCCCCCGGGTGGTCGCCTCGGCCACCGCGTCGGCCACGGCCTTCGTGCCGGCGTCGAAGGGGGGCATCTCGAACACGCCCATCGGGCCGTTCCAGACCACCGTGCCGGCCGAACGGATGATCTCGCCGTAGCGGCGGGCCGTCTCCGGCCCGATGTCGAGCCCCTCGAAGCCGTCCGGGATCTCTCCGGCCGGCACGATTCGCTTGGTGGCACTGCCGGAGAAGTCGTCGGCGCAGTGCGTATCGACCGGCAGGACGAGCTTGCCTTTCCCCTTGGCGAGCAGCGACTTGGCGAGCTCCACCTTGTCGGCCTCGACGAGGCTCTTGCCCGTCTTGCCTCCCTGGGCGAGCGAGAAGGTGTAGGCCATCGCGCCGCCGATCAGCACGTGGTCGCAGATCGAGAGCAGGTTCTCGATCACCGCGATCTTGTCCGACACCTTCTTGCCCCCCAGGATCGCCACGAACGGCCGCTGCGGCGAGCCAATCGCGTCGGCCAGATACTTGATCTCCTTCTCCACCAGGAACCCGCTCACGGCGGGCTTGCCTTGCCCTTTCATGGCGACGGGCACCGCGTGCATGCTCGCCTCAGTACGGTGGCAGGTGCCGAACGCGTCGTTGACGTAGGCGTTGGCCAGGCCCGCCAGGCCGGCCACGTAGGCTGCGTCGTCTCCCTTCTTTTCCCCCTTGTTGAACCGGACGTTTTCGAGCACGAGCACGCCGCCGGCCGGGAGCGCCTTGGCCTTGGCGGCGGAGTCGGGTCCGCCGGTGTCGCCGGCGAGCTCGACCGGCTTGCCCAGGAGCTCGCCGAGCCGTTTGGCGACGGGCGCCAGCGAAAACTCCGACTCAAAACCCTTGCCGGCGGGCCGGCCGAGGTGCGACATCAGGATCGCCCTGCCGCCGCGGTCGATGATCGACCGGATCGTGGGCAGGGCCATCCGGATCCGGCGGTCGTCGGTGATCGCCCCGGCATCGTCCTGCGGCACGTTGAAATCGACGCGGACGAGGACGGCCTTGCCGGCGGGATCGAGGGCGGCGACGGTCTGCTTGGGCATCGGGGAGGCTCCGGGCGGGATGGCAAAGGCGAACTCGGGCGGTATTCAACTGCATCCCCCGCCAGGGTGCAAACGGCTCTGTCGCCCCGCCGCCAGACGCGGTGCAGAGAACATCGGTTTCTGCCACGATCACGGCCGGCCTCTTCCGGAGCCCGGTGGAGCACGCCGGCGGCGGTGGCGCCTCCGGCCTGGTTCCAGCAGACCCGGCCTTCAACGCTGATCGCACCGCAGTACACTCCAAGTTTGTGACTGGGTGCGGCCCGGGCCCGGGGCGGTACCGCGGCAGATGGCGGGCTCGCAGCCGGCCGCAGGAAACCTCCCGGAGGACGTGGCGTGGAAGCCTGGAGAGTCGCCTTTGGCGTCCTGGCCTGCGGTGTGGCGGCCCGAGCCGATCACTGGCCCAACTGGCGGGGCCCGGGCCTCGACGGCGTGGCGGCCGGAACGGGCTACGTGGCCTCGTGGCAGTCCGGCGACCAGGCCGAGCACATCCTCTGGCGGGTGCCGCTGCCCGGCCTCGGTGCGAGCACCCCGGCCGTCTGGGGCGAGTCCGTGCTGGTCACCTGCGGGATCGACGGCCAGGACGCGGTCGTCTGCCTCGATCGCGCCGGCCGGGAACGGTGGCGGCGGACGCTGGGGCCGGAGCGACCGGGCAAGCATAAGAAGGCCACCGGTGCGAACCCCTCGCCGGTCACCGACGGCACCCGCGCCTGGGTTTACTTCAAGAGCGGTGAACTCGCCTGCCTGAACCTCGCCGACGGCGAGGTGGTCTGGAAGACGAACCTCCAGGAGCGGTTCGGCGAAGACACGCTCTGGTGGGATCTGGGCACCTCGCCGGTGCTCACCGACAAGGCCGTGGTCGTGGCCGTGATGCAGACCGGCCCGAGCTACCTGGTCGCCTTCGATCGCACGACGGGCAAGCTCCTCTGGAAGCACGATCGGATGCTCGACGCCCCGGAAGAAGCGGCCCAGAGCTACTCGACGCCGCTCGTGCTCGCCGGCGACCCGGCCAGGGGCGAGCCGGCGGAGCTCTTGGTCGTGCTCGGGGCGGATCACGTCACGGCCCACGACGCGGCCGACGGCCGGGAAGTCTGGCGGGTGGGCGGCTTGAACCCCGCGGGCGAGAAGTTCTTCCGCTCGATCGCCTCCCCCGTGGCCATCGGTGACTTGGTCGTCGCCCCCTACGCCCGCGGCAGCACGCTGACGGCGATCCGGCGGGGCGGGAAGGGGGACGTCACCGGCAGCCACGTGGCCTGGGTGCGAAAGGACCTCGGAGCCGATGTGCCCACGCCCGCGGCGGCCCTCGATCGCGTGGTCGTCTGCACCGACAAGGGCCAGGTGGTCTGTCTCGCCGCCGCCACGGGCGAGACGATCTGGCAGGAGGAACTGCCCAAGAACCGCCACGCCTACAGCGCCTCGCCGGTGCTCGTGGATGGCCGTGTGCTCGTCACCCGCGAAGACGGCGCGAGCCTGTTCGTGCGGCCGCCCGCGGGCGACGGTGCCCCGGAGATCGTCGGCGAGGGCTCGGTCGGCGAGATGACGGTGGCCACGCCCGTCTGCCTCGAC
>JBIKXY010000361.1:0-2672 GCA_044355515.1 Pirellulales bacterium
AGGCGGCCGTCCGGTCCGCCAAGCGGGTCTTCCGGCTGTTTGATCTGGGTGAGCCGGTCTGGGAGAAGGCCGACATTGCCGACGGTCGCGTCGAGGTCTGCCCGGGCTGGATCACGGTGGTCGATGGCGGCTCGGCCCGAACCGGCCCCCCCCGGCCGCAGTCCGCCCGTGCCCCGGAAGCGGGGATCGACTGAGCGCAGGCCAGCGAGGGGCGATCTGCCCTGGCCGACGGGCCACGAACGAGTCTTCCGGCGGTCTGATCAGCCTGGAGCCGCGGCCCGGAACCGCGGCCTGCATGCGGCAAACATGAATGTTTTTCCCGGCGGCCGCACGGCCGGAGCCCCGAGCGGCCGGCTGCGAAACTCTGCCGCCCCGGGGCCTGGCCGCTGAACCCGGGGGCGAATCCTGGCCGATCCCCCCTCTGACCCTGATGTTTTCGGCCGCAGGAACCGGCCGAAAGCCGTGCGTTTGTCGGGGCTTCGAGGGGGCGGGTGCCGATGCGGCTGCTGCGGGCCTTGCTGTTGCTGGTGGTGCTCCCGGCCGCCCTGCCCGCCGCCGGCTCCGAGGCCCGCCGTTCGGCGATCGTGATCGCCGTCGAGTCGCAAAAAGACTCCGTCGTCAACATTCACGGCCAGAAGCTCGTGCCTGCCGAGGGGGAGGCCGTGGGCGAGGTCCGTCGCGTCAACGGGATGGGCACCGGGGTCGTGCTCGATTCCCGGGGCTACGTGGTCACCAACTCCCACGTCGTCGAGGGCGTGAAGCGGATCGAGGTCACGCTCGCCAGCGGCCGGACCGTGGCCGCCGCCCTCGTCTCCCACGACCCCCGCACCGATCTGGCGATCATCAAAATCGACGCCGGCGGCCCGCTGCCCGTGGCCCGGATCGGCACGTCGTCCGACCTGATGATCGGCGAGACCGTGCTCGCCCTGGGCAATGCCTACGGCTACGAGCACACGGTCACGCGGGGCATCATCTCGGCGCTGCATCGCGACGTCGAGGTCAGCCGAACCCAGCGGTACGACGACCTGATCCAGACCGACGCCAGCATCAACCCCGGCAACTCGGGCGGCCCGCTCCTCAACATCGACGGCGAGGTGATCGGGATCAACGTGGCGGTCCGGGCCGGGGCCCAGGGGATCGGCTTTGCGATTCCGATCGACCGGGTACTCGACGTCGTGTCGCAGTTGCTCGCGGTCGAGCGGATCGGTCACACCTGGCACGGGATCGTGGTCAAGTCCGACGGCCGGCGATGCGCCGTCGTCGAGGCGGTGCATCGGCGCAGCCCCGCCGAGAGCGGCGGCGTGCGGGCCGGCGACCGGATCACGCAGGTGGGCGATGTGCCCGTCACCCATCAGCTCGACATCGAGCGGGCCCTGCTGGGATGCAAGCCGGGCGAGCGGGTGCCGGTGACGGTGGTTCGGGCCGGGGCCGAGGAGCGGATCGAGATGTCGCTGGCGGCGGCGGACCGGGGGGGCGTGCCGGTCGAGGACCGCTGCTGGCGGGAGGTCGGCCTGCGGGTCGAACCGCTGGCGGCCGCCACGGTGCAAAAGCTGCAGTCGAGGTATCGGGGCGGCCTGCTGGTGGCGGAGGTTCGCGAGGGGGGGCCGGCCGCGGAGCAGGGCATTCGCAAGGGTGACATTCTCGTCGGGCTCCACGTCTGGGAGACGATCGCCCTCGACAATCTTGTCTACATCCTCGACCGGGCCGAGGCCGATCACCTCAACCCGATCAAGTTCTACGTCCTCCGCGGCCGGGAGACGCTCTTCGGCCACCTCGTCTCCGAGACGCTCCGGCGGTAGGCCGGCGGCGATCGGGCCGGCGTATACTCCAGGGCCGCGGGAGCCCTGTGCATGGCGTCCGAAAACGAGTTCGTGGCCGCGTTGCTCGCCGGCCTGCCCCGTGACCGTCGCCTGGAGGTGCCTGCCGGCGACGATGCGGCGGTGCTCCGGCCGCCGGCGCTGCGGCGGACGGTCGTGACCGTCGACATGCTGATGGAGGGCGTGGACTTCGTGCTCGGGCCGGAATGCCCGCCCGAGGCGGTCGGGCACAAGGCGCTGGCCGTGAGCCTGAGCGACCTGGCGGCGATGGGCAGCCGGCCCGAGGCGGCGGTCGTGGCGGTGGCCGTGCCCCGGCGGGCGGGTGACACGATCGGCCGCGGGCTGCAGGCGGGCCTCCTGGCGATCGCCGCCGAGTTCGACGTGGCCCTGGCTGGGGGCGACACCAACGCCTGGGACGGGCCGCTGGTGATCAGCACCACGCTGATCGGCAGCGTCGCTCCCGGTGCGGCCTGGCGGCGAGACGGCGCCCGGCCGGGCGACCTGCTCGTCGTCAGCGGAGCTTGTGGCGGCAGCCTGATGGGGCGGCATCTGACGGTGAGGCCGCGGTGCCGCGAGGCGGCCGCGATCACCGGGGACTTCAGGGTTCACGCGGCCATCGACGTCAGCGACGGCCTGTCGCTCGACCTGGCGCGGATGATGCAGGCCAGCGGCACGGCCGCGGTGCTCGAGCTCGACGCGGTGCCAATCCATCCCGATGCCGTGCGGATGGCGAGCCGGCCCGGCGACGGTCGTTCGCCGCTCGAGCACGCGCTCGGCGATGGCGAGGACTTCGAGCTCGTCTTGGCCATGCCGCCGGAGGAGGCCCGCCGGCTGGTCGGGCGGTCCGGCCAGGCT
>JBIKXY010000128.1:0-8514 GCA_044355515.1 Pirellulales bacterium
TCCCGACGGCCATCCTCCTGGCCGTGCTGGTGGTGCTCGCGCCGGTGCCGGCGGGGATCGTCGATCTGCTGCTGGCGGCCAACCTGACGGTCTCCGTGCTGGCGTTGCTCGGGGCCCTCGCCGCCCGCACGCCCCTGGAGCTGAGCGTGTTCCCCACGTTCCTGCTCGGGGCCACGCTGATCCGGCTCGTGCTCAACATCTCGACCACCAGGCTGATCCTGTCGCGAGCCGCCGTCGACGGGCCGGCCGCGGCCGGCGAGGTGGTGGAGGCCTTTGCCTCGTTCGTGGCCGCCAACAATCTCGTGGTCGGCGGCGTGGTGTTCGCGATCATCACCGTCGTCCAGTTCATCGTGATCTCGGCCGGGGCCACGCGCACCAGCGAGGTGGCCGCGCGGTTCGCGCTCGACGGCCTGCCGGGGCGGCAGATGGCGATCGACACGGAAGTCCAGGCCGGCACGCTCACCCGCGAGCAGGCCCGCCAGGCCCGCCATGAACTCCAGCGCCACGCCGACTTCTTCGCCTCCATGGACGGGGCCAGCCGGTTCGTCCGCGGCGAGGCGGTGGCCAGCGTGATCATCACGCTCGTGAACCTCGTAGGTGGCCTGGCGATCGGCGTGCTGGAGCAGGGCATGCCCGCCGACCGGGCGCTCGGCCTCTACTCGCTGCTCACGATCGGCGACGGCCTGGCCAGCGCCGTGCCGAGCCTGTTCGTGTCGGTGGCCACCGGCCTGCTCGTGTCGCGGTCGAGCCAGTCGGTGGATCTCGGCAGCGAACTCGGCCGGCAGCTGGGATCGCGGCCCCATGTGCTCGTGATCACAGCCATGTTCCTGGGGCTGCTCTCGCTCTCCGGTCTGCCCTTCCTGCCGCTGGCGGGGATGGCATTGGCGGTTGCCGTCGCGGCGGTCGTGGCGGCCCGGCGCGGCCCCCGCGAGGACGAGCGGGCTGCCGTCGTCGACGCCCCCACGCGGTCGCCGGCCCGCGGTCCGGCCGCTCCCGCAGCCGCCAAGCCTGGCGGCACCGACATCGCCGCCGACGTGCTGGCCGATGAACGGATCACCGTCGAACTGGGCCGCGGCCTGGTCGGCCTGGTGGCGGGCGAGGCCGCGCCGCTGGCGGCGGCCGTGGAAGCGCTTCGCGCCTCGCTCGCGAGCGATCTGGGCCTCGTGCTGCCGGCCGTCTCGCTCCGCGACGACCTCGATCTCCCCCCGCGCGGCTACCGGATCACGATCGCCGGCGATGCGGCCGCGGACGGCGAGATCCCCGCCGGCCGCCGGCTCGTGATTCCGCCGGCCGGCCAGCGGCCCGTCGACGGCGACGCGGCCACCGACCCGCTCACGGGCCGGGCCGCCAGCTGGCTGGGCGAGGCCCGGGCCGAGGCGGCCGCCGCCCGGGGCGATCTCGTGCTCGACGCCGCCGCCGCGGTCGCCCGGAGCCTGGAGGCCGCCGTCCGCCGCCATGCCGATCGGCTGCTCTCCCGTGACGCCGTGAGCCGACTCGTCGAGTCGCTGCGGGCGAGCCAGCCTGCCGTGATCGAGCAGATCGTGCCCGGCGTCTTGTCGATCGCCCGGATCCAGCGGGCCCTCCAATGCCTGCTGCGCGAGGGGGTGCCGATCCGGCCGCTGGCCGAACTGCTCGAGATCATGTCGGACCATGCCGCCGAAGCGGCCGAACCGTGGCAGCTCGCCGAGATCGTGCGGCGCCGGCTGGCAGGAGCGATCTGCCGCCGGGCGCGGGATCCAGAGGGCAGGCTCACCGCGGTCCGGCTCGCCGGCGGCGGCCTCGACGCCCTGCGGCCAGCCGCGGCCGCCAAGCCATCGCCCCGGCTGGTGGCCGAGATTCGCCGCGCCACCCGCACGGCCGTCGAGCGGGGCGGGCAGCCGGTGCTGCTGGTGCCCGCAGGCATGCGGCGGACGGTCCGCGAGGCGCTGGCTCGCCACCTGCCCGACCTGCGGGTGCTGGCCGAGGAGGAGACGAGCGACGAGCAGCGGCTCGAGGTGTTCGCCACCGTCGGGGAAGCGGGGCAGGCGCGGGCGGCCTGACAGGCAGTCGGAGAGTCGTCGCAGACCGATCAGGAAAACCGGGCGGAGTGGATGGCCGCCCCGAAAAATGTTCGAGCCAAACCGGGTCGCCGGCCGATGTCGGAGGGTCCGGCCGGAAGGAAGAGCCCCCATCAAGGAGGATGACGTGGCAGTGCGCACGCAGCGATCGGCCGAGGAGATCCTGGCGATCTGGCAGGAGTTCAAGGCGGATCAATCGCGGGAGGATCTCCGCAATCTGCTGATCGAGATCTACCTGCCGCTTGTCAAATACAACGGCGAGCGGATCTGGGCCCGGCTCCCCGACGGCGTGGAGCTCGACGACCTCGTCTCGGCGGGGACCTTCGGCCTGATGGACGCGATCGACGCCTTCGACATGGGGCGGGGCGTCAAGTTCGAGACCTACTGCGTGCCGCGGATCCGCGGGGCGATGCTCGACGAGCTGCGGACGATGGACTGGGTGCCGCGGCTGGTCCGCAGCAAGGCCAGCAAGCTCAACGAGGCCCTCAAGACGCTCGAGGCCCGGCTGGGCCGGGCCCCGGCCGACGCCGAGGTGGCCGAGCACATGGGGCTCTCCGCCGAGGAGTTCGAGAAGCTGCTCGTCGAGGCCAACGCGGTCAGCCTGGTGAGCCTCAACAAGAAGTGGTGCGAGACCGACAGCTCCAAGGACGTCCACGAGATCGACATCCTGGAAGACAAGAAGGGAGACGATCCCACCCGCCGGATCCAGAAGCACGACCTGATGCGGCTGGTCACCAAGGGGCTCAACCGCAACGAGCGGCTGATCGTCATCCTCTACTACTACGAGGAGCTGACGATGAAGGAGATCGGGGCCACCCTCGACCTCTCCGAGAGCCGGGTCAGCCAGATGCACTCGGCAATCGTCGAACGGCTGCAAAACCAGCTCGGCCGGCGGAAGCGGGAGTTCGCGATGTAGCCGGCCCGGCCGCTGCGGCCCGGCCCCTGAAGCTGGGCAGGCGGGGCAAGCCCGGGGCCGTCAGGACGGGGAAAACCGGCAGCCGAAAAATCGAGTGAAGTTTCCGGAGCGATCGGTCGATGAATCAAAGTTGCCACGCGGATGTGAGTCGGAGCGGCTTGTGCGGTGTGAAAACCCGCCTTCGCCGACCCGCCGATGCGCGGCCAGAATGGTGACGGCGAGGATTCGCGGACCGACCCGCAGCCTTCGAGCGTGGAGTTTCGAACCGAACGACAACCCGATGAACCACCGGACGGTCGGCCGCGTACAGCGGGGCGTTTGGGGGTGAACGGAGTCACGACAGGGGAAGGAAAACGATCATGAACATCTTCGGCGTGTTTTCGACGCAGGGTTCGCAGGGCTCGATCGCGGTCAAGGGGCTGGAGGCCACGAAGGCGGCCGGCGAGGCCGCCGAGGTCACTTCCCGCCAGGGCGTGGGCGAGGTGCAGGATGCCGTGACGCTCTCGACCGAGGCCGTCCGGGCCGCCGAGAGCGGCTCCGACATCCGGATGGACAAGGTGGCCGCGCTGCGGGCCGCGATCGCGGACGGCAGCTACGAGACCCCCGAGAAGCTCGACATCGCCCTCGATCGGCTGCTGGAGCGGCTGGGCTGACGACACGGCTGAAAGGGGCGGCTGGCTTCACGGCTGAAGGGGCATCCGGCTTCACGGCTGAAGGGGCATCCATGCCCCCTTCAGCCTTGCCGGCCCTCCGGCCGGCGGTCGCACCTCCGGGCGACCGTGCTCGGGCGCCCGGCGGCTTGGTGAGTCCGTTCAGACGAATCCCGGCCGCTTGGTGAGGCGGTCTGGTGCGGCGGTTGGCCGGTGCGCGATTCGCCCCGGGCGGGCTATAATCGGGTCGAGGAGACGATCCCGATGGCCGTGGGTTCCGAGTTTTCGCTGGGCAGCGTCGAGACGGCGCTGTCGCCGCAGGAGCGGTTCGAGGAGTTTCTCCAGTCCCGCGGGAAGCGGGTCACCCGCCAGCGCAGGGTGATCGTCGATCACGTGGCCAGCCGCCACGAGCACTTCGACGCCGAGCAGCTGCTCGCCGAACTGCGGAAGACCCGCGAGGGGGCCCGGGCCAGCCGGCCCACCATCTACCGCACCCTCTCGGAGATGGTCGATGCCGGCCTGCTCAAGAAGATGGTGCTCGACGGCCGCGCCGTCTACGAGCACGACTACGGCTACCCGCAGCACGATCACCTCTACTGCACCGGCTGCCGCAAGCTGATCGAGTTCTCCAGCGACGACGTGGCCCGGATCTGCGATGCCGTCGCCGCCGGCCACCAGTTCCGGGCCCAGTCGCACCGGCTGATCGTGACCGGCATCTGCCTCGACTGCCGCACCAGCCGCAGCAAGACCCGGCTCCAGGACCGGGTGTAGCGCCGTCAGACCTTGAGCGGCTCGTCGGCCACCCGGGCCGGGCAGTCGGCCAGCGCCGCCTGCACTGCGCCGGCCACGAACTCCTCGACCTGCGCGGCCGCCCGGCCGGCGAGATCATCGGCCTGCATCGTCGCGGCCAGGTCCACGCTCGCGAACAGCGGATCCCCCGCGAGCCGGTCGGCCAGGTCGTTGGCCTCCCCCTCGCGGATCCGGGCTGTCGCGGCGTGGCTGTGCACGCGGAGCGCCTCGTGAAGCGCCTGCCGGTCGCCGCCGGCCTGTGTGCCGGCCATCAGGATCTTCTCCGCGGCCAGGAAGGGGAGGTGGGCCTCCAGGTTGCGGCGGATGCTCCCCGGCAACACGACCAGGCCGCCGGCGATGTTGGCGTAGAGCACGAGCTGGGCGTCGGTGGCCAGAAAGGCCTGGGGCAGCACCAGCCGCCGCGGGGCGGAGTCGTCGAGCGTTCGCTCGAGCCACTGGGTGGCCGCCGTTTGACCGGCCGTGACCGCCAGCCCCATCACGAACCGCCCCAGGCCGCACATCCGCTCGGCCCGCATCGGGTTTCGCTTGTAGGGCATCGCCGAGGAGCCCACCTGCTCCTTCTCGAAGGGTTCTTCCATCTCCCCCCAGGCCGCCGCCAGCCGCAGGTCGTTGCCCGCCTTGTGGCACGACTCCGACACGCCGGCCAGCGCCGCGGTCACTTGCGAGTCGATCTTCCGGGTGTAGGTCTGACCGGTCACCTCGTAGGAGGAGTGGAAGCCCAGCTTGCGGGCCACCAGCTCGTCGAGCCGCCGGACCTTCGCATGGTCGCCGGCGAACAGTTCGAGGAAGCTGGCCTGCGTGCCCGTCGTGCCCTTCACGCCCCGGGCCCGCAGCAGCTTGCGGCGGTGGGTGATCTCCTCGAGATCGAGCAACAGGTCGTGGATCCAGAGGCAGATCCGCTTGCCGATCGTCGTCGGCTGGGCCGGCTGCAGATGGGTGCGGCCCAGGCAGACGATGTCCTTGGTCGCCATTGCCTGCCCGGCCAGCCGCTCGATCACCGTGGCCAGCCGGGCGGCCACGAGATCGAGCGACTCCCGCATCAGCACGAGATCGGTGTTGTCGGTGACGAAGGCGCTCGTGGCGCCCAGGTGGATGATCGGCCGGGCGGCGGGGCAGTCGTCGGCGAAGGCGTGGAGGTGGGCGAACACGTCGTGCCGCATCCGGCGCTCGTAGTCGGCGGCCTTGGCGAAGTCGATCGTGTCGAGGTGGGCCCGCATCTCCGCCAGCTGCGCCGGCGTGATCGCCAGTCCCAGCTCCGCTTCGCTCTCCGCCAGGGCCAGCCAGACCCGCCGCCATAACGCGTAGCGGTGATTGTCGCTCCACAGCCGGGTCATCTCCGCCGAGGCGTAGCGGGCGGCCAGCGGGTTGTCCCAGCGGTCGCGGTCGTGGGTGGCGGGGGGCTGCAAGGCAAGGGGTCTCCTGGGGCCGGGGCGTCAGCGGCGATCGCCACTGGTGGGACGCCCCTGCTGCCGCGCCATTTTGCAGAACAGCCGCTCCACCGCCAGCCTGGCGCGCAGGCCGCGGGAGGCTTCGCCCTTGAGCGCGAGGTCGAGATCCCGCAGCCAGATCGGCAGGCGGCGGGCCCGCCCGGCACCGAGCTGAGCGAGCGAGTCCTTGGCCTGGGCGAGCGCCTTGGGCCAGGCGGCCACGCCGGCCTCGCGGAGCGCCGGCTCGACGCCCGCCGGGCGACCCGCGCCGGCCGGCAGGGCCAGGAGCCGCGCGGCGCCGGCGAGCTTGCGGAGCACGGCGCTGGCCTGGGCCGCGATGGCGATCGGGCTCTCGCCCGCGTCGAGCAGCTCCGCCAGTTCGGCAAGGGCCTTGGCGGCGTCGCCCGCGGCCGCCGCGTCGATCATGCCCCAGGCCGACCGCTCGCCCGGCGTGCCGACGAACTCCTCGATCGCCTCGGGCGGAACAGGCTGCCCGCGGGCGGCCGGCGGGGTGGCCGCCGCGAGCCGCGCGAGGGCCTGATCGACCTGACCGAGGTGGCCGCCCAGCCGCTCGAGCAGCTGCTCGGCCGTGGCCGCCGCCAGCTTCACGCCGTGACCCGTCTCGGCCCACTTCCGCAGCCAGCCGGCCGTATTGTGCCGAGGCGGGATCGCGGTCTCGATCACGAGCCCGTGCGCCGCGGCCGCCTTCGCCAGCCGCGTCGTGGCGGGAAACGTCTTGACCTCCAGAATCACGAGTCCGCGATTGCCGCGGGGGGCCGAGGCGATGCGTTCCAGCGATTCCCGGGCCGCCGTCACGAAGGCATCGGCCTGTCGCACGACCGCCGCGCGGGTGGCCGAGGCGAACAGCGGCACGGTCGCCGCCTCGTCGAACACGTCCCGCGGGTCGAGCGGCTCGGCGCCGGCGAACTCCCGCCAGGCCCAGGCCCGATCGGCCTCGTCGGGCACGAGCCGGTCGCGGAGAAGCCCGAGGCACTGGCGGGCCAGAAACGGCTCGCCGCCGGAGAGCACGACGATCGATGCGGCCTCGACCCGCAAGCCCGCGGGATCGAGCAACAGATCGAGGGCGTGCGAGCCGCCGGCCACGTCGGAGGTCCTCCGGGATCGTTTCGGAGGCGAGTGTAGCGGAGGCGACGCGTCACGGCGCCGGCATCAGCCGGAGGCCGCCGAGCCGGCCGCCGAACCGCGTCGGGGCGACCGAGACGGCCGCGTCGCTCACCGCGACCGCCTGGTTGCCGGCGGCGTCGGTGGCCTCGATGCGGATGAACACCCGCGCGGGCACGTTTTGGCCCGGCTCCCAGCGGTGACTCCCCTCGTTCGCCACCCCGGTCGCGATCGTGGCCCACGGGCCCTCGGCGTTGGGGGAATAGAGCAACCGCACGGAGTTCGACGGCAGGAGCGGGTCGCGGGCCGCGTAGCGGATCACCAGCGCGTCGGTGGCGGCCGCCTCGTCGCGATCCACGCCGACCAGTTCGAGCTGCGGCGGCTGGTCGTCGATGCCCACCCAGGCGTCGGGCTCGGTGCCGCTCCGCGGGCCGGCATCGGCACCGGGCACGTCGGCGACCAGTTCCAGCCGCACGCCGTAGAACCCGGCCTCGGCGAGCTCGACGTCGATCGGGCTGCGGCCGTCGGCGTCGATGGCCGCCTTCTGCCAGGTGAGGCCGCCGTCACGGGTGGTCCAGAGCTCGGCTCGCAACGGGCCGGCCGTGCGGCGGACGGCCGGAATCTCGTAGTCCCAGGCGAACCGCCGCCCCCGGGCGAGGTGCAGCGGACGACCCCGGTATTCGAGCGGCTGTCCCTCGGCCGCCGGCCGGGTGAGGCCGGCCGCCGCGAGCAGATCGGCGGCGGAGGTGGTGGATACGGCCCGGGTCCCGACGCGTGCCTGGTCGGCTCGGGGCAGCAGCCCTGCCGCCGCCGCCTGGGAGGCTTGACGCGGCGCCGCCGACGCGAGGCGATCGGCCGTCGGGTCGGCGCCGGTGCGGCCGACTTTCCGGCCCTGGACGGTGTCGCCGGTCCAGGTCGAGGCCTCGGCTGCCCAGCCACCGGATCGAGGGGCCAGGACACTGGAAGTCACACCGCCGTCCGGCTGTGACGACGGTCCGGAGCCGCCAGCGAGCGGAGCCACGCGGTCGGCGACCACCGCAGGCAACGAGTCATGCCCGTCGACCATGGCCGGCAGGGAGGGCACCCCCAGCTCCTTGGCCAGCGCTGCCTGATCGACCCGAGGGTCGGAGAGTTCGAGCGAAAACTGCCGCACCGTCTGATTGCCGGACCGATCCGAAATCGTGATCCGGACGACCAGCTGCTCCACCTTCTCGCCGGCCCACCAGATCGTCTCGCCCACGAGGTGGGCGGGAGTCTCGCGGGCCAGGACCGCGTCGGCGGCCACATGCTTCCAGCCCTTGTCCTCACTGCCGCGGTACTCCACCACGAGCGAATCGAGTCGCAGCGAGTCATCGGTCGCGGCATAGCGGCAGAGGATCTCGCCGTCGGGACCCTTCCAGAGCCGGGCGGCGAGCCGCGGCCCGGCGGCATCGACCAGCACGCGGATGTCGGGTCCCTCGCCGCCGCGGGAGCGGCCTCTGCGGTCGACCGCCCGCAGGCGGAACCAATACTCGCCGTCCACGTCGGCCGTG
>JBIKXY010000362.1:0-2669 GCA_044355515.1 Pirellulales bacterium
TCTGTTCAACCCGCTCGTCGCTCGGGCGATCCGCCCGCTGGAGAAGTTCGTCATGTCCCGCGTCATCTGCCTCGCGCTCTGCCTGGCCGCCCTCGCGGCGTCCCCCGGCTGCAGCAGTTGCTTCGGCAGCGGCAACGGCTGCCGCCGCCCGTCCTTCATGGAGTTCCGCTCGCCCTGCGGCCGGCAGGCGGAGCCTTGCCAGGCCCCGCTGGCAGCGCCCTGCGGGCCGGTCTGCGACCCGTGCGGTCCGGCTGCGGCCCCGGCGGCCCCTTGCTGCGAGGGCAGCGTGATGCCGGGCACCGTGATCCCGAGCTCGGCGGGCGGGATGCCGGGCGTGCCGACGGGCGAGCCGGGCACCTTCAGCTGAGCCCGGCCGCTGGCGACTCGGGGCGAAACGTCCCGCGATCCTCCCTCCGGTGACGCGCCGCCTTCGCCGGCCACGCGTCGGGTCTGAGCGGCACAGCGTGTGTCGCCTCCCGAACGGGCGGCTCGTCACCGGGGGGAGGGGCCGTCGGGCCCGTTCCGGCGGCGGCCTGCGGCGGGATCGCAGCGGTATACTCCGGGCCTCGTGATCCTTCCCGGACGCTGTGGCCCGTATGTTCGAATCGCTTTCCGCCTCGCTTTCGTCCGCCTTCAACTCGCTCCGCGGCCGCGGCAAGCTCACTGCCGCGAACATGCGAGAGGGCCTGGAGCAGGTCAAGACCGCGCTCCTGGAGGCCGACGTCGCCTACGACGTGGCCGAGGCGTTCCTCGAGCGGGTGGCGACCGACGCCGTCGGCGCCAAGGTGCTCGAGTCGCTCGACCCGGCGCAGCAGCTCGTGGGGATCGTCCACCGCGAGCTCGTCGCGCTGATGGGCCCGGTGGACCACTCGCTCCACCTCGAGGCGGGCCGCACGACCGTGCTGATGCTCTGCGGCCTGCAGGGCTCCGGCAAGACCACCTCCTCAGCCAAGCTCGCCAAGAAGATCCTCTCCACGGGCCGCGGGGTCATGCTCGTGGCCGCCGACCTCCAGCGGCCCGCCGCCATCGAGCAGCTCGCGGTGCTCGGCCGGCAGCTCGGCGTGCCGGTGCACACGCCGGCCGACATGCCCGGGGGGGCGTCCGCCGACCCGGTCGCCGTCTGCCAGGCGGGCGTGGCCCGGGCCCGGAAGGAGAACATTTCGGCGGTGATCCTCGACACCGCCGGGCGGCTGGCGATCGACCAGGCGTTGATGCAGGAGCTCGCCCGGATCGACCGCGCGGTCGGCCCCGACCAGGCCTTTCTCGTGGTCGATGCGATGACCGGCCAGGACGCGGTCAGGAGCGCCAAGGCCTTCAACGACGCCCTCGAGCTCGACGGCATCATCATGACCAAGCTGGATGGCGACGCCCGCGGCGGGGCGGCGCTCTCGGTCAAGAGCGTGGCGGGGGTGCCGATCAAGTTCATCGGCACCGGCGAGCAGATCGAGGCCCTGGAAGACTTCCATCCCGAGCGGATGGCGGGGCGGATCCTGGGCATGGGCGACGTGGTCTCGCTCGTGGAGGAGGCGCAGCGGAAGTTTGACCAGGACGAGGTGCGCCGCCAGGAGGAGCGGCTCAAGGCGGGCGAGTTCACGCTCGAGGACTTTAAGTCGATGCTCGGCCAGACCCGGCGGCTCGGCCCACTGGGGAAGGTGCTGGGCATGATTCCCGGCATGGGGGGCATGCAGGAAATGCTCGCCGGGGCCGACCTCGAGCAGGACATGAACCGGCTGTTCGGGATCATCGACTCGATGACCCCCGACGAGCGGCGAAACCCGGCCCGAATCGTGGACCAGTCGCGGCGGCGGCGGATCGCGGCCGGGGCGGGGGTGGAGCCGCATGAAGTGAGCGACCTCGTGAAGCAGTTCGACGGCATCGCCGCGCTGATGAAGGGCATGGCGGGCCTCGGGGTGCGGGAGCGGATGCAGCAGGTGCAGAGGCTTCAGGCCCAGATGACGAACCCCGCCGCCCGGCTCGCCAAGCCGAAGGGAGACACCGGCAAGCGGCTCACGGCCGACGAGCGGCGGAAGCTGAAGAAACAGCGGGACAAAGACGCCCGCCGCAAGAAGCGGAATGGTCGCTGACCGGCAGCGGCCCGATCGGGCGACTGGGCGTCATGGCCGAGAATCAGGCACCGCGAGGGAGGCCGAGATGAGCACGGGAACCGCCGGGCGAGCACTGGCGTCGAGGCTCGTCGCCCCCCTGGCTTGGGCGACGGCCGCCGCGGCCCTGGCAGGCCCCCCCGCCTCGCTCGACGGCCCCCGACCGGCAGGGCATGTGGTCGACACCGTGGGGCTGTTGGCGGCGGAGGACGCGGCGGCCATCGAGCGGCTGGCGGAGGGGATCGAGGCCGCCTCCGGGGGCGACCTCGTGGTCGTCGTGATCGGCTCCACCGCCGGGCAGCCGCATCGGACGTTCGCGACCGAACTCTTCAACCGTTGGCAGCTCGGCTCGGCCGACCGCAACGATGGTCTGCTGATCTTCGTGGCCACTGCCGACCGCAAGGCCGAGATCGTCCTGGGCGACGGCCTGGACGACCAGCGGCAGCGGCGGGCCAGCCAGCGGATCATGAACGATGTGCTGATCCCCGAGTTTCGCGCCGGCCGCCCGGCGGCCGGGCTCCGCAAGGCGGCCCTGGCCTGCGGCAGCGAGATCCTGTCTGCTGGCCC
>JBIKXY010000363.1:0-2661 GCA_044355515.1 Pirellulales bacterium
ATGCGGTCGGACCTCACGCCGGCAACCGGCTTCCACGAGGCCGACCTCTGGCGGTACTGCTTCCGGGTCGCCGGGGCGGTCGGCGTGCTCATGTGTCCGATCCTCGGCCTCGATGATCGCAGCCGTCTCCCCCATGCCGCGGCGCTCGGCATGGGCATGCAGCTGACCAACATCGCCCGCGACGTGGCGGAAGATTGGCGGCGGAGCCGCTGCTACCTGCCGGTCGAATGGACCGAGGGCCTGCGGCCCGGCGGCGGGCCGCCCGACCCCTGGGCTGTGCGACAGGGCGTGCGGACGATCCTCGAGGTGGCCGACGGCTACTACACTGCCGGGGAGGCGGGGATCGCATCGCTCGATGCCGATTCCCGGCTGGCCGTCCGGGCGGCGGCGCGGATCTATCATGGGATCGGGACCAGGATCAAAAGGCGGGGCTGCGAGGTGCTCGACAGGCGGGCCAGGGTCTCGACGCTCGGCAAGCTCGGGCTCTTCGCCGGTGCGATGCTCATGCCGGCCGGCCGACGGCGAAGGCGGTACGATGATGCGGCCCGGCGAGCCCTCGCGACGGCGGCGGAACTGCTCGAGGAACATGGGGTCGCGACCTGAGAGACGGAGGGTGGTCATGAAGTGGGAAGCCTGGAGCGTGGTGTTCACCGGCCTGTCGCTGACGTGCGTGACGGCGGTCGTCCTGTTTCTGCTCGTCGCCGTCAATCCAAAAGACGCCGCCTACGGCTCGACGCCGCTGGTCTACGCCGGCGGGTCGGCGGTCGTGGCGCTGGCCTTCAACCGGGCCTCGGCCTGGGCGGACCGCCGGGCCGATCGGCCCGGCCCCTGAGCGGCGACACAGCGCGAGTCAGGCCGTCTTAGCCGTCGCCCCGACCCTCGCGACCGCCGGGCGTGGGCCCGGCCGCGGGGGTCCGCATCCGCTCGATCGCGGCGAAGCAGGCGAACACGCCGAGCACGGCCAGCCCGTAGAGCATCGCGATCAGGGCCAGCCCCACGTCGTAGGGTTTGGGCGTCGAAAGCGAGACCCGGAGGAGGACCGTCGAGATCACGAAGCCTGCGTTGCGAAACACGTATTCGTAGCGGTCGTAGTAGGCCAGCGACACGATCAGCAGGAAGACGTCGGTGAAGATCATGAACTCGAAGAAGCGGGGGAAAAAGAAGAGATCGACGTCGGTCGGCGGCGGCGCCAGCACCACCGGCAGCCGCCCGACCAGCCCGGCCCAGCTGGCCAGATTGACCACCGCGAGGCTGACCAGCACCACCAGCAGCAGCATGGCCACGGCCTTCTTGAGCTGGATGAAGGCCTCCAGGTCGCGGTGCGAGGGCATCTTCGGCGTCACGTGCCGCAGCAGGGTGAAGCCGGTCACGATCAGGAACATCAAGACGGCCCCGGCCATGTCGAACAGGACGGCCCTGACCGCGGCCGGCTCCGCCAGCCAGTTTTCCAGGTCGTGAAAGCCGCCGATGTCCTTGAACACCCCGCGGACGACGATCAGCGAAATGATCTGGTATTGCTTGGCGACCTCGCCGGTGTGGGAAGCGGCCAGGGCGAACACCAAGAGCACCACCTCGTAGAACAGGATCACGCTGAAAGGCGTGTAGACGGCATGGAGCGGGCTCTCGTCGATCCCCTCGAAGAGCGTCTGGGGCAGGTCGGGAAACAGCCGCGCGACCCCGATCGCGAGCAGGTGCACGAGAAAGCCCAGGGCCGCCCCCGTCACCACCGACCGCTCCAGCCAGGCCCGCACGGGCGGGCTGTCGAGGGCGTCGAAGACGGCGGCCAGCCGGTGGCGGATCGAACCCAGCACGGCAATCGCTCCGAGGTGATCGATTCGCCGGCGGCGAAGAGGCCCCCGTGACGAATGGATTGTAGGCAGCGGCACCCGCCGGACGAACACGGGGGCTCGGGATTCGGTCACCCCGGGCCCCGACGCGCGGGATGTGGCGATCCTTTCGGCCGGCGGCTATCTTGAAGCGGCGCCGGCCTCCGCGTTGCTCGGCGAAACCCTCCGCCGAGCTCTTCCTGCATGACGCGCGAACAGGTCCCCGCCGGCTCCCCGTCACCCGGCGCCGCCCCGCCCGGCAGACGCGGCCCGCTCCGCCGGCTGTACGACTGGGTGCTCTCCTGGGCAGATTCCCCCCACGGCACCACGGCCCTGGCGGCGATCTCGTTCGCCGAGAGCTCGTTCTTCCCGATCCCGCCCGACGTGCTCCAGATCGCGCTCTCGGTGGCCCGGCCGCGGCGGAGTTTTCTCTATGCGGCGGTCTCGATGGTGGCGAGCGTCGCGGGGGGCGTGGCCGGCTGGGCGATCGGCTGGGGCCTGTGGCAGGCGGTCGAGCCCTGGTTTTTCTCCTACGTGCCCGGCTTCAGTCGCGAGAAGTTCGCCCTGGTCGAGAACCTCTATCGCGGCAACGCCTTCCTGGCGATCTTCGCGGCGGCCTTCACGCCGATCCCCTACAAGGTGTTCACGATCGCGGCGGGAGTCTGCTCGGTGCCCCTGGGCACGCTCGTGGCCGCCTCGGCGCTCGGCCGGGGAGCCCGGTTCTTCCTGGTGGCGGCCGCCACGTATTTTTTCGGCGCGGCGGCCAAGCGGTTTCTCGACCGCTACCTGGAGGTCGTGACGCTCGCCCTCTTGGCCGCGATCGTGGCCGGCTTCT
>JBIKXY010000129.1:0-8491 GCA_044355515.1 Pirellulales bacterium
TCCGCGATGCATCCGGCACCAAGCTCGCCCGACTGATCATCGGCAAGGAATACAAGCGACCGGCCGGCGCCGCGGCGCCGGCCGCCGGCCGCACGCTGCGGTATGTCCGCCGGGTCGGGCAGGATCCGGTCTATCTGGCCGAGCTCGACACCGCGAAGTTCACGTCCAAGTTCGAGGACTGGATCGAGAAGGACCTCCTCAAGCTCTCCCCCTGGGACGTGACCCGGCTCACGATCGACGACTCCAGCTGGTCGATGGCGATCACGCCGGAAGGGCGGCCGGGCATCTCCCGCAGCCGCGCGAGCCTGATCGACCTCGCCTACGACGACAAGGAGGGGACGTGGTCGCTCCTGAAGCTCGTCGACTTCGGCAAGGGCAACAAGCCCGAGGAGAAGACCCTCGCCCCCGACGAAGCCCTGGCCACCGCGAAACTCAACGAGTTGAAGCAGGCGCTCGCCGACCTCACGATCGTGGATGTGGTCCGCAAGCCCGCCGGCCTGAGCGCCGAGCTCAAGGCCGACGAGAAGTTCACCGGCGACGAGCAGGCTGTGCTGTCGTTGCTCGGGCGAGGCTTCTTTCCGCTCGAGTCGGGCGAGATGCTCTCCTCGAGCGGCGAGACGGTGGTGGGGATGAAGGACGGCGTCGAGTATCTGCTGCGGTTCGGCAGCCCCACGCGGGTCGCCGGCGGGGAGCAACAGGCGGGGAAGGCCGAAGGCGAGAAGGAGCAGGAACCGGCCTCCGCGGGTGCCGGCCGCTACCTGTTCGTGTCGGCCCGGTTCAACGAGAGCCTGCTGGCCAAGCCGGAGCTCAAGCCCCTGCCGGAGGAGCCGGCCAAGCCGGCGGCCGAGAAAGATGACCAGCCCGCCGAGGGCAAGGAGGAGGGCTCGGCGGAGGGCCAGAAGGAGGAACAGGACGGCGGGCCCGACGCCCTGGCCAAGGCCGATGAGGAGGAGGCCAAGGCCCAGGCCGGCCTCGAGGAGCGGCGGCGGATCGAGCGGGAGAACCGGCTCGCCCAGGATGCCTACGACGAGAAGTTGAAGGCCGGCCGAAACCGGGTCCGGGAGCTCAACGGCCGGTTCGCCGACTGGTATTACGTTGTCTCCGAAGCGGAATATGAGAAGATCCGCCTCGGTCGGGCCGGAGTGATCGAGGCCAAGCCGGCCGACGAGGCGCCGGCCGAGCCGGGCACCGAGCCCGCGCCCTGACCCGAACGCCCAGGCAGGCCGTAGACGGCGCCCGCATGTCCGACATCCTCACCTCGCCACGGCCGTCCCGGTTCGGCCGCGCCGTGGGCTTTCGGCTGGCCGGCAGCGGCAGCGCGGTGCCCGACGCGGTGGTGACCAACGCCGATCTGGCCCGGCTCGGCTGCGACCCCGAGTGGATCGTGGCCCGCTCGGGCATCCATGAGCGGCGGCACGCGCCGCCGGGCGTGGCGACGAGCGACCTCGCGGCCGCGGCCGGCCGGGACGCCATCGGTCAGGCCGGCCTGGCGGCGGCCGAGATCGACCTGCTCGTGCTCGGCACCTTCACGCCCGACACCTGCATCCCCTCGACCGCCTGCGTCGTGCAGGAGTCGCTCGGCCTCGACGCCCCGGCGATGGACGTGACCGCCGCCTGCGCCGGCTTCGCCTACGCCCTCGTCACGGCCGCGCAGTTCGTGGCCGCGGGCACGAGCCGGCTCCCGCTCGTGATCGGCGCCGACACCAACTCCCGATTCGTCGATCCCGAGGACGTGAAAACCTGGCCCCTGTTCGGTGACGGGGCCGGGGCGGTGGTGCTCGAGGCCACCGGGCCCGCGCCGGCGGGCCGCGAGCGGGGGCTGCTCTCCTTCGCCCTCGGCTCCGACGGCCGCGGGGCGGGCCTGCTCGCCTGCCCGATGAGCGGCTCGCGACAGCCCGTCTCGGCCGAGGGGCTCGCCCGCCGGGAGCAGTTCATGAAGATGGATGGCCGGGCGGTCTTCAAGTGGGCAATCCGGTTGGCGGAGGAGAACATCGCGGAGGTCGTGAGGCGGGCCGGCCTGCCGCTCGACGCCATCGACCTGTTCGTGCTCCACCAGGCCAACGCCCGGATCCTGGAGGGCATCCGCACGGCCCTGGCGCTGCCGGAGGAGAAGGTGTTCATGAACCTCGACCGCTACGGGAACACCTCGAGCGGCTCGATCCCGCTGGCCCTCGACGAGGCCTGGCGGACCGGCCGCGTGGGGCCGGAGAGCACGGTCGTGGTGTGCGGCTTCGGCGGCGGCCTCGCCTGGGGCACCGCCTGCTGGCGGCTCTAAGGCGGGCCTGTCGCGCGCGGGCTCGGGGTTGCCCATGCCATCTCGCCGGACGCTCCCTGCGGGCATCCTGCCCTCCGGTCGCTCCATGCTAGCTCGCTTCGGCATCCTGCCTGCGCTCGCTAGCAAGGCCGGCTCGATTGGCATGGGCAACCCCTCGCGGGGCCCTTGTTCCAATTGGCATGGGCAACCCATTGCGGCCTTTTGATGGACTCGATGCAACGCGTTTTCTTGGGCGACGCTCCGGGAAGCTGGGGGTGGAAGCCGAAGGAGCCTGGAGATTTCGCTCGTTTGACGCGGGGGCGGGGAGGCGGGGAGAGCGAAATATCCCAGCGACGGAGGCTTTCACCCCCAGCGACCCATGCCGTTGGAGGTCGTGCCTCTCTTCGCGGTGCTCTGGATTCGGATACGATTTTCGGCGAACCAATGCGGCTGCCATTGACTCGTCCCCCTCGAGGGTCACCTTCCATGTCCGATGTCGCCGTCAAAGCCCTGCCCGCCCGGAAGGACGTGAGGGCCGGGGATACGTGGGATCTCGCCAGCCTGTTTCGCTCCGACGCGGAGTGGGAGCAAGGGCTCCAGGCCTGGGAAGACCGGATCCCGCAGTTCGCCCCCTACGCCGGCACGCTGGGAGAGTCGCCCGAACGGCTGGCCGAATGCCTGGCCCACGACCTGGCCTTCGACCGCGAAGGGGACCGGCTCGGCACCTACGCCAGCCTGCGGGCGAGCGAAGACACGGCCGCTCCCGAGGCCCAGCGGATGACCGGCCGCTTCCAGCACGTGGCCACGCGGGCCGGGGAGGCCGCGAGCTTCATCCGGCCCGAGATCATGGCGCTCGAGCCGGCCAAGCTCGCCGCCTGGATGGAGCTGCCGGTGCTCGCGGCCTACCGGCTCCTGCTCGAGCGGATGGTGCGGAATCGGCCGCACGTGCTCTCCGAGCGGGAGGAGAAGCTCTTGGCGATGCAGGGCACCTTCGCCGGCACGGCGGGGAAGGCCTTTCGGCAGCTCACCGACGCCGACCTGAAGTTCGGCTCGGTCACGACCGGCACGGGAGAGCGGATCGAGCTCTCCAACGCGACCTTCACGACCCTCCTCCACGACACCTCACCCGAGGTGCGGAAGACCACGTTTCACCAGTTCTACGCCCAGTACCAGGCCCACGCCAACACGCTGGCCGCCACGCTCTCGGGCTCGAACGAGCTCGACATCTACGCGGCCCGGGTTCGCCACTACCCCAGCGCCGTCGAGGCGGCGCTGTTCCAAGACAACGTGCCGCTGGCCGTCTACGACCAGCTGATCGCGGCCGTTCGGGCCCAGCTGCCGGCCGTGCATCGCTACTACGACCTGCGTCGCCGGGTGCTGAACCTGCCCGAGATCCACCACTACGACTGCTACGTGCCGCTGGTGCCCGAGCTCGAACGCAAGCACACCTGGGACGAGGCGGTGGACGTGATCGTGACGGCACTCCAGCCGCTGGGCAGCGAATACTGCACCCGGATGGAACGCGGCCTCCGCGGCCGCTGGTGCGACCGCTATCCCAATGCGGGCAAGCGGTCGGGCGCCTTCAGCTCCGGCACCTACGACTCCGATCCCTACATCCTGATGAACTTCCAGGACGACGTGATCGAGCACGTGTTCACGCTGGCCCACGAGGCGGGGCACTCGATGCACACCCGCTATTCGGCCGAGGCCCAGCCCTACCAGTATGCGGGCTACACGATCTTCGTGGCCGAGGTGGCGAGCACCTTCAACGAGCAGCTCCTGACGCGGCTCCTGCTCGAGCGGGCTGAGACCAAGCCGGAGCGGGCGGCGATCATCGCCCGGGAGATCGATTCGATCCGCAACACGATCGTGCGGCAGACGATGTTCGCCGAGTTCGAGCGGCGGAGCCACGCCTCTGCGGAGCGGGGGGAGCCGCTCACGCTCGAGCGGCTCCGGTTCATCTACCGCGAGTTGCTCGACGCCTACTTCGGCCCCGAGTTCGCGATCGACCGTGAGCTCGAGCTCGAGTGCCTGCGGATTCCCCACTTCTACTCGGCGTTTTACGTCTACAAATACGCCACGGGCCTCGCGGCCGCGATCACGCTCTCCCAGCGGGTGGCCGAGGGCCAGCCGGGGGCGCTCGCCGCCTACCTCGGCTTCCTCAAGGGGGGCAGTTCGAAGTGGCCGCTCGACCTGCTGCGGGACGCGGGGGTGGACCTCGAGAGCCCGGTGCCCGTGGCCACGGCGTTGACCCGGTTCGCCGGGCTCGTGGACGAGCTCGACGGGCTGCTGAAGTAACGGCAGCAATGCCAGCGCTGCCTTGCCCAGCCTCCGCGCCCGGTCGGCTCCGGGCGAGGCAAGGCCGTCAGAAGGTCATGCTGTCTTCGGCGAACACGTCGCGACTCTCGTAGGCGTGGAACAGCCGGGCGATCCGCTGGGCGAGCGTCCGGATGAACACGCCGCGAAACTCGCCCTCCGCCATGTCGGTGGAGGGAATCGCATTGTTGGCGGGGAAGGCGAAGTCGTCGAACCGCCGCTGGAACACCACCTTCTTCTCCTTAATGTCGAAGACCCGGACGTTGACCGCGGCCCGGCCCCGGTAGAGCGTGGAGCCCTCGTGCAGCCGGAACTCCTCGAGGTCGATGCCCACGACGTGATCCACGTTCAGGGCGCCGCCCACGGTCTGGTAGTCGGTCCAGGCGTTCTCGTCGATCCAGCGGGCCACCTCGTGCTGGCCCACCGGCTTCGCCCGGCGGACGTTCTGCTGGATCTGCTGACCGACCAGCGCGGCCAGCTCCCGGGCCGATCCGGCGTCGGTGAACTCCAGTTCGATGATCGGGCGGCAGACGACCGCCAGTTTCTTGCCCTTGAGGCCCGCGAACTCGGCGGGCATGTCGGCCGGCTGGACGAGATAGGCGACCGTCAGCAGCGTCGAGCAGCCGGTCGCCAGCGGCAGGGCGAGCAAGGCCGGAATGGCGAGCCAGCGGGAGAGGCGGTGCATGGATGGCTCCTCGGAAGGCGGTCGGGGCGGGGTGGGAGGCTAGCCGGAGGTGGGAGGCTGCTCAATGCCGGTTGACACGACCGCCGGGCGGCGGCCGGCCAGCCATGGCACAATGCGGCCAGCGGAGCCTGCCCATGTCCTCGACCTCCCCCAGCCTCGTCCCGACACCGCCGGCGGAGACCGCGTTTGTCGTGGCGTTGGCCGCCGGACTGCCGGCCACGCACGACTGGACGTTTCCCAGCCTCGTGGCCGTCTCGGGCGGGGCCGACAGCGTGGGCCTCGCCCTGGGGCTCGTTCGGCTCGCGCCGGCGGCCGCCGCCCGGCGGCTGGTGATCGCCCACGCCGATCACGGCCTGCGGCCCGACTCCGCGGCCGATCACGACTTCGTGGCGATGCTGGCCGAGCGGCTGGGCATGCGGTTCGTCGGCCGGCGGCTCGCCCTCTCCGGCGCGGCCGGCCGCGACGGGCTCGAAGGGCGGGCCCGGCGGCTGCGATACGAGTTTCTTGCCGCGGCGGCCCACGACGTGGGGGCCAGGCACGTGCTGGTGGCCCACACCGCCGACGACCAGGCCGAGACGATCCTGCACCGGCTGCTCCGGGGCACGGGCGTGGCGGGGCTCGCGGGGATGCGACGGTCGCGGCGGCTCGCCGACGGCGTCGCCCTCCTGCGACCGCTGCTGCACGTGTCGCGGGCGAGCGTGCGGGCCTTCCTCGCGGCCGTCGGCCAGGACTGGCGGGAGGACGCGACCAATGCCGAGCTGCGGCATGCCCGCAACTTTCTCCGGCACGAGATCCTGCCGCGGTGCGAGGCCGGCCCCTACCCGGCGGCCACCGAGGCGATCGTGCGGCTCGGGGGGCAGGCCGCGACGGCCGCGGCGGCGATCGCGAGCGCTGCTGAGCACCTGCTCGAGGTGCACGCGCGACGGCTCGCTGCCGGCGGAATCGCCCTGCGAACGGCCGAGCTTGCGGGGCTCGATCCCCTTGTGCTGGTCGAACTGGCCGCGGCGATCTGGCGGCGTGAGGACTGGCTCCGCCGTGACATGACCGCCGCTCACTATCAGGCGGTCGCGGCCCTGATCCGCTGCGGCGACGAAGCCCGGCCGCTCGATCTGCCCGGCGGCATCAGGGCCAGACCCGAGGCCGGCTCCCTGGTGCTCGAGCTCCGCGGCTAGCCATCCATCTCGACCCGCTTGTAGCCGCCGATCGAAGCGAAATACAGCAGGAACCCGAGATAGATCACCGCCATCGTCGCGGGGATGAACGAGTCGATCTTGAGCGTGTCGCGGTCGCCCTGCTGATCGGCCGTCACGGCCGCCTTCTGGGCCGCCGTCGCCTCGGCACCGGCCTTGCGGGCTGCGGCCACCTTCGCCCCGTCGAGCCCGAAGGCCTCGGTAGCCGGGAGGTTCAGGAAGCGGCTCGGCGTCTCCGACTTGTACTGCTCGTAGACGGCCGCGTCGGCGGTCTTGAGCGCCTCGCCCGCGAACCGGTCCTTGCAGTAGCCGAGGCCCGGGCCACCGATCAGGCCCGCGGAAAGCATGCCGATGCCTCCCATGATCGACATCGCCACCGCGCCCGTCTGCGGGAACCGGTCGCCCACCACGGCCAGCATCGTGGGCCAGAAGAAGGTCTTGCCCACGGCGTAGATTCCGAGCGCGGCCAGGGCGGCCGGGAAGGTGTCCATCCCGCTGGAGAACCGCAGGCCCACGAAGGCCAGGATCGACGACACGAGCAGCAGGCCGATCGGGGAGAGGCCGAGCTTGGTCTCGATGAAGTGGGCGCAGAACCGGAGACCGAACATGATCGCGCTCGTCCAGATGAACAGCCACTTGCCCTGTTCGGAGGTGAACAGGTTGCCGGTGATGTTTTGGATCCAGCTGTCGGTGCCGAGCTCGACCGCGCCGACCAGGGCGTGGGTCACGAACAGGATGAACAGCATCACAGACCCGATCGAGAACTTCGTCATCACGGCCACGGCCAGGAGCAGCGCCCCGCCGATTGCATAGCCCGCGACCGCGGCCTGCTCGGGGATGAAGTTCTTGAGGATGTCGCCGAAGAACAGGGCCAGGAGGAAGCAGGCGACGGCCGCTCCCAGGATGCCGACGCTGCGGAACATGTCCACGAAGCTGGCCCCCTTCTCGGCCGCCTCGGAGCGGGGGAACTTCTGCCCCAGGAACATCAGCGCGTAGATCGCCGTCGGCACGAGGTACAGGGCGAGCTGGTACTTCCAGTTGATCTCGAGCTTGTCATCGAGATACCAGCCCGCGACGGTGCCCAGGACCATCCCGGCCGGCCAGCTGGCGTGGAGGATATTGAGGTAGTGGGTGCGGTTGTTGGGATAGATGGTGGCGACGAGCGGGTTGGCGACCGCCTCGAGCGTGCCGTTGGCGAAGGCGAAGATGAACGAGCCCCAGAACAGGAGCTGGTAGGCGTTGGTAGGCGTCGAGGCGCTGAATGTCACCAGCGCCGAGAGCACATGACCGAGGAACGCCAGGGCCACGAGCTTGCCGTAGCCGATCTTGTCCACGATCACGCCGCCGAGAATGATCCCGAAGCAGAACCCGGTCAGCCCGGCGCCCGTGATCTGGCCGGCCTGCAAAGCCGTGAACTGGAACTGCTCCCGCCAGTTGTCGAGGATCCCGCCGCGGATCGCGAAGCCGACGCCGGCCGCGAGGATCGCCATGAACCCGGCCCACAGCAGCCGGGACGCGTTGGGAACGATGCCGGCGGGGGACGAGTGTTCGACGTGGGGCGCGGCCATGCGAGGGCTCCGGGGGTGTGTGCGGGAAGTCAGGAGGCCGACAACGACGGGAATCAGCCCCCCGGCACTCGTCTGCGGCGTGACTATAGCAACCGGCGCAGGCTGGAGAAATGGCGGGTTTTGCCCCGGCCACCGGCCGCGGCGGCGGGTTGACCCGGGGCCGGAGCGATCCCTAGTTTCCCGGCCCTTTGGCCCGAACCTCCGTCGGCGACCGGGCGATCCCGGGGCCGCCGCGGATGGCCCGCGCCGATGCTCCCCGTGCTGCCCTCGTGAAGCCGCTCGCCGACACCCTCTGGACGCTCGTTCGCTGGACGCTGCCGCTCTCGGTGGCGGCGGTGATCGTCGCGGTCGCGCTGGGCTCGCACCGGATCGGCGAGGAAGTGCGGCGGCGGGTCGAGGAGCGGCTGCGGGAGCGGTTTCCCGACCTCGCGGTGACGGTCCGCTCGGCGAGCCTCGTCGAAGGGGAGGGGATCGTCGT
>JBIKXY010000374.1:0-2654 GCA_044355515.1 Pirellulales bacterium
AAATGATTTAGTATCTCCCATGCCTACGTTGAAAATCCCCGAGACTTCTTCATTAAGCATAACCTTATGTACATTACATACCACATCAACATGAATAAAATCTCGTTTAAAATTTTCGCTTCCTTCGAATAATTTAATTACACCTGTTTCTTTAGCTTGAATTTCAAATTTATGATACGGGCTTGCTTGGTCACCCTTATGATCCTCGTGCGGTCCATATACATTAAAATATCTAAACCCTTGAACTAAATTCCCACCGCTTTTCTTAAGCGAGGTATTCTCCATAAATCTATCTACAATAAATTTAGACCAAGCATATGGACTTTGAGGTGACTTTGGTGCATCCTCAACAAAGTTAGTATTCAAACCATAAACGCTAGCAGAACTTGCATATTGTAAATTTACATTGTATTGCCTACAAAGCAATGCTAGTGTCAATGTAAATTCTACATTTTGATTATATACTTTTTCCACATTAGTTTCAGTAGTAGAACTAATAGCACCCAAATGTACAACCCAATCTAACTTCTTAAATATCTTAGTATCTAAATTTTCTCCCCACTCGAAGAAATAAAGATTGTGATCAGACATGGCTTTCACCATGTTCTGACCAATGAATCCTTTGTATCCGGTAATTAAAATGTTCATGCAATTTTTAATTCTTTAAGACGATCAGCGGCATATGATGCAGCAAAAGCATTAGGTTTTACTAGAGGAATAACATTACATGTCCCTTTAATATAACCCACTGCTTGAGACAGTACCACGTTACTCACATGATCATCGTCTGGATTAATGTCAAGATGAACTTCGACATCTCTATTTACTAGAACTTCTTGCAATTTCAGATACAGTTCACTTATTTTGTACACCTCGTTCATTAAACGAAATGTTGGCTTAGATGCTTTTTGATCGTAGTCTCTTTCGGTAATTACTTCACCAAAAATTTTACATCCATGTTTACCATCAATGTGCACTACGATTGCAAGAATATAATCAGCGTACCATACATTATTTCTTCGATATCTTTCAGAGTCACAACCAATATAAATTTTGGTCTGAGGACTTTGTGCTTCGATAAATTGCTTTACTTGTTCTAGATTGAGTTTCATGTTAACACCTTTTAATGGTGCCCCCTCGTGGAGTCGAACCACGCACCAACGGATTATGAGTCCGCTGCTCTAACCATCCATGAGCTAAGGGGGCATTACTGGTACGAGAGGCGGGATTCGAACCCGCAGTGTTTCTAATGTGCAAGATTTTAAGTCTTGTGCGTTTCACCAATTTCGCCACTCTCGCATAATCATATTATAATTGCTTTAGTAACACTAATCAAGCAAAAAATAACCCGGATTCAAACCGGGTTAACCAAATTATTCGTCTCTGACAGGAAATTCTTCTTCGTGTTCGGGTTCTTCTCGCTGTACAGATTGAACTACAAGGTTAACATTTTCATGTCCTTGCAATTCTTGTATGAGTTCATTAAGTAGGCGTAGCACCTTTACATGATCGCCAGCATCCTCACAAGAAAAATTTACTTCCATGTCAAATGTTTCTAGTTGTAGTTTTAGCATAATGGTTCCTCAAATAGTTATTTATTAGTTTGCTTCTAACTGAAGCTCGCCTATAGTAGCACTACTATCATATCTGCTTCTAATAAATTTTTCAGCATCAGCTATACTGTAAGCAACAGTAGTCACTTTAGTAGAACTGCCGTTGGGAAAATGAACAGTTGTGGAAAAATATTTTTCTACCTGTTTCGGTTGCATATCGTCCCAGGAAGAAACACCTCGCATTTCTAATTCACCGCCCTGAGCAACGATTCTATCTCTAAGATCTTCTAGCGAAATAGGTTTAAAATCTGTATGCTCAACACTGACACAAATGTATCTGTTATCTATTTCGTCATCAAGCATTACTCTTTTTTCATGTAGATGTCCATGAACATTACAACCAAATCTAGCAAGGCTGTCATGATGAATAGGAATGTGAGTAAAGATAAGACCCTTCATTATGTGAGTAGCTCTAATATCTCTGAAGTACTTAGTGTAATCTTCAAGTTTAAAGATATCGTGATTTCCTCTAATGAGAACTTTATCTCCGTTTAGTCTGCCAAGAGTAGATAGGGCTTTTCTGTTGATAACGATATCACCAAGCATGTAGACTTTGTCTCTTTTGCCTACTGTTTCGTTCCAAAGCTTAACCATAGCTTCGTCCATTTCTTCTGCTGAGTCCCATGGGCGTAGCTTAGTACCATCTTTTCTTAAGAACCTGCATACTCCTTCGTGACCGAAGTGCGGGTCTGCTGTTAAAAATGTTGCTGGCATAATATTTCCTTGGTACCGAGTGAGAGTCTCGAACTCCCGACCTACACGGTGTAAACGTGCCGCTCTACCAACTGAGCTAACTCGGCAAAATTAATTTGGAGCGGATGATCGGGCTCGAACCGACGACATTTTGCTTGGCAAGCAAACATTCTACCAACTGAATTACATCCGCATTAACGATGATAGTTTAACCAACCTGTTACTATATACTTTTCTTGAGTGTTGGAAACCAGACCTCTATGAGTATGAGTCCAGTCTGCTGGCCATACTAAGGTTAACCCTTTTCTAGCATTGACTTTGATATTTTGATAATAAAATTCAGTTTCT
>JBIKXY010000364.1:0-2651 GCA_044355515.1 Pirellulales bacterium
CAGGAATCCCGCCGCCAGCTCCACTGCCACGAAGACCACGTTGAGCGTGACGCCGATCGCCATCGCCCGGTCGAACTGCCCGGCGGCCAGGCCCCGCGGGCCGTGATGGTGGTGGTCGTGGGTCATGCGGCGCGGGCGGGCGGGGACGGGGAACGGGCCGCATGATACCGGCCCTGATGGGGACTGTACCCGCAGGGGATCGTCCGGTTGTGGACCGATTACAATCCCGCCCGGTTGCGAAACCCACGGGAGACGCGGGGCATGGGCGACGAGCGGCTGCGGGTGGCGGTGATCGGGCGGACGGGCCGCGGCGATTACGGCCATGCGATCGATGAGTTGTTTCGGGAGCTGCCCGGGGCCGAGGTGGTGGCCGCGGCCGACGACGACGCGGCCGGCCTCGCCAAGGCGGCCGACCGGCACGCGCTCGAACCGGCCGCCGCCTTCGCCGACTGGCGGAAGATGCTCGCGGCGACGAAGCCCGACGTGGTGGCGATCTGCATGCGGCACATCGACTGCCATGCCGAGATGGCGATCGCGGCGGCCGAGGCGGGGGCCCGGGGGATCCTGATGGAGAAGCCGTTCGTGCCCACGCCGGCCGAGGCCGACGCGGTGGTGGCCGCCTGCGAAAAGTCGGGCACGAAACTCGCCCTGGCCTTCGTGAACCGTCACTCCGGCACGTATGCCGCCGTCCGCGACCTGATCGAGGACGGCCGGATCGGCCGCGTGCTCGAGTTGCGGGCGCGGGGCAAGGAAGACAAGCGTGGCGGCGGCGAGGATCTCTGGGTGCTGGGCTGCCACGTGCTCGACCTTTTGGCCGATCTGGGGGGCGCGCCGCAGTGGTGCCAGGCCACGGTGACGCAGGGCGGCCGGCCGATCACGAAGGCCGACGCCGCCCCGGGGCCGGAGGGCATCGGCCTGATCGCGGGCGACGCGGTGGCGGCGATGTTCGGGCTGGCGAACGGGCCGATCGGCTACTTCGCGAGCGTGCGGGATGCGGGGCTCAAGCAGCCGGCCTTCGGGCTCACGCTCGTGGGCAGCGCCGGCGCGATCCAGATCCGCCCCGACCACGTGCCGCAGGCCTGGCTCCGCGCGGCTCCGCTCTGGCGGACCGACAAGGGGTTTCCCTGGCAGCCGATCGGCCCGGGGGGGCTCGGCGAGGAGGTCGTGGCCGACGTTGATCGGGCGGCGGAGCGGGTCGCCTGGGGCCGCCGGGCGGCGGCCGATCTGCTCGACGCGATTGTGAGCGACCGCGAGCCCGAGACGGGCATGTATGCCGGTCGCACGGTCGTGGAGATGACCGCGGCGGCGTATGCCTCGGCCCTCTCGGGCGAGCGGATCACCTGGCCGCTCGCGAACCGTGGCAACCCGCTGGGTTGATTCCGAACCGCTGCCTTGTGGGGAACCAGAAATCCGGCGGGGGCGGGATGCTGTTCGACGAGCCTAGGCAGTGGCTCATCTGAGGATTCCCGAGCGAAGCCAACTGGAATCATCCACCCCGCCCCGGAGCCGAGCCGCTGCCTCATGGGAACCAGAAATCCGGCGGGGGCGGGATGCTGTTCGACGAGCCTAGGCAGTGGCTCATCTGAGGATTCCCGAGCGAAGCCAACTGGGATCATCCACCCCGCCCCGGAGCCGAGCCGCTGCCTCAGCGAGGAGACAGCATCCCGCCCCCGCCTGCGCGCGCAGAGGAAAAAGCCATGCCCGGGGAAAGGTTCCCGCGGCAGCATCCGTGCTGTGGGGCCCCGTTCCGTGGTTGTCGAGTTTCCTGGGTGGAGATCCGTCAGGAAAAAACCGTGTCCTCTCACCCGGGCATGGCGAAGTGCGGTGAATCGGTCCGGCGCGGGGCCGGCTCCGTCAGGTGATCAGTTCGTCGATCCGCTGCCGGAAGCCCGGCATCTCGGCGGTCACGAAGGCGGTCCAGGCGGCGGGCTGCCAGAGCTCCACGCAGACGGCGGCTCCCACCACCATCACGTCGCCCCCCGGCTCCACGCCGAGAAACTCGCGGAAGCCCTCCGGCAGGACGAGCCGGCCCCTGCCTGCCAGTGAGATCGTCTGCTGGCGGGTGGAGAGCAGGCGGCCGAGATCCTGCACCTGGCCGACCCGCTGGGTGAGCAGGCCCGCGGCGAGTTTCGTGCGGATCACGTCCACGGCTGCATCGAGCCGCGGCTTCCAGGCGGCCGCTGACCAGAGCGAGAGGCAGCCGGCCCGCTCCTTGGCGATCACCAGTCGTTGGCCTGTCGCCGCAAGCGGGTCGGCGAGTTCCGGCGGCAGGGCGAGCCGATACCGGGCATCCAAGGCCCGGACGAACTCTCCCAGCAATAAATCGGGCGCCGCGGCCATGTGGTTCCGGGATGTCCATGCTGCCCGCCTCCGCGGGATCGAACGGCCGGACTGTTCCATCTATCCGGATCGTTTTGGGCTCAAAACCCACTTCAAATGCGAACTTTGGTTGCATTTGGGGTCTTAAACCCACGGGCAGCAGTTTACCCCTTGCGGCGGGGCGTGCAAGTCGGCCGTGAAAGCCCCGCCGCCTGCCATGAGCCACGGCCTGTGCGGCCCCTGCTGGAAATCCGCCCTGCGGCCTGGTTCGCGTCATCCCTCCGGCTCGTGCCGGGGGGGCTTTCATGGGGAGCGGACCGCCAGACCCCCCG
>JBIKXY010000017.1:0-26627 GCA_044355515.1 Pirellulales bacterium
GGCCGCTCGCGAGCATTCGCTCCAGCGGCTTCTCCAGGATGCGTCGCCCGGCGAACCAGTAGTGGTAGAAGCAGAACCCATGGATCCCATGGCGGCGGGCCATCTCGGCCTGCCGCTCGAGGACGCGTTCGTCGTCGAGATCGTAGTAGCCGATGTCGAGGTGCGGCACGTGGGGCTGGTGGTGGCCCTTGAACATCGGCCGGCCACGGCGGACGTTGGTCCACTCGGTGAAGCCGTCGCCCCACCAATCGTCATTCTCCTTGACGCGATGAAACTGCGGCAGATAGATGGCGATCGCCTTGACGTCGCCTCGATTGGCGGGGCCGATCTGCGCTGGACGCGGGGCGGTCGAGGGCGACGTCGCGAGGGCCGCTGCGGCGAGTCTCGACCGTGGATCACCGCCGACCAGCCGGCAGCCGTGTTCCAGGAAGTGGGCCAGGGGTTCCTGGCCGGCGGCAGCCACGTCCGGGTGCGCGGCCAGATAGCCGGGCACGTTGAACTTCGGATGCGGCGACCGGCCTTCCCGCCAGCCCTGTCTGAGATAGTGGAGCAGCGGCTCGCTCCCGGATGCGGCCACATCGGGGTACTCGGCCCTGTACCAGGAGGGATCGAAGAGCGGGCAGGGCTGCCGCCCCTCGCGCCAGCCGTAGGTGACGTAGTGCCCCAGCGGGTCGATGCCCGCGGCGCGGACGTCGGGATAGCGCTCCAGATACCAGGCGGTGTCGAAGAGCGGCTGCGGCGAGTGCTGCTTCCGCCAGCCGCGGCGGCGGTAGTACCGCCACGGCCAGCAGCGGACGAGCGGCTTGCCCGCGCCGTAGGTCGCCACGTACCAGGCCCTGTCGAAATAGGAGCGCAGGTCGGGCTCGCAGGGGGCCGGCATGGAGGTATTCGCGGCGGACGTGATGGCGGCAGCCGGGACCTTCCGGCACCGCGGGGGGTACCGCGCCGCGGGGAAGAGCGTCAAGGTCGGTGGCGATGCCGGCAGGCAGGGCGAACGGGGCCGTTTGCGAGGACAGGGTGGCTGGCGGGCTTGGGTGGAGCTGGCGTTGACGCGGTGCTGGGGGCTTGGAATCATCCCCGGCCCTGGTCTGCCTCGGGAGCGCTCAGACATGACTCGGCATGCCCTCCAGGCTCGTCCGCCGGCCCTTGTCATCGGCGGCATGCACCGCTCGACCACGTCGCTTGCGGCCTCGATCCTGGCTGCCGCCGGCCTCTCTCTCGGTGACGACCTGATGGGCCCGGGCCCCGGCAACGAGACGGGCCATTTCGAGGACAACGAGTTCTACCGGTTGCACCAGCAGATCCTCGCCGCCAATGGGCTTTCGCTCGAAGGCTTCACCTGTGCCGAGCGGATTGACGTGCCCGCCACGGCACGGGACGAGGCGGCGGCGCTCGTCGCGCGCCGCCGCGCGGCCGGCCGGCCGTGGGGCTGGAAGGATCCGCGAACCGTGCTCTTCCTCGACTTCTGGGCCGGGCTGCTGCCGGAGGCCCGCTGGCTGTTCGTGGTGCGGCCGCCGTGGGAGGTGGTCGACTCGCTGTTCCGCCGGGGCGACACCGCCTTTCGGGCCAATCCCCGGTTCGCGGCCGAGATCTGGGTGGCCTACAACCGGCGGATTCTGGACTTCGTTCGCGCGCGGCCCGATTGTGCCACCGTCGTCGCCGCGGGAGATGTCGTGGCCGATCAAGCGGGACTCGTGCGGCAGGCGTCCGACCTGCTGGGAGTGCCTCTCGAAACACCAGCTTCACGGTTTCGGCCCGACCTGTTCGTCGCCGGGCAGCCGTCCCATCGGATCGGGCTCGTGCGGGGGGTGGCGCCCGAGGCCCACGAACTCGCGTGCGCGCTTGCCGAGTTGGTCGGGGGAGACCGCCACGGCCTGGAACCCGCCGGCGGCCCGCCGCGGCTCGCCGACGTGGCTGCCGCCGGCATGATTGAATGGAACAAATCCTGCGAGGTGACCGTCGAGCGGCATGGGGACGTGCACACACTCACCGCCGCCCTGAACGAGGCGCGGGAGCGAGCCGGCCGTCTGGCTCGGGAGCTGGAGGAACTGGCCGCCGAGCGGCAGTCGATCGAGTGTCAACTTCGGAGCGAGAGGGCCGAGGCCAGCGCCCAGCTCGAGGCCGAACGGGGCATCTATGAATCCCTGCGGCAGGATCTCACGGGCCGGATCGAGCTGGCTCGGGCGGGCCGCCGCAGGGCGGGCTAGCCAGGCAGGGGCCAGCCCGCCGGCCGCCCGGGAAAGCCGCACACGCCTGGCCGAAAAGACCCACGACTCAGCGACCCACCACTCAGCGGTGTGTCGAGTTTCGCACGGGAAAGAGCGTGGTTTTAGCGAAAGTCGGGCAGCCTCGGAATCGTCACGGAATCGTTCTGCTTGCAGACCCCGACACACCTCCCCTATCTGTTTCGCTGCCAAAGAGAGAGAAAGTCTTTACGAAAAGGGAGTGCCGGCCTTTTTTTGCCGGTCTGCTCCCCGAAGAGAGCCAGCGGGAAGCCGTCGCCCGGTTCCTCGGTGTATCCGTTGCGAATGACTTTTCGCTTCTCGATCGGCTAGGCGGCGAAGTCGCGGGGGCGGTAGAGCTGCTCCCGCCCGGAATGCCGTCGTCAGTTGTGCCCTCCCGGCAACTGCCAACGCGGCTTGATGATGGGGCCTTGCTCGAGGTGTTGGACGACCTCCCGCGTCGCCCCTTTCTCACTGCTGAAGAAGGAGTGCGGCTCTCGTTGGCCGATGCGCAACCGAAGGTGCCTGTGGTTCTCGTGGACAACGCGGTTGCACTGCCGGCACCCGGACAACCCACCACACACATCCTCAAGCCCCCCATCGAACGGTTCAATGGCACGACCGAGAACGAAGCATTCGTGATGCGGCTCGCTCGCGCGGTCGGACTCCATGTCGCGAGCGTTGAGCCGCGGACCGTCAGCGGCAGAAAGTTTCTGCTGATCGAACGGTATGACCGCTTCTTCGGCGCCGACGGCCACGTGCTCAGAATCCACCAAGAGGATTTCTGCCAGGCACTTGGAAGGCCACCGGAGAAGAAGTACGCCTGCGACGGAGGCCCTGCTTTCGTGGACTGCTTCAACCTTCTGCGCACGTGTTCCACCACGCCGGCGGTGGACGTTATCGCGCTGCTCAATGCCGCTATCTTCAACGTGATCGTTGGCAATGCCGACGCCCACGGGAAGAACTTTTCGATTCTCTACCGAAGCGGGTCTCCCGGACTCGCACCGCTCTATGACCTCCTCTGCACCGCCTCCTATCAGAACCTTTCGGGGTTCTTCGCGATGAAGATTGGCAAGCGGGCAACGCTTGGTGAACTCGACGCCAGGGGGTGGGAGAAGTTCGCCCTTGATGCCGGCATGAGTTGGCCGTTCGTTCGGCAGAGGGTTCGGAACATCGCGGCACTCGTCGAGGCAAAGATCGAGTCCGTGGTGGCCGAGTTCGCGCCACTCAAGTTGGACCGCGCGGTTGTCGACGATCTTGCAGCCTTGATCAGGAACCGGGCTGCGGCGTGCGCAACGACCCTGACCAAGTAGCCACTCCCTCCCCGCCTCCAACGCCTCCGTCAAGCGATATCTCATCGACCGGGTGGCGATCTCAGACCTGTGTGACGAGCACCAGCTCCAGCCCAGCCAGATCGAGCGGTGGCAGGCGGCGATGTTCGAGCACGGCGCCGACGTCTTCGGCCTCAAGAAGGGGCGGCGGGCCAAGGCGGCCGAGTCGGCCAAGGACGCAAGGATTGCCCAATTGGAGGCAGTCGTGGCCCAGAAAGACGCCACGATCGCCCAGAAAAACGAGGTGAACTCCGAACTCATGGAGGAGAACGTCCTGGCAAAAAAAGCCAGTGGGGAGCTCTGAAAGGACGCTGGGTTCCCCCCGACACCCGTGATGAAGTGGTCGACTACATCGGCAAGTGGACGGCCCGCGCTGAGCTGCCCGCCAAGCGAATCCTCGCCTGGATGAGCTTGCCGACCAGCAAGTACCACCTCTGGAAGCAGCACTACGGCAGGCCCCATGCCCACAACAGCCACATCCCCCGGGATGGATGGCTGGAGGCTTGGGAGAAGCAGGCGATCATCGACTACCGCCGCAGATTCCCGCTCGACGGCTACAGCCGGGCGATCGTTCACTGGGAGATTCGCGAGACCATGAAGGAGCCCGACGTCGAGACCATCGTTCAGCGGGCCCTCGAGAAATACCCGGGCCAGAAGCCCAGGATCATCTCCGGCAACGGGCCCCAGTTCATCGCCAAGGACTTCACACAGTTCATCCGCCTGGCCGGCATCACCCACGTCCGCACGAGCCCCCACTACCCGCAGAGCAACGGCACACTCGAACGCTGGCACGGCACGCTCAAGAACGAAGAGTTCCGGAACAAGGCTCCACGGGACGTCGAGGAGGCTCGCCGCGTCGTCGGCAACTTCGTCACCCACTACAACCAGGTTCGGCTCCACAGCGCCCTCGGCTACATCACGCCCCACGACATGCTCGCCGGCCGCGATGCCGAGATCTTCGCCAGTCGTGATGCCAAGCTCGAGGCTGCTCGGGCTAGCCGACTCGGTGCCAAGTCACGTGCCGCTGCTCAATCGCTCACGCAGGCGGTGCCCGCATGACGTTGACGCGTCCGGTACAGTGCGACTCGACCTGGACGGAGGATAGGGCTCCGGTGAAGGACCGCTCTCGAGCCGATCCAGGGGCCGAGACCGAAGGGCGGGCGGTTGCCTTCCAAGGCGCCGCCCGGCCTTCCCTTCGGGATCGGCACTCATGCGATAAACCATCGCGGCCGGAGGCCGCGACTCAAGCGGCAGGGAGCCGCACGGTGTTCCCTTACGCCCACCCCGCTCGATTCCAGTTCACGGTGAACCAGGCGCAGCCCCACGCCTCGTCATGACAGGCCCGCTCGAAGGCCACGGGGTCGGTATCGGGCGCGTTCATGAGCCGCTCGACGACGAAGTTCCAGGCCAGCGCGATCGGCCCGGAGGAGCGTGCCTGGCACGAAGAGAGCATCGACCTGGCCGAAGCCTGCCGTTGCGGTCGAGCCGGCAGCCGGCCTGCTTGTCCACGCCTGGACAAGCGGCACGGTTCCGCTTCCCGGTTTCGCGGGGACCCGCGCGGTTTGTTCCTTGCATGCGGTCCCGGGATCGGATAGGTTGCAGGTATGCTCTTCGTGGAGGGAATGCAGCGGGCCGTGTTTCGGAAGAAAGCCCGACACACGCCCGGTCTGTGATCCGCTGGATCGAACGCTGATCCATGGTGCGTCGTGACCCATCGGTCGCGATGAAGTGCTGCCGGCCTTGCTGGTCGGTGTGTCTTCCAACCACATGGCTGATGCGGGCCCAGGGCCTGGCCTGCAGCCATCCCACCGAGGAGGTGCTCGATGCCGTCAGCCGTACGGCCGCTGTTCGTCTCGACCTATCCGCCGGAGGCGTGCGGCCTGGCGACCTTCACCAAGGACACCGCCGACGCGGTCGACCTGGCCGCCGGGCGGCCCGTCTCCGTGGTGGCCGCGATCGAGAAAATCGCCGCGATTCCGCCGAGCGACCCGCGGGTGGTCCACGTCATCGACAACCGCGGGGCCGACGCCTACCGCGTCGCTGCCGAGATGGCGAACGAGGGGCCCTGCGACGTGGTCAGCCTCCAGCATGAGTTTGGCCTCTATCCGGGCGAGTGGGGCAGCCGGATCCTCGACTTCGTCACCCGCTGCTCGAAGCCGATCGTGACCACGCTCCACACGCTCATGCCCCGGCCGGACCCGCTGCCGCGGATGCTCGTCAGGCAGTTGGCGGCGCACAGCCGCCGCCTGGTGGTGATGACGCGCATCGCGGCCCGGCTGCTCCGCGACGACTACGGCGTGCCGCCGAGCCGCGTGCGGATCGTCCCCCACGGCGTGCCGCCGGTGCCGTTCGGCCGCGACGAGTCGCGCAAGGCGGCGCTGGGGCTGGCCGGCCGCCGCCTGCTGTGCACGTTCGGCCTGATCAACCGCGGCAAGGGCCTCGAACACATGATTCGCGGCATGCCGGCGGTGGTCGCGGCCTGCCCGACGGCCGTGTATCTGATCGTGGGCGCCACCCATCCGCAGGTGAAACTCCGCGAAGGCGAGGTCTATCGCGAGGGGCTGGCGGAGCTGGCACGATCCCTGGGCGTCGGGGAGCACGTGCGGTTCGTCAACGAGTACCTGAGCCTGCCCGACCTGCTCGCACACCTCCAGGCCTGCGACGTGTTCGTCACCCCGTATCCGGGCAAGGACCAGATCGCCAGCGGCACGATGGCCTACGCCATGGCCGTGGTGGGCGCCGTGATCAGCACGCCCTATCTCTACGCCCGCGAGATGCTGGCCGGTGGCCGGGGCGTGTTGGTGCCCTTCTGCGACAGCGACAGCCTGGCCCGGGCCGCCGCCCTGCTGCTCACCGACGACCGGCTCCGGGAACAGACCCGCCGGCGGGCCTACCGCCACGTGCGGCCGATGTTCTGGCCCAGCGTGGGCCGCAGCTACCACACCCTCTTCCGGCGGGTCGCCGCGGCGGACCGCCGGAAGAGTCCGCTCCCCGCGCGGGCCGTAGCCGGCGGCCCACGTCCCCCCGCCCTCCAGGAAGGCACCCGATGAACCACGCCGCCGACATGCCGCTTGCCCACCTCGATCGCATGACCGATTCGACAGGGCTCATCCAGCACGCGATCTACGGCATTCCGCGCCGCGAGAGCGGCTACACGACCGACGACAACGCCCGTGCCCTGCGGCTCTGCACCCGGCTGTGGGGCCGGCATCCCGACGACCGGATGCTGGCTCGAATCGCCTGCTACCTGAGTTTCCTGGAACACGCCCGCTGCCCGGTGAAGGGCTTCCACAACTTCCTCGGCTACCAGCGGGACTGGCTCGACACGACAGGCACCGGCGATTGCCAGGGGCAGGCGGTGCTGGCGCTGGCCGAGGTGCTCGGCAGCCGGCTGCCCGAGAGTTTCCGCGCGGTGGCCGGGGAACTGATCAAGACGGCCCTGCCGACGCTGGCCGAACTCCGCAGCCTGCGGGCCCAGGCCTACCTGATCATGGCCTGGTCGCATCTCTGGAAGGCCGACGTCCCGCTGGCCCGCGGGCTCGAGGCCGTCGCCAAGCAGGCTGCGCTGCGGCTCTCCGACGCCTACGAGCGATCGCACCGGCCGGAGTGGCCGTGGTTCGAGTCGCGGATGACGTATGCCAACGCCGTGCTGCCGCACAGCCTGTTTGTGGCGGCTGAACGCTGGCCAGACGGCCCCTTCATGAACGTCGCCGAGCAGACGTTCGGCTTTCTGGTCCGCGAGACGACGACCAACGGCCTGTTCTGGCCGGTGGGCAACTGCGACTGGTACGCGCGGGGCGAGCCCAAATCGCCCTACGATCAGCAGCCGGTGGAGGCCTCGACGATGGCCGAGGCGGCGCTCGCCGCCTGCACGGTTCGCGCGGAGGCAGGCCATCGGGCCACGTTCCTCAGGGCGCACGCCTGGTTCGAGGGTCGCAACAGCCTGGGGCTGGCGCTGTTCGATCCGCTCACCGGCGGCTGCTGCGACGGCCTGCAGCCCGACGGTCTGAACCTCAATCAGGGCGCCGAGTCGACGCTCGCGGCCCTCTGGACCCGCTGGCTGGGCATCGCGACCCGAAAGCTGTACTGCACCGACGATGAGATCGCCCTCGGTCCCCGTCCTCCGTCCCCGTCGCCCCAGGAACACCCGGCCCATGACGCCCCGCGAGAAGCCGCAGCACTATCCCGAACTCTTTCGGCGCCATGAGCGGAATCCGATCCTCACGGCCAACGACTGGCCGTATCCGGTCCACACCGTCTTCAACGCCGGTGCCTGCCAGATCGACGGCACCACGCTGCTCCTGGTGAGGGCGGAGGATCGCCGTGGCCACTCCCATCTCAGCGTGGCCCGCAGTGCCGACGGCATCTCCGGCTGGCGGATCGACCCGCAGCCCTCCTTCGCGGCCGATCCGGCGAACTACGCCGAAGAGGCGTGGGGAGTGGAGGACGCTCGCGTCACTTGGGTCGAGGATCGGCAGGAGTGGATCATCGCCTACACCGCCTTCTCGGCGATCGGGCCGCTCGTCTCGTTGGGCTCCACGACCGACTTCACGTCGTTCACCCGCCTCGGGCCCGTGATGCCCCCGGAGGACAAGGACGCCGCGATTTTTCCCCGCCGGTTCGGCGATCGCTATGCGATGATTCACCGGCCCGTGTCCGCGGGCAGTTCCGGGGCCCACATCTGGCTTTCGTTCTCGCCCGACCTGCGGCACTGGGGCGACCACCACGTGCTGCTGCATGCCCGCCGCGGACCGTGGTGGGACGCCAACAAGATCGGCCTCAGCCCCACGCCCCTGGAGACGCCGGAGGGCTGGCTGCTGCTGTACCACGGCGTGCGCCACACTCCCGGCGGCTGTCTCTACCGGCTGGGCCTGGCGCTGCTCGACCTCGAGCAGCCCTGGCGGGTGTTGCGGCGCAGCGACGACTGGATCTTCGCGCCGGAGATGCCCTACGAGCGGCAGGGAGACGTCAACGGCGTGGTCTTCCCGTGCGGCTGGATCCTCGACGAGGCCAGCGGCATGATCCGGATGTACTACGGCGGCGCCGACTCCTGCCTGGCCCTGGCCACGGCGCGGCTGGCAGACGTGCTCGACTACGTCCGCACCTGCCCGGCCCCGCCGCCGCGGGAGCGTCCCGGGATGGCGCACTGAAGGCTCCGGGCGAAACCCGAAAGGCAACTTACCCAATCGGCGCATGCGGCACGCCGGCACCGCGACTGGCAGTCACAGCGGTCGCCGTGCGGCCCGGTGCTCACCTCCGTTTCGTCTCCCGCAGCTTCATCTCGCCTGCAAGCGTGAACACGAACACCTCCTCGCCTGTGATCGTGCTGATGTCGTGGTGCATGCTGACGCACCCCAGGCCTGTCGACTCCTGCACCAATGCGTCGATCCGCGGGCGGGAGGTTTCAAGCATGTAGGTGCGGACGCTTTTGAGCATATCACGGCCTTTTTCCGGAGGCTGCACCGCTGCGAGGCTGGTTTCCGCCGGCGTGAGAATCCCCTGCATGCGGACGAGCAGCAGGTTGCCGATCAGATGCGTGCGGATCTCCGTGGGGCCACGGCCCATGAATTCCTGCATGAAATGTGCGACAGCTTCACAGATCGCCGCCTCGACTTCACCACGGGTCTTCATGCAAACCCTCCCCTTTCGGACCGGCATGCGGTCGCGATCAAGCGTGAGTCGATCCGCGGCCATGGGCCTCCCGACACACCGCATGAGACCCGTCGCGCTGAGCGGCTGAGATCGCGATTCCAGGTCGCAGCGCCGCACCGATGACCCCAGTCTATCAGACCGGGGAACAAGCCGACCGCCGCAGGCCCGCGTGCGGTCGACTCCGATCGTGTTGGACCGGCGGGTCCCCGGGTGAGGGCTCGGGTTTCAGCGAGCCCGTCGTCCGGTTTCACCGTTTCGCAGGCCGGCGACGATGGCCTGAAGGACGACGTCGAACACGCATGAGGTGATCTGCCGCCGGGCATCGTCCAGTTTGTAGAACGCGTCGTAGACCTTCTCCGGCAAGACGTAGAACTGCACGGCGACGACCATCTGGACAAACACGTTGTCTTCGGTCTTCGTCTCGATTGTGACGTCCAACTGCTGGACATGCTGGTGCACCCGTCCGGCCACCCTGTCGATGAAGGGAACCTTGAGGTTGAGGCCCGGCCCGGCTTTCTGTACGAAGTTCCCCAGTCGCTGCACGACGGCAACCGTCCGCTGCTCCACCGTGAAGAATGTGGCCAGCAGGATGGTGAGGGCCGCAAACACGGCGATCGCCGATCCGATCGCGATGGAGACAGGGACGCGACATGGTGCAGAACGTTCCCGCGCGTTCGCCGGCATCGTCCGCGAGCTGCTCCTTGCTTTCGGCCCCCGCGGCGCTATAGTAATTGTGAGGTGTGCGGGCGGCTCGGGAACGAGCGGCCGGCCGACCTCGACGGATGACGAGTCGCGGAAGACGAGTCAGCATGCAGTCCGGCCGCTGCCGGAAGATCTGCTGGAACGTAGACCGGCGTGAAACGTGCTTCTGGTGCTGAGCACCCGAAGCGGTTTTTCATGCCGGTTTTTTTCGTTTCATGGGCCAATTTCTGCGGGCGGCGCATGGTGCTGCCGTCGCCAATGGAGAGGAGATCAGGGATGAGCATCGTCCATGGTGGGAAGCGGGGCCGCGAACGTCTCGCCCGCCGCGTGGCCCATGCCGCCGGCACGTTCGAGCATCTCCTGGTGGGTCGCGCCCCGTCGAGCGTGACGGTGGTGGCGGACGGGGACTGGATGGTGCTCAGCATCCACGAAGCCTTCTCGCCGGGCGAGCGGCAGGTAGCGAGCAATGGCAAGGACGGGTTCGCGAAGGTGGACGCCTACCATCGGCACCTCTTCAGCCATGGCCTCGAAGCCCTGTGCGGTCACGTCCAGACGTGCACGGGCGTGTGGTTCCGCGGCGGCGCCGTGCATGTCGATCGGGCGACCGGAAGCGTCCTCAAGACACTCACCACGAGGCCGGCAATCGACATGTTCCTGCTGGGAGAGGGCGTGCCGGCACTGGGAACACCGATCGACACGCATCTGCATGCCAATGGCGTCAGTGGAGCGGGGGGCAGGGCCGTCCTTCGCCATCGTACCCATCCGGAGGGACCCGCAACCAGGAAGAAGGTGACCCATGTTGGTGTTGACTCGGAAGAAGCGTGAAAGCGTGGTGATCGGTCGGCGCGAGGATCTCGGGGCGACGGTCGTCGTCACGGTCCTGGAGATCACGGCCGGCAGGGTGAGGCTGGGATTTCAATCGGACGCCGGCACGCCAATCCACCGCCACGAGGTGTGGGAACGCATCCTGAACGGTGACGGACAGGATGGAAACGGGCGCGGCAGTCCGCTGCTCAGCAACGGGCTGCCAGTTCCAACCTGAGCCCCTCCCGGAAGCGGACGCGTCGGGGCAGGAGTCGCCGGTCAGCGGTTGGGGGAGCGCCCACCACCGCCTGACCGGCCGGCGTGCTCTGGTCGTGTCTGCCATGCCGAATCAAGAGTGCCGGAGGTGGGACTTGAACCCACACGCCCTTGCGGGCAACGGATTTTGAGTCCGCCGCGTCTGCCATTCCGCCACTCCGGCTCCCGTGCGGCAGTCTTCGCGGCAGAGAGCCTACGCGGCACGGGGGCCGCGTGCCACCGGGGGGTGTCGCCCCGGGGACGTGGCTACAATATCGCCGGTTGACCCCGGCTCCGCCCCAACCCCGACGAGTCATTCCGTGTCGATCAAAGACGCATACGAAACCGGAGGCTTCGGCCTCTCCTTCGAGCTCTTTCCCCCCAAGAGCCCGGAATCCGAGGCCGCGATGTGGCGGACCGTCGCCGAACTGATGGCCTACGAGCCGGCGCTCGTCACCTGCACCTACGGCGCCGGCGGCTCCACCCGCGGCACCACGCTCGACGTGCTCCGCGGCCTCCGGGAGCGGCACGAGGTGGCCGTGGCCAGCCACCTCACCTGCGTCGGCAGCACGGTGGACGAACTGCGGCGGTATCTGGGGGAAGCCATTGACCTAGGCGTGGCCGCGATCGTCGCCCTCCGCGGCGACCCGCCCAAGGGAGAGACGGAGTTCAAGCAGGCCGCGGGGGGGCTGCGGTATGCCTCCGAACTCGTCGCCTTGATCCGAGCGGAGTTTCCCGAACTCGGCATTCTCGTGGCCGGCTATCCCGAGACCCACCAGGAGGCCGTGAGTCCCGCGGCCGACCTCGAGAACCTCGCCCGCAAGGTCGAGGCCGGCGGTGAGGTGGTCGTGACGCAGCTGTTCTACGACAACGCCGACTTCTTCCGGTTTCGCGACCGGTGCGAGGCCCATGGGATCATGGCGCCGATCGTGCCCGGCGTGATGCCCGTGACCAACTACGCCCAGATCCGCCGGATCGCCACCCTCTGCAAGGCCCGGCTGCCCGAGGCCTTCACGGAAGCCTTCGAGGCGGCCGGCGACGACGAGGCGGCCCAGTTCGAGGCGGGGGTGGACTACGCCGCCCGGCAGGTGGAGGAGCTCGTGGCCGGCGGCGTGCCCGGGATGCACTTCTACGTGCTCAACAAGTCGCCGGCCACGATCCGCGTGCTCGAGCACGTGGGCCTGCGGCCGGCGTAGGAGCCTGTGCCCGGCACCGGCGGGCCAGGGCCGCCGAATCGCGACCGGGGTTCCGCGACCAGGAACCGGCCGGCGGCTCAGAGACGCGAGGCCGGCACGACCGGGGTCACCCCCAGGATCAGCCGGTAAAGGGCGGGGAGGATGAACATCGTGAACAGGGTGCTGGTGATCACGCCGCCGATCACGACGGTCGCCAGGGGCCGCTGCACCTCCGCCCCCGTGCCCTCCGACAGGGCCATCGGAATGAAGCCCAGGCTCGCGACCAAGGCCGTCATGATGATCGTCCGCATGGCCCCCACCGAGGTCTCCTCGATCGCGATGTCGCGGGCGGTGCCCTTGGCGAGCCGCTCGCGGAGGGCGCTCGCCAGCACCATCCCGTTGAGCACCGAAACGCCCGAGAGCGTGATGAACCCGACGGCCGCCGAGATCGAGAGCGGCATCTCCCGCAGGGTCAGGGCCCAGATGCCGCCGACGCAGGCGAACGGCACGCTCACGAACAAGAGCAGCGTGTCCGCGACGTTGCGGTAGGTGAGGTAGAGCAGCGCCACGATCAAGAGCAGGGCCAGCGGCACCACGATCGTGAGCCGCTTTTGGGCCCGCTGCATGTTCTCGAACTGCCCCCCCCACTCCAGCCGAAACTTCCCCGGCGGCAGTTCCACCCGCTCGGCGATCGCCCGCTGGGCCTCCGCCACGAAGCCGCCCACGTCGCGGCCGCGGACATTGCACTGCACGACCACCCGCCGCTCGCTCCACTCCCGGGTGATGAACTTCTCCCCGGAAATCGTCTCGATATCGCAGATCCGCGAGAGGGGCACCGTCTCGCCGGCCGGGCTCCGCACGGCGATGCTGCCCAGTACCTCCGGTCCGCCCCGGAGCGGATCGGGGAGCCGCACCACGATCGGAAACCGCAGCTGCCCCTCGACGATCTCGCCCACCGACTTGCCACCGACGCTCTCGATGATGTCGAGCACCACCTGGGCCGAGATGCCGTAGCGGGCGATGTCGTCTTGCCGGACCACGACCCGGAGGATCGGCTGGCCCGAGACCTGCTCGACCGCCACGTCAACCCCGCCGGGCACCCCGCGGATGACGGCGGCGACCTGCTCCGCCTTGCGGGTGATCTGGGCGAGGTCCTTGCCGAACACCTTGACCGCGATGTCGGCCCGCACTCCCGAGACCATCTCGTTGATCCGCTGCTCGATCGGCTGGGTGAACCAGATGATCTGCCCCGGAATATCCTCGATCTCGCGGTTCATGACCTCCACCAGATCCGCCTGGGTGCGGGCCTTGGTCCAGGCCGACCGCGGATGGAGGGCGATGAACATGTCGGTCGCCTCCGCCGCCCCGGCGTCGGTGGCCACCTCGGGCGTGCCGACACGGCTCCAGATCGACCGAATCTCGTCCGGAAACTTGTCGAGCAAGAGCCGCTCCATCAGCGTGTTCATCCGGGCGGATTCTTCCAGGCTGGTTCCGGCCGCCCGGATCGCCCCGATCACCAGATCCCCCTCCGAGAGCCGGGGCACGAACTCCGTGCCCAGCCGCAGGGCCTGGGCCAGCGTCAAGCCCAGCACCACGACCGCGGCGAGCGTCACGAGCGAACGGGCGGCGAGGCAGCCCCGCAAAAGCGGCCGATAGACGGCCCGGATCAGTCGCACGAGCAGCACGTCGTGGCCGTCGATCCGCTTCGGCAGCACCAGACTCGAGAGCACGGGCACGACCGTGAGCGAGAGCACGAGCGACCCGAGCAGGATGAACACCACCGTCAGCGCCATCGGCCGAAACATCTTCCCCTCGACCCCCTCGAGGGTCAGGATCGGGATGTAGACGATCATGATGATCAGCTGCCCGAAGCAGGCCGGCTTCTTCACGGCCTTGGTGGCCTCGGCCACGAGTTCCAGCCGTTGCTGGCCCGAGAGCCCCGGATGGTGCGCGATCTTCTCGAGGATGCTCTCGATCACGACGACGGATGAATCCACCACGATCCCGAAGTCGATCGCCCCCAGCGAGAGCAGGCTGGCGGCGATGCCCGCCTGCCACATCCCCACGAACCCGCACATCATCGAGAGCGGAATGGCGGTCGCCGCCACCAGCCCCGCCCGCAGATTTCCCAGCATGCAGTACAGGATCACCACCACCAGGAAGGCGCCCTCCAGCAGGTTTTGCCGGACGGTGGCGATCACCTGGTCGATCAGCCGGGTGCGGTCGTAGACCACCTCCGTCCGGACGCCGGGGGGCAGGTCGCCCTGGATGGCCTCGAACCGGTCCCGCAGCCGGGTGGTCACGGCGTAGCTGTTCTCGCCCATCAGCATGAACCCGAGCCCGAGCACGACCTCGCCCTGGCCGTTGGCCGTGACCACCCCCTTGCGGATCTCGTGGCCGATCACCACCTCGGCGACGTCGCCGATCCGGATCGGCACGCCCTCGCTGGAGTCGATCACGATCCGCTCGATCTCGTCGATGTTGACGGTCCGGCCCACGCCGTAGACGAGCACCGCCTCGCCCGCCTTTTCGACCACGCCGCCGCCGACGTTGAAGTTGTTGCGGGGCACGGCCTCGACGACCTGGTCGAAGGTGAGGGCGTATTTTTTCAGGAGCGTCGGATCGACGCGGATCTGGTACTGCTTGTTGAGGCCGCCCCAGGCGTTGATTTCCGCCACGCCCGGCACGCTCCGCATCGCCGGCTTGAGCGTCCATTCCTGGAGCGTCTTGACGTCGGTGAGACTCATGCCCTCGGGCACGAGCAGGTAGTGGAACACCTCGCCCAGGCCCGTTGAGACGGGACCGAGCTCCGGCCGGGAGACGCCGGCCGGCACCGCGACGCCGCCGATCCGCTCGTTGATCAGCTGCCGGGCGAAGTAGATGTCGGTGCCGTCGCGAAACGTGACGATCACGACCGACAGCCCGAACATGCTCGCGCTGCGGATCGACTCGAGCCCCGGCATGCCCCCCATCTCGAGCTCGATCGGGAAGGTGATCTGCCGCTCCACCTCCTCCGCGACGAGGCCCGGGGCGACGGTGTTGATCTGGACCTGGATCGGGGTCGTGTCGGGAAACGCGTCGACGACGAGATTGTTGACCGCCACGCCGCCGACCAGGCAGACAAAGGCCGCGCCGGCCAGCACGGTCAGCCGGTGGGACAGAGACCAGGTGATGATCGCATCCAGCATGCGGCGCGGCCTGTGGTCACAGGTCTCCGGACTCGACCCGGTCGAGCAGGAGCTGGCTCTTCAGCACGTGGCTGCCGGGGCCGACGACATGGGTGATTCCGGCGAGGTTGCCCAGCACCTCCACGGCCCCCTCCGACTCCACGCCCTTGGCGACCGGGCGGGCCTCGAACGTCGTGCCGTCTGTGGGAACGAACACGAACCAGTCGGGGCCGATGGCCTGCAGGCTCTCGAGCGGCACGACCCGGGCCTGCCGCCGCACCTCGACCTCGATCGAGCCGCGACCGAAGGCATTGGCCCGCAGCCCGGCGAGGTCCAGGCTCGAGCCGGCCGGCTGGCCGGTCTTGATCTCCGCCCGCACCTGGAGCGTGCGGGTCTTCTCGTCGACCTCGGTGCTGATCCAGGACACTTCGCTGACGTAGTCGCGGTCGTCGCCGTCGGGGCGGAATCTGACCCGTTGCCCGACCGCCAGCCGGGCCGCATCCTCCTTGGCCACGTTGAGCACGATCCACATCGCCGAGAGATCGACGATTTCGAAGATGCTCCGCGAGGGATCGGCGATCTCTCCCACCACCACATCCCGACCGGTCACCACCCCGGCGAACGGCGCCCGCAACGGCAGCAGATTCGACGACACCCGCTCCGCGTCCACGCCGGCGAGCATCTCCGGGGGCAGGCCCAAGACCCGCATCCGCTCGGCGCGGGTGTCGTCGTCGAGCGACGACAGCTCGTCGATCGAGATCTCGAAGCCCAGGTTGACGAGGGCCTGCTCCGCGTTGAGCAGGCTGTTCCGGGCTTCTCGCAGGGCGCTGCGGGCCTCGCGGAGCTGCCGGCCCATCACGGCGCCGCTGATCTCCTCGAGGATCGCCAGCGCCTCCCGCCGCGACTCGTAGACGACCAGGGCCGTCAGCAGTTCCGCCTTCAGCCGGCCGACTTCCGCGCTGTCGATGACCACCAGCACGTCCCCCTTGCTGACCGGATCACCGAGCCGCTTCTCGACCCGCCAGACGCTGCCCGGCGCCCGGACCGACAACTGGGCGATCCGCCGCTCGTCGTACCGCACCACCCCGTTGGCCGAGATGACCTCGGTCATCGACTGGACGCGGACGGGCACCGCCTCGATGCCGGCCCGCTCGACGGCGGCCGCGTCATCGAAGGTGACGGAACCGAACTGCCGCGGTTCGCCGGCCTGGGCCACCGCGGCCTGGCCTCCTCCGCCGGCGTGGCTCCCGGGGCCGTCGGAGGGGCCGGCAGCCGGCCGTTCAGCCTCGCCGGCGGCGTGGCCGCGGGCTGTCTCTTGAGCGTGCTCGTGGCCTGCGCCGTGGTCATCACCCGTCAGCCCGAAGGTCCAATGCGTGTGATGCCCAAACCAGCCGACGGCGGCCAGGCCGGCCAGCGTCGCGATCGACAACAGCCAGCCGGAAAGCTGCCGCCAGCGATCGCCGGGCCGAGCACCGCGGGTCGTCGAGCCACCATGTGAAGATGCCATCTTAGAACTCCTGGAAGCCCAACTTCTGGAAGCCGAACTGGTCGCCCGCAGCCGCGATCGAGCCGGGCGAAACACCGGCCTCTTGGACAACCCTGTTAGAGGGTCGCAACTCACGCCGGAGGCAGGCGGACGTCCACACAAGAATTCTGGAAAAGGCACGCGGTGGGAGGAAACCGAATCGGCAGAAGCCGCTCCCGGTGGCTCCAGAAGCACCACCGGGCTACGCCCTCTGATTATGCATCGCCGCGTCCCGCCGTCCAGCGACAGCGGCGGAGATTTTTTGGCTTTAGCACCTGGGCCCTGGCTGCCGAAAACAACGACTGGAACGATTGTGCGGCCTGTGGCGGGGCTGCCTGCGGGACCTCGACCCCCTATGCGCATGGACCTTCACGCTCGCCTCCCGCCCCTGCCGGCCTTCCGCCGGCGGCCCCGGAGGCACCCCCGATTTCCGACCGCGGAACGCGCCTGGGTGCTCGCCCTGGCCGCGGTCGCGGCCCAGGGCTTCATGCTGGCGGCCCCGTTCGCCGGGTGCAGCCTGGCGGCCGAGCCTGCCGCGGCCGCACCCGCGCCGGCCCCCGCCGCCCCCGTGAACGCCGATTCGCTCCGCCTCGCCACGCCGGCGATTCCCCTGGCCGTGACCGGCGAAGTCGCCCCCGGCCTGGCCGGCCCCGCTCCTCGAACACTGCCGGAGTTCGTGGCCTACGCCGAGCGGAGCCATCCGCGGCTGGAGGGGGCCCGAGCGGCGATCGAGGCGGCGCGGGGCAAGGCCGTGCAGGCCCGGCTGTATCCCAACCCGATGCTCGCGGGCTCCTCGCCCCAGATCGCCGGGGCCAACAGCCAGTGGAACGGCTATGCCACCCAGGACATCGTCACCGCCGGCAAGCTGCGGCTCGCCCAACAGGCGGCCCTACGGGAGGTTCAGCGGGCCGAATACGATTTCATCCGCGCCCGGTTCGAGGTGCTGACGGGTGTTCGCGACAGCTTCTACAGGCTGCTCGTGGCCCAGCGGCGGATGGCCATCTTCAAGCTGCTGGTGGACATCACGACGCGGTCGTATGAAATCGGCAAGCAGCTGGCCGCCGCCGGCGAGGGCACCAAGGCGGACGTGCTGTTCTGGTCGATCGAGCGCGACCGGGCCTCGGTCCGGCTGCTGAACGGCGCGGTGTTCGTCGAGGCCGGCCGGCGGGAACTGGCGGCGGCCATGGGCCTTCCCCGGGCCGACGTGGGCGTTGTCGAGGCCGACATGACCGCCCCCTTGCCCGACTTCGACCTAAAGATGCTCCAGGCGGCCGTCAGCGAGCGAAACGCCCGGCCGCAGGCGGCGGTGGCCGGCGTGGGCCGCGCCCAGTGGGCGCTCGAGCGGGCCGTCGTGGAGCCGATTCCCAACATCAACGTGCTCGGCGGCTACCAGCGGCAGGTTGATTTCCCCCCCCAGGACCAAGGGCTGATGCAGGTGATGGTGGAAGTGCCGCTCTTCGACCGCAACCAGGGCAACATCCGGGCGGCCCGGGCCGAGATCGCAACCGCCCGCGCCGACCTGCAGACGATCGAGTTGGAGTTGGCGATCCAGTCCGCCGAGCAGCTCGCCAACTATCGCACGGCTCAGCGGGTCGTCGGCTGGTACGAGACCGACATCCTGCCCAAGGCCCGGGAAACCGTCGCCCTTACCCAGACCTTGTACGGCCGGGGAGAAGTGACGTTTCTGAGCCTGCTCCAGGCGCAGCGGATCCTGACCGAGACGGAACTCGTCTACGTCGACACGCAAGAAACCCGCTGGCGGGCCGCCGTGCAGATCGCCGACCTGCTCCAGCTCGAAGAGTTTCCCCCCGGGCCGATGGCGCCCGCCGCCCGCGAGAACCCCGTGCCCGCCGAGGTCGGCGACCCCGACCGCCTTCCCTGGGCCGAGCCGCTCCCTGCCGCACCCCCCGTACAGCCGCTGCCGCCCCCCTGAGGCGGCGGCGTCACCGATAGAAGGCGTCGAACGCCGCGTCGCAGACGCCGTGCAGGCGGGGCAGCGGCCCCTGGGCGTGAGTGCCCAGCCGCGGCTCGCAGGGACCTCGATACCTCGGCCCGCACGTCGGCAAGCCGGCCACACCGACCAAGTCGGTCGGAAAGGGCGGGTAGGCGGGATGGCACGGCGCCGGCGGCACGCAAGGAACCAGCCGCCGCGGCTCGCCGCAGAAATAGAGGAACGGCGGCGGGGCATGCCAGTCGGTCGGGCTGTCGCTCCGGGGGGGAAGCATGCTTGCGAGTAACGGTTCGACGTCGGCCGGCGGCGCATCGGCTGCGATCGGAGCGGGCCGCGTGCGGTCGGGGGACCGTTCTCCCCGCCGCGGCTCCGCCACCGGCTGCTCGCCGCGGGCGTGGCTCGCGGTCTGAACCGCCAGCGCAGCGACCGTCACCCAGATGACCGCGGCGACGCCCACCTGCTCCAACCTGCTGCAGATCCGCATGGTCGATCTCCGGCATGCCCTTTCCCCGCGGGAAATCATCGGCTCGGCGGCCGGTCGCGGCCGACCCGGGCCGGGCCGGTCCCGCAACCAGCCCCGGATCGTCCGCAGCCGCAACACCCGCAAACTTGGCGGCGGCGGCCCAGGGGACGCCACCGGCCGCCTCAACGCCCGGAGGTCTTCCGTGCCGACCAGGCTGGTTCGGCGGCTGGAGCACGATTCTGCCTCAGGAGCCCGGCTTCGCGGTCGGGGCTCACCGTGGAGGCTGGTCGTCGTCCATCGTGCGGATGTATTGCCGCAATCGCTCCAGCTCGTCGCTGACGTGGCGGAGCTTCAGCATGTTTTCCACCCGCTTGACGAGCTCCACGCGGTTGACCGGCTTGGAGAGAAAATCGTCGGTGCCCGCCTCCACGGCCCGCTCGATGTCGCCGAGCTCGCCGAGGGCCGTCACCATCAGGATCATGATCGCACTCGTGGCCGGATCGTCCTTGAGCCGTTGGCAGACCTCGAAGCCTGAAAACTTCGGCATCATCACGTCAAGCAGGATCACGTCCGGGTGGAAGGCCGCCACCCGCGCGAGCGTGTCGGCCCCGTCCACCGCCGTGGCGATCTCGCAGTCGACGTCGGCCAGGTAGGCCTCGAGCAGCTCGCGATTGGGCTCATTGTCGTCGGCGATCAGGACGCGGGGCCGCCGCGGGGGGGCGACGGGCTCGACCGGCGCGGGGCTGGGCTTGGGCATCGGGGCCGCTCGGGGGAAGGGGCGTCGTGCCGCCCGGGGCGGGCGGCGGGTGTTCAGGCAATCTCGAACAGCGACTGGGTCTTCACGATCGCCAGATCATCGGGGAAGGTGTGGAAGGCCTGCACCGAGAGGCTCCGCGGCCGGGTCTCGACGTCGATCCAGCTGACGGCGCCCAGTGAGAGCCGGCCCCCCGCCTCGAATCGATGCAGCAGGCCGCGGCGGCTCCCGGCCACCACGAGCTCCTCCTGAAACGACCAGAACAGCTCCGGGGCGATCGACTCCAGCTGGAAGCAGGTCTGGTAGGTCGCGCCGCCGCGGCAGGCCACGCGGTCGCTCCGCTCGCTCCCGATCCGGTGCGACAACAACCGCCGCCGCTGCGGGAGCGGCTCGCCGACGCCCGTGGCCACTTCGGTGAGCGTCAGGCCACCGCGGCGCCAGCTGACGACATGCCCGCCGCCGGTGATCGCCACCGCGCCGGCGTACGAGCCGCGTTCGAACGCCCGCGAACTGCAGGCAGCGAAGAGCTCGGGGTGAAGCGGCCGGCCGAACAGCTGGAAGACCAGTTCGCCGGCCTTGGGTCGCAGTGACAGCACGATATCGTTCGCTCCGGATCGTCCGCTCCAGCAACGCGATCCAGTATACGGCCCCTCCGCGGCCGGCAACAAAGCCGTCGTTCCCCGGCTCAAACCCGCAGCCCCACGAGGATGTCGTAGGCCGCGTGGGAGCCGGCGGCGATTCCGAAACCGCGGGCCTCGAACAGGATCGCGAAGAACATGCCGGCCAGAAAGCGGAAGGTGAAGCTGTGGAGATCGAAGGCGTCGCCCAGCGGGCCGACGTAGTGCGCGAGGCTGAAGAGCACGCTCGACCCTGCCACGCCCCAGGCGGCGGCGGCCGTCGGGCCGGCCCCGAGGCGGGCCGCGACCCAGGTCACCGCCGGGAGCAACAGCAGCCGAAACAAGACCTCCTCGTAGAGGCCTGCCCCGCAAAAGGCCACGAGTCTGACCAAAAGCCCCTCGTTGAGGCCCATGGCCAGCGGCCAGAACCGGTTTTGCAGGATCGCGATCCCGAACAGCACGGTCGCCCAGAGCGCGCTTTCAAGGGCCATGCCCGCCAGCACGCCCGGGCTGAACCGCCAGCGGTCGTGCGCGATGTGGTGCCAGGCCAGAAGGCCCACGAGCGTGACCGCCGGCAGCAGGAAATATTGGCCGAAACCCAGCTGATCCAGCAGCGTGCGGAGCCAGACGTCGGCCCCGTTGCGGGGCGTGCCGCGGCCGAGCAGGAGCACGCCCCCCTCGTAGGCCAACACCAGCGGCAGCGTGAAGACCAGGCTCGTGAGCGGCCGCCGCGAGATCGTCCAGTAGGTGTCGGGCTCCGGCTCGGCCGCGGTGCCGAAAGGGCCCGATTCGCCCGGTTCTTCCCAGGCTGCCAGGCCAGACGCCGGATCGAAGCCCTGACGGCCAAAGGGATCGTCCGGATCGTCGTGAGCATCGGGCGGGAGTTCGAGCGGCTCGTCGAATGGCGACATGGAGCTGGAGCGAATGGGAACCATTCGCGGTGCGACGCGGCGGGATGCCGCCTGATCAACCGCGGCCCGTCGCCGCGGTGCCGACCCTAGCACAGCATCTGGTAACGGCGGGGGCAATGCTGGCGCTGCTAGCAGCAAAAAAATCCATCCGGTTCGCGCCGGCGTTTCGGCAGCGATTCGGCTCGTGCAGCGCGAGCAACCGCGTGGGTGCTTGACAGAATCGGCACCGCCCACAGAATGCCGCTCAGCCTTCGCGGCAGTGACCGGCTGCGATCCGAAGGCATGTCCGAGCGAGCCGAACACGTGAAGCTTTGGGGGGCGACGACTTGAGGGATCGACAGTCGACGGCCTTGGTCGTGGCCTGGATGTCCCCCCCGACTTCACCGTTCGGCCGCGAGCGGAGCGAGAGTTGCACCTCCGGGGGAATGCCGCGGTAGAATCTCGCGTCTGGAATGTGCGCGGGGTCTGCGATGGCACGATGCCTGATCGGATGCGGCTCGAATCTCGGCCAGCGGCGGGAGCAACTCGATCGCGCCCTCGAGTTGCTCGGCTTCATGCCGGGAGTCGAGCTCGTGGCGGTGAGTCGGTTTCACGAGACCCGGCCGGTCGGCGGGCCAGGGGATCAAGGGGCTTATCTCAACGGGGCCTGCCTGATCGAGACGGACCTGCCCCCGCGAGACATCCTGGGGATGCTGTTCGCGGTCGAGAACACGCTCCAGCGCCGGCGTGACCAGCGTTGGGGCGAGCGGACGATCGATCTGGATCTCCTGCTGTACGACGATCTCGTCGTCGAATCGCCCGAACTCACGCTGCCCCATCCGCGGATGGCCACCAGGCGGTTCGTGCTGGAGCCCTGTGCCGAGATTGCGGCCGAGCTCCGCTATCCGCTCTCCGCCTGCACGATCCGCGACCTGCTCGACAACATTTCGGTGCCTCACCCGCTCGTGGCGGTCGTGGGCGTGCCCGGCAGCGGTGCCACGGAGGTGGCCGCCGCGGTCGCCGACGCCACCCTCGCGCGGCTGATCCGGGCGCCGGGGCCGGTGGGGCGATCGGCCGGAGGCGTGCTCGAGGCCGTCGCGGCTTGGCGACGGCCGCTCTCCGCCGAGTGCTGGCAGGACGATCCGCACGGCACGGTGGCCGACTACTGGCTCGATGCCCTGCCGGCCGTGGCCGCCGAGCATGCCGGGGAGCAGGGCTGGCCATCGTTCACCGCGGAATACGAGCAGCTCGTGGGCGACGTCGTGTCGCCGCATGTGGCGATCTTTTTGCGGCTCAGTCCGGCCGAGATCCGCTCCCGCCTCGCCTTCCGTTCATCAGCGGCCGCGATCCACAGCGACGTGTTCGCCGATCTCCCCGCCGTGCCCGTCGCGGAGGCCGAGGCCGTGGCAGCGGGGCTGGAGCGGTTGCAGGCCCGGCTCGAGCGCCGGCTTCGGTGCCCGGCGGAACGCTGCCCCCGGGCTCCCAAGGCGGTGATCACGATCGCCGCCGATGATCTCGCCGCCGCGGCTGCCGAGGCGACGGCCGCCGTCGAGGCCATGCTCTGATGGCCGACCCGCCGCCAGCCGCCGGCCGCGGACCCGCCCTGTCGTCACCCGGGCTCGAGTTGGTGGCGGACCCCGCCGCGGCACGGACCGCGGTGCTGGCGGCCCGCGGGGCCGGCCGCCGCGTGGGGTTCGTGCCCACGATGGGCGCCCTCCACGCCGGTCATCTGGCGCTCGTCGCCCGCGCTGCGGCCGAATGCGACGACGTGGCCGTGTCGATCTTCGTCAATCCGGCCCAGTTCGGCCCCGGCGAAGACTTCGAGCGGTATCCGCGGCCGCTCGAGGCCGATCTCGAGGCCCTGGCCGGGGCGGGTGTGCGGTGGGTGTTCGCGCCCCCGGTCGAGGCGGTCTATCCGCCAGGCCATGCCACCCGGATCGTGGTCGAGGGGCCGGCGGTCGGGTTCGAGGGGGCCATTCGGCCGGGCCACTTCTCCGGCGTGGCGACCGTGGTCTGCCGGCTGTTCCTGGCCGTGCCGGCCGAGGCGGCCTACTTCGGCGCGAAGGACTGGCAGCAGGCGCTCGTCGTGAGGCGGATGGTGCGAGACCTGGGCCTGCCGATCGAGGTCGTGGTCTGTCCGACGGTCCGCGAGCCCGACGGGCTGGCGCTCAGTTCCCGCAACGCCTATCTCTCGCCCGCCGACCGCCGCCGGGCCGTGGCCCTCTCGGAGAGCCTCACCCTCGCGGCGGAGATCTGGCCCACGGGAGCTCCCGTCGCGGCCGTCGAGGCGGCGATCCGCGGCCACCTCGAGGCCGCCGGCATGGCGGTGGACTACGCGGCGATCGTGGCCGCCGAGTCGCTCGGGCCGGTCGTCGCCGGAACCGAGGCCGTCGCGCTCGTGGCCGGGCGGCTGGGGAGCACGCGGCTGATCGACAACCGGCTCCTGCCGCCCCGCGGCGAGGCGGATCGATGAGATCGACGCTGTTTCACATCCCGCGGTCGATCCCCTGGGGCGACGGCTCGCTGCCGCTGTTTGGCTTCGGGATCCTGCTCCTCGCCTGGATCGTGATCGGCGGGGCCTGGTTCGCGCGGGTCGCGAGCCGCGAGGGCCTGCCGGCGGCCGCGCGGCAGCTCGGGCTGCCGCTGGTGGCGGTGGCGGCGATGCTCGGCTGGATCCTGCCGGTGCTCGACGACGGCGCCGGCATCCCCGTTCGTGGCTACGGCGTGATGCTGCTCGTGGCGGCCGCCTGTGGCACCTGGCTGGCGGTCGTGCGCGGCCGCGCCGTCGGCATCGACGCCGACACGATCCTGGCGCTGGCCACCGAGGTGTTTCTCTGGGGGCTCGTGGGGGCGCGGCTGTTTTACGTGATCGAATATCACGAGCAGTTCTTCGCGGCGGGCAAGCCACTGATTGAATCTCTGCGTGACGTTGTGAACATCGCGGCCGGCGGGCTGGTCGTGTTCGGCTCGCTGCCAACTGCGGCCTGGGCGGCCTGGCGATTCGCGCGGCGACGCGGGCTCGACCTGCTCCAGCTCGCCGACTGCGTCGTGCCGGGGATGCTCGTGGGGCTGGCGATCGGCCGGGTGGGCTGCTTTCTGAACGGCTGCTGCTACGGCGGCCCCTGCGACCTGCCTTGGGCCGTGTCGTTTCCCGCCGGCACGGAGGTGGCCGCCAAGTATCCGGCGGCGGCCGGGGGCCCCAGCGTGCCGGTGCATCCGGCGCAGCTCTACGCCGCGATCGACGCGGCCCTGCTCGCGGCGCTGGCGGTGGCCTGGACGCCGCTGGCCCGTCGCCCCGGCGAGGTGCTGGCGCTCGTGCTCACGCTCCACCCGATCTCGCGGATGCTGCTCGAGGAGATCCGGGTGGACGAGCCGCCGGCTTTGGGCACGCCGCTTTCGATCTCGCAACTGGTGTCGCTGGTGCTCCTGGCGTTGGCCGCGGGCCTGTGGTGGTGGATCTCCCGACAGCCGGTCGCGAAGCCCGGGGGCTACGATCGTGGCTGAGGGGGAACTTTCCCGGGCCGGGCGGCGTCCAAACCTGCGTGCGTGGTGAGCGTGGCCCTGCAACCGGAGAGCATCGTCGCCGTCGAGGCCGAGGCCGAGTTGGCCCTCGTGGCCCGGGCGGTCGGCGGCGACGACCAGGCCTTCCGTTCGCTCGTGGAGCGGCATCAGGGGAGGATCGTGGCCTTGTTGCATCGGCTCTGCGGCTGCCCTGAGCAGGCGCTCGACCTCGCGCAGGAGACGTTTCTCGCGGCGTATCGTCATTTGGGATCGTTCCGGCAGGACAGCAGGTTTTCCACATGGCTCCATGCGATCGCCGTCAATCAGGCCCGCTCGGCCGCGCGGCGTCGCCGGCCGACGGCCTCGCTCGACGCCGTGGCCTCCGACGGCCGACGGCAGATCCCCGAGCCCGTCGCCCACGGGCCGGCGGTCTCGGCCGGGCTCGAACAGGCGGAGCTTGCCCTCCGGATCGCCGCGGTGGAGCGGGCGGTGAGCCGCTCGCCCGAACTGGCCCGGCTCGTGGCCGCCCCCTCCGCAGCGGTCGCTGCCGGGGAGCCGCAACGAGCTGCCAGACAGCCACTCGCTCAGCCTGGTTCCGAAGCGGACAAACTCGCCGAGCCCCTCGAGGTCATGGTCCGCGGGCCGGTGGGGCGGGAGAAGCTGCTCGCATACGTCGCGTCGCTCGGGCTCACGACAATGCCCAGGGGAGCGGAGGTACTCGAACTCGTCGGGCCGGAGGAGGCGGTGGCCGCCTTCCTGGCCGATCCGCTTGGAGCTGGGCCTTCGTTTCGAGCACCGCCTTCGGCGAAGGGGTCGCCCGTGCCAGGCGAGGCGGCCTTGCTGGCAAGCGAAGCCGGGGATGGCGAAGCGAAGGCAGCTTGGAGTGACCGGAGGCCTGGAGGGCCAGCGGGAACTTCCGGCGAGCTAGCACGGGCAACCCCGGCCGCCGCCGCGCCGCCCCGGCGGATCCTGATCCGGGTCATCGAACTGCCGGCCGCCGGCGGGGAGCCGTCGGAGCCATGAGCGAAACCGGTCAGGCCGCGGGTGGTGGGGGGCAGGAGCCGAGTCGGTGGGCCAAGCCGGGCTGCATCACGCTCCGCTGCCGGGAGAATGGGCCGCTGGTGGTCGAACTGCCGGATGCAGGCGACGGATCAGCCCCGGGATTTCGGGTGATCGATCACCTGGGCGGAGAGTTCGAATTGCCGGCCGGCAAGCGGGCCGTAGCGCTCTGCCGCTGCGGCCACTCCGCCCGCCGCCCGTTCTGCGACGGGTCGCACCGGGCCGCCGGATTTGAATCGCGTGAGCTGGCCGGAGACTCTTGAACCCCTCGTAAAAAGGGGGTTTTAGGAGGGTTTCGACCGACCTTGGGTGCCGGTCGGGAAGACCTTGATCACGATGCAAGGTCTTCCTGCCAAAACACTTACGGCATCCTGGGGCGGCAAAAAATCGACCGGCTGGGGCTTGAGCGATATGGACTGGCCCGGGAAGCCCCTGTAGGGTTCTATCTCTCCGCCCCTCGAGCACGGTGCCCCGGGCCGCCCGCGAACGCTTCCATGACGCAGCATTCAGGCGACTTCTACAAGCGCTCCAGCGTCGCGATCCTGGCGGTCCTCGTCTT
>JBIKXY010000365.1:0-2638 GCA_044355515.1 Pirellulales bacterium
CGGCGGCTTCGTGTAGCCGAGGTCGAGCAGGGCCTCCTCGATGCCCCTGCCGCGGTCCGGAAAGCCGTTGCGATTGACGTAGACCGCGGCGAAGCCGAGCCGCTTGAGCTCGTCGATGGCGGCCTTGGCGTTGGCCTTGTCCACCCGGATCATGCCGGCCTGCTGGTCGAGCGACGCCCCCTCGAAGAGCTTTGCCTGCACGGCCGGCTGCCACTTCTCACGGTCGCGGCCCTTGTGCGTGCCGAACGAGAACCGCAGGTTTTTCGAGAACAGGAACGGACGGAAATGATCGTAGGGGGGCATCCCCGGCCCAGGCGACTCGGGAAATTCCATGACGGGCATCTGAAAGACCATCGCGCCCTCGGGAAGCGCGGCCTCCATCTTCTCCACGAACTCGCGGTCGGCGGCGACCTGCCGGTCGATCGTGGCTCGGACTTCGGCCGTCGGGGCCCGTGGCAGCTGATCCCAGAGGATGACGAGGCCCGCGACCGCCGCGGCCGCCAGCCATCCCCAGCCGGCCGTGCCGGCGGGTCGCCGGCTGGTCCCCTCGGCCTGCAGTGTCGAGAGTCGCCGCACCGCCCAGAGCAGCGTGATGGCGAGGATCACGATGCTGTAGCGGCAGGCGCCGCGAAACATCGTGAACCCCAGGGCCCCGATGATGGCGTTGAGCCCGCCGGTCGTGAACATGACCACGATCCAGAGCACCCACCAGGCCTCGATCGGGACATCCTTCTCCCGGCCGCTGGCGATGCAGGCGACCGCGGTTCCGGCGAGCCAGATCAGACAGGCCAGCCCGACGATGCCCTGGTAGGAGGCCCCGTCCTCGTCGAGCAGCACAGCCGCCTGCCGGTGGGCCTTGGAAAACTCCGCGAGCGCGTCGGAGCGGTGCGAGACCGGCGGGATGAAGAGGTCCTTGATCTTGAGCCCATAGATCTCGAGCCACTTGTATTCGCGGACGACGGCGCCGTCGTTCGGCCCGTAGACGGCCTTGTAGGTCCAGGTGTCGAGGTTGCTCAGGGCGAAGCCGGCCGCGGCCGCCGCGATCACGGCAAGCGCGGAGAGCAAGGCCGGCCGGGCCCGCGTGCGTAGGGAGCGGATCGCGCCGCCGAGGAGCGTGAGCTGACAGAGAATGTTCGTGTAGTACACGTTGAGCAGGCCCGCGAGGAAGCCGATGCCGGTCGCCTGCTTGAACCGTCGCGACCAGGGCGCGATGCCGGGATCGGTGGCGACCCACCGCCAGACGAGCGTGAACAGCGGCACATGCCAGGCCCACTGCACGCCCGAGTGGTGCGGCGACTGGGCGAACATGAAGGGCGAGAGCCCGTAGGCGAGGCCGCCAACGCACGACCAGAGCTGCGAGCCGCCGCTCGCGCGGGCGACGCCGTAGAACGTGCCGGCGGCCAGCAGGTGGCCGAGGAGCAGCGCGGCATTGAGCCCGCCGAAGACGCCGAACACGTTGGCGAGGATCAGGAGGGCGAGGCCGTGGAGTTCATCGAGGCTCGGCCAATCGGTCCAGTTGGCGGTGAAGGGGGCGTTGAGCCGGGACACGGTTTTCCAGATGAACGGGGCCGCCTCCCCCTCCGTTCCCGCCTTGATGCTCGTGTAGACGGCGACGATATCGTTTTTGGTGGGATCCTCGACATAGGCGGCCGGACGGGTGAAGTCGGCCATCGACCAGACGTCCGTTGCGCCGCACCAGGCGAGAACCACGAGCGCAAGCAGGGCCGCGAGCGGCCACCAGCGTGTCATGGCGTCCTTCCCAACAGGGTTTTTCACGGTGTTCTCGCGGCAGCCGAACCGCCCCGAATCGAGCGGCTTCAGAACTGGAATCGTAGCGAAACCGACTGGCCGACGGAACGCTCGGCCTGTTCATCCGGCCGGTGAAGTCGCGCCTGCCAATCTGGTATCTTCGATTCCAGGGAACTCGGCCACCTGAATCGCAGTCGCCTCGCATGGAAAAACCGCTGATCATCCTGGAGATGGCCAACAACCACATGGGTAATGTCGCCCATGGTTCGGCCGTGATCCGGGCGTTTGCCGATGTCGTGAAGCCGTTTCGGGACGTGTTTCGATTCGCGTTCAAGCTGCAATACCGCGATCTCGACTCGTTCATCCACCCGGCCTTCAAGGGCCGCGACGACGTCAAGTATGTGAAGCGATTCGAGTCGACGCGGCTGGGGGCAGACGCCTTCGATGCTCTTTTGGCGGTGATGCGGGAATGCGACTTCCTCACCGCGTGCACGCCGTTTGACGAGCCGTCGGTCGACCGGATCGAGTCGCAGGGGATCGACATCGTCAAGATCGCCTCCTGCTCGTTCACCGACTGGCCCCTCCTCGAGCGGGCGGCCAAGGTCGACAAGCCGATCATCGCTTCGACGGCCGGGGCGACGCTCGCCGACATCGACGCCGTGGTCAGTTTTCTCCAGCACCGCAACAAGCGGCTCACGATCCTGCATTGCGTGGCGGAATATCCGACCCCGCCCGAGAAGCTCGCGATCAATCAGGTCGAGCTGCTGCGGCAGCGGTACCCCGGTGTTGATATCGGCTTCTCGACCCACGAGCCGCCCGGCCTGACGTCTGCCATCATGCTCGCGCTCGCCAAGGGATCCCGGGTGATCGAGAAGCACGTCGGCCTGCC
>JBIKXY010000018.1:0-26557 GCA_044355515.1 Pirellulales bacterium
TGCCGAAGCCGAGTGCCGTGGCCCGGCTGGTAGTCCCGGCACTCTCTCGGCTCGACTGAGGGCCGGGTGCGGACAGCCTACTCGTGCTGGCCCTGAACATGGGCCTCGCCGTCAGGGTCAATCTCGACGTGGAGGTGCATGGGATGGCAGCAGACCGGGCAATCCTCGACGTAGTCCTGGTGCGAGCCGGCTGAAACGTCCACTGGCACCACGATCTCTTCGCCGCAGGAGTCGCAGATGTAAATGGCCTCGTGGTGGGAAACGGTCGAGCGTCGCCGGCGGCTTTTTTTGCGTTTCGTCATGAGATTTGTACCATCGCGCCAGACGGGCCTTGGATCCTCGCTGCCCGCGTCGCCTCAGGCAAGCGGATTTTCGCAGCGCGCGTTCAGGAACTCGTCGAAGTCGGTTTCGACCGATGCGACCGCCAGGCTCTCACGCCGGTGGCTGGCATACACTTCCGCGATTGACTCCCGGAGACGCACCCGTGGACGAGTTTCTGCAAGCCGCGATCGATGAAGCCCGTCAGGGGCTCGCCGAGGGCGGCATCCCGATCGGCTCGGTCGTGGTTCACGAGGGCCGGATCGTCGGCCGGGGCCACAACCGGCGGGTCCAAAGCGGCAGCGCCATCCTGCACGGCGAAATGGACGCCCTGGAGCGCGTCGGCCGCTAGCCCGCGGCCTTCTATCGGGACTGCACGCTCTACACGACGCTCTCGCCCTGCTCGATGTGCAGCGGCGCCATCCTGCTCTACAAGATTCCCCGGGTCGTGATCGGAGAACACACCACGTTCAAGGGCGAAGAGCAATGGCTGACGGCCCACGGCGTCGAGGTCGACGTGCGGCACGACCCCCAGTGCGTCGCCCTGATGGCCGAGTTCATGGCGCGACACCCCGGCCTCTGGGCCGAGGACATCGGCGAGTGACTCCGGGACGTTCGCCCCGCGGCCCGCTCATGGTCGGGGCGACCCGCTCCGGCCGCCGCTTCCGCGGGCCAAACTTCTTCGGCTTGCCCGGCGGCTTGCGATTCTGCGCATGCCGGGGGCGGGGGGCGTTGCCGCGGTGCTTGCCCGCGGGCGGCCGACGGCGGTCCGCTTCCGGGAAGAGCTGGGCATCGGCCCCGGTGGGCGTGGCCGCCGGCGGCACGAAATGCCGCAGGATCGCGGCGGCCACCTCCGTGGGCGTGTAGCCCTGCTCCAGAAGCCGCTCCACGAGCGGGTGGCTGCGGGGCGTGTCGCCCGCCTCGAGCACCGCCCGGAGCTTCTCATGGAGGGTATCCGACTTCCGGTTCTCGACGGCCTCCGCCGTCGGCATCTGCTCGCGGCGAATCCTGGCGCGGGTGAACCGCTCGATCGACTGGAGCTTGTAGATCCCGGCCCCCGACACCAGTGTGACGGCCCGCCCCTTGCGGCCCGCCCGCCCCGTGCGGCCGATGCGGTGCACGTAGTCCTCGGGGTCGTAGGGCAGGTCGTAGTTGACCACCAGCTCGAGGTCGTTGACGTCGATGCCGCGGGCCGCCACGTCGGTGGCCACCAGAAACGAAAACCCCGCCTGCTTGAAGTTCGCCATCACCCGCGTCCGCTGGGGCTGGGCCATGCCGCCGTGCAGCCGCTCCGCCGAGCAGCCGCGGGCCACGAGGGCGTCGGCCAGCTGCTCGACCATCTGCTGGGTGTTGCAGAAGATCACGCCGCTCTTGACGTCGTAGAAGTCGATCAGCCGGGAGAGCGCCTCGAACTTCGCGTGGTGCCGTACCTCGTAGTAGACCTGGTCCACCAGCGGCGGGCCGGTCACCACCCGCTGCTCGATCTTCACGATCTTCGGCTCGCGGGAGTGGCCGCGGACGAGTCCCTGGATGGCCGGCGAGATCGTCGCCGAGAAAAACACGGTCTGCCGCCCGGCGGGGGCCGCCGCCAGGATCTTATCGATGTCTTCCCGAAAGCCCATGTCGAGCATCCGGTCGGCCTCGTCGAGCACGAGCAGCCGCACGGCCGAGAGGTCGAGCGCGGCGCGGGCCAGGAGGTCGGTGAGCCGGCCGGGCGTGCCGACCACGATCTGCGCGCCCCGGGCGAGCTCGGCGAACTGCCGCTCGTAGGAGGCGCCGCCGTAGATGGGCACCGACCGCACGCCCCGCTTGAAGGCCGCGAGCTTGTGGACCTCGTCGGCCACCTGGGTGGCCAGCTCCCGGGTGGGCACGAGAACAAGGGCCTGGGGCTCCCGCCTCGCTGGATCGACTCGTTCGATGGCCGGGATGCAAAAGGCCGCCGTCTTGCCCGAGCCGGTCTCCGACTGACCCACCAGGTCGTGCCCCTGCATGATCAGGGGGATCGCAGCCGCCTGGATCGGGGCGGTCTCCTCGAAGCCGAGCTTCGCGACCGCCCGGAGCAGTTCGGGGGAGAGCCCGAGCGAGTCGAAGGGCAGGTGGCCGGGCTGGGCGGTCGGGCGGGAGGGGTCGGGGGAGGGGGTCTGGGGCATGAGTGGGGTGATCCGGCCTAGAGCCGCCGGGCGAAGGTTGCAGCCGCCGCGGCCGGCCCCGGGAAGGGCACCCGCTCGGACTTGAGCCTGTCGGCCAGGTTATCCGGCATCGGATTCCGCCGCGGCGAGAACATGGAGCAGTTCGACGGTCTCCTCCCAGCCGATGCAGGCATCGGTAATCGACCGGCCATACTCGAGCGCGGCCGGATCGCGGCAGTCCTGCCGGCCCTCGAGCAAGTGGCTCTCGAGCATCACACCCATCAGCGGGCAGTCGCCGGTCGCCCGTTGGGCTGCCACGCTCGCGACCACATCCCGCTGGCGGCGATGATCCTTGCCGCTATTGCCATGGGAACAGTCGATCATCAGCCGGTCGCAAATCCCGGCGGCCCGCAGGGCGGTCCTGGCAGCGGCGACCGAATCGGGATCGTCGTTGCGGCCCCGGTCGGAGCCTCGAAGGATGACGTGGCAGTCGCTGTTGCCCGTGGTCTCCACGATCGCGACCAAGCCCTGCTTGGTAACCGACAGAAAGTGATGGCCGATCGCCGCGGCCCGAATCGCGTCGATGGCGACCCGTACCCGGCCGTCCGTGCTGTTTTTGAAGCCCACGGGGCAGGAGAGGCCGCTGGCCAACTCGCGGTGCACCTGGCTCTCGGTGGTGCGGGCGCCGATGGCCCCCCAGCTGACCAGGTCGGCCAGGAACTGCGGGGTGATCGTGTCGAGAAATTCGCAGCCGGCCGCCAGGCCGAGCCGGGCGAGATCGAGGAGCAGACCGCGGGCCGCATGCAGCCCGCGGTTGATCTGGAAGCTGCCGTCGAGCGCGGGGTCATTGATCAGGCCCTTCCAGCCCACCGTGGTCCGGGGCTTCTCGAAATAGACCCGCATCACCACCTTGAGCCGGTCGGCAAGGCTCGCCGCCAGCGGCGCCAGCCGGGCCGCATATTCACGGGCGGCGACCACGTCGTGGATCGAGCAGGGGCCGACGATGACCAGCAACCGGGGGTCTTCACCCCGCACGATCCGCTGCACGTCCTGGCGGTGACCGCTGACCGAGCGGGCGATCTCAACGCTTGCGGGCAGTTCCTCGAGCAGGATGGCCGGCGGGATGAGGGGCCGGATTCGCGTGATTCGAAGGTCATCGATCCGGGGGGCGTCGCCTTCCCTCCGGCCGTCGTCCTGGGTGGCCTCCGGGATGTCCCGAGAGTGTGCCATGCGGGTCATTGAGGCGTCATTCGCTGCGCGGTCTCGGTCGCGATGGTTTCTAGCGCGGGTTGGTCGAGGTTGAACCTACTGGCGCCCATGCTCGTGGTCAATCCGCGTCTCGCTCGACGGTCGCGGGCATGCCGCCCAGCTCCACCAGGGCGTTGGAGGCGGCTCGCTGCTCGGCCTCCTTCTTGTTGCGGCCCCAGGCGGGGGCGTAGCGCCGGGTGCCGATCTGGGCGGAGACGTGAAAGCTCTTGCTGTGGTCAGGCCCTTCCTCGGCGATGACCTCGTAGGTGGGCGTGAGGCCGAAATCCCGCTGGGCGAGCTGCTGGAGGAGCGACTTGTGGTTGGAGCCGAGCTCGCCCGAAACCACCTTGTCGATCTCGGGCCCCAGCAGCCGCTCGATGAAGGGGCGGACCGCCTCCATCCCGCCGTCCAGATAGATCGCCGCCACCACCGACTCGAACAGATCCGAGAGTACCGAGGCCGGCACCGGCCGGCCCAGGGCCAGCCCCTTGCCCACGATCAGAAATTCGGCCAGCCCCAGCTGCTCGCTCAACCGGCTGCAGGTCTCGCGGCTCACGACCACTGACTTGATCCGCGTCAGATCCCCTTCCAGCGACTCGGGAAAGGCGTGATAGAGCCTCTCGCAGACGATCAACCCGAGGATCGCATCGCCCAGGAACTCGAGCCGCTCGTTGGAGGCCAGGCGGTGGCGGGCGCCGGAGGCATGCGTCACCGCCGCGACGAGCAAATCAGGCGAACGAAACGCGTAACCAATCCGCCGCTGGCAGTCGTCCACGTCGATTTCCGGCCCGCCGGGCGGCCGACCGCTCTGACTCGCCATGACGGAAAAGCCACCTCCTTCGGCCGAAAAATACGGCTTCGGCCGCAGGACTGTCAACGCGGCGGGGCGGGCGAACGTGGCCTGCGAACCATCCTGCCGGTCGGGGCGTACAACTCAGTGCGCTGCGGCGGGACCCCGGAACCCGGAGTCTGCCCGGGCGACGCGCCGCCCGGGTCGCCGCAGCGTCTACAATTCAGCATCTGGTCTCGATTTCGGACTGCCTCGCCGGCCAAACCGGCCTCGTGACTCGCTCTCAGGGAGGTTTTCACAGCATGTCATCGCTTCGCCCCGTCGTTCGCCCCAGCCTGATGATTCGCCCACGTTCCCGCTCCCTCTGCCTGGCCTGCACGATGGTCGCCCTCGCGGCGGCAGCGGCGCTCGTCGCGGCCGTCCCCGCGGTCCGGGCCGACGACTCTCTGGCCACCGCCCAGGCGCTGGTCCACGCCAACGCCCTCTCGACGGCATTTCGCCACGCCGCCGAGATCGCGACCCCGAGCGTGGTCGTGGTCCGCAGCGAGGTGAAGCCGAAGCAGGCCGCCCGCGGTCGCGGCCGTGGTCCGGCTCCCCAGAAGAATCCGTTCGAGGGCACGCCCTTCGAGGGCATGTTTCCCGACGGGCTCCCCGAGGGCTTCGAGTTCAATCTGCCCGAGGGCCGGGTGCCCGGCCGCTCCGGTGTGGGGTCGGGCGTGATCGTCTCGGATAACGGCCTGGTGGTCACCAACAACCACGTGGTCCAAGGGGCCGACGAGGTGGTGGTGGAACTGGCCGACGGCCGGGAGTTCAAGGCGACCGAGATCAAGACCGATCCCGAGAGCGACCTGGCCGTGATCAAGCTGGCCGACGCCCGCGGGCTGCCCGTGGCGAAGCTTGGCGACTCCGACGAGCTTTCGATCGGCGACTGGGTGATCGCGATCGGCAATCCCTTCGAGCTGGAGACGACCGTCAGCGCTGGGATCATCAGCGGCAAGGGCCGCGAGCTCGGCTCGATCCGGCGAGCCCAGTTCCTCCAGACCGACGCGGCCATCAATCCCGGCAACTCGGGCGGCCCGCTCGTGAACCTGAACGGCGAGGTGGTGGGGATCAACACCGCGATCGCCTCCAACAGCGGCGGCTATCAGGGCATCGGGTTCGCGATCCCGGTGAACCTCGCCAAGTGGGTGACGGGACAGCTGATCGACAAGGGCGCCGTGGAGCGGGCCTTCATCGGCGTACAGATGGGACCGCTCGACCGGCGGATGGCCGAGAAACTCGGCGTGGCAGACCGCAAGGGCGTCTTGGTGAGCGACGTGGTGCCCGAGTCGCCTGCCGCGGTCGCCGGAGTCCAGCCGCTCGATGTGATCACCGGTTTCGATGGGCGGGCCGTCGACGGCCCGCGGACGCTCCAGGAGATGGTGGAGCGGTCGGCCCTCGACAAGGCCCACAAGTTGATGGTGCTGCGGGACGGCAAGCCGCTCGCGCTCGACGTGAAGGTCAAGCCGCTGCCCCGCGACCTGGCGGGCATGCGGCCCGGGAAGGCCCCGCCGGCCGAGTCCGACGCCGAGACCTTCTACTCAGAGGAGTTCGGGATCGAGGTTCGCTCCAAGGACTCGGTCGCCGAGGATGCCTACGCCGACTTCGAGGGCGTGCTCGTGGACCGCGTCGATTCCGACGGGCTGGCTGCCGAGGCGGGCATCGGCCCCGGCATGCTCGTCCGCAAGGTTGGCCGCACGCCGGTGACAACGGTCGCGGAGTTTGCCGCGGCCATCGAGCAGGAGTCGGTGGCCGAGGGCGTCGTGCTGCAGATCCGCACCCCCCGCGGCAACTCGGTGGTGCTCTTGAAAAAGGAGTAGGCCCTGGGACAGGCTCTTGGCACATGGCCACCCTCGGCGTCAACATCGACCACGTCGCCACGATCCGGCAGGCCCGCCGCACGGTGGAGCCCGACCCGGTCTGGGCGGCGGCCGCCGCCGAGCTCGGGGGAGCTGACGCCATCACCGTGCACCTTCGCGAGGACCGCCGCCACATCCAGGACCGCGATCTGGAGGTCTTGCGCCGCACGGTGCAGGTGAAGCTCAACCTCGAGTCCGCGACCCTGCCGGAGATGGTGGCGATCGCCTGCCGGGTGAAACCCTGCCAGGTGACGCTCGTGCCGGAGCGGCGGGAAGAGGTGACGACGGAGGGGGGCCTCGACGTGGTCGGTCACCGCGCCGCGGTGGCCGAGGCGGTGGCCCGGCTCCGCGACGCTGGCATCGCTGTCTCGCTGTTCATCGATCCCGCCCCGCGGCAGATCGACGCCGCGGTGGACCTGGCCGTCGAGGCGGTGGAGCTGCATACGGGCTGCTATGCCAACGAGACGGGGGCCGAGCGCGAGGCGAGGCTCGTGGAGCTCGCCCGGGCCGGGGCCATGACGCGGCAGGCGGGGCTCGAACTCGCGGCGGGCCACGGCCTCACGTATCGCAACGTCGTGCCGGTGGCCCGGCTGGAGGGCATGGGCGAGCTCAACATCGGCCACTCGATCGTGGCTCGGGCCGTGTTCGTGGGGATGGCCGAGGCCGTCCGCGAGATGAAGCGGCTGATCACGGAGTGAGGGCTGCCGGGGGCGAAAGCCGGAGGAGCCTGGAGATTCCGCTCGCAGGATCCGGCAGCGTCGAACAGGGATCCGCGGAATATCCCAGCGACGGAGGCTTTTGACCCCGGCAGCCGGGGTGCCACGGCGGCTCAGCCCACCGGCGCGGCCGCGGCGTAGGAGCCGAGGCAGACCACCCGCTTGCACCGCTTCTCCAGGCTGGCGATCGCCCGGCGGACGCGGAGATCGGTGCGATGCCCCTCGAGCTCGACGAAGAAGATGTAGCCGCGGTCCTGGCCCGGCAGCGGAAACGACTCGATCCAGGTGAGGTTGAGCTTCTGCCGCTTGGGGATCGCCAGGGCGTCGGCCAAGCCGCCGGGCTTGTGCTCGATCTCGAACATCAGCGAGGTCTTGTCATGACCCGTGCGGCCCGAGTCGGCGTGGCCGATGACCGCGAACCGGGTGGTGTTGCCGGCGACGTCCTCGATCTCCTCCGCCAGCACGTTCAGGCCATGGTGGACGCCCGCCTGCCGGCTGGCGATCGCGGCCGCGTGAGGCGTCTTCGCAGCCATCTCGGCCGCCGCGCTCGTGCTCGTCACCTCGACGAGCCGCACCGCCGGCAAATGCCGGGCCAGCCAGTTGCGGCATTGCGAGAGGGCCTGCGGGCGGCTGTAGACCTCCCTGATGGCCGAGCGGTCGCAGGCGGCCAGGAGCGTGTGGTGGATCCGCAGCGGCACCTCCGCGCAGATCTTGACGGGCAGCCGGGAAAAGTTGTCGAGGGTGTCGGCGATCCGGCCATCGGTGGAGTTTTCGAGCGGCACGACGCCGTAGTCGGAGTGGCCGGCATGCACCTCCTCGAAGGCGGCCGTGATGCTGGCCACCGGCACAAAGTCGACCGAGCCGCCGAAGCGGTGCAGGGCGGCCAGGTGGCTGTAGGTCCAGGCCGGACCGAGGTGCGCGACGCGGAGATGCTGCTCGATCGCTCGCGAGCCGGAGATCAGCTCGCGAAAGATCGCCTTGAGGCTGTGATCGGAGAGCGGTCCCTGGTTGGCGGCCGCCACGCGGCCAAGCACCATCTCTTCGCGGGCGGGATCGTAGGTCCGCTGGCCCGATGACTGCTTGACGTGGCCGATCAGCCGGGCCACCTCGGCCCGCTCGTTCATCAGGCCGACGAGCTGGCGGTCGATCGCGTCGATCTTGGTGCGAAGCGTGGCCAGGCCCGGCGGCCGGCCGCCCTCTGACTTCCGCGGGGAACCGGATTCGGCCATCGACGACGACTTTCTGGGAACGGCCAAAATGGCAGGCTGACCAGACGGGCAGCGAGCCGGGGAGGCGGAACGCATAACTGTACCCTCGGCCGAGAGGTGCTCAAGACGGGCGAATCGCCCGGTTTTGTCGCGTCCTGGGGCGAGCCCCCTTCACAATGACCCGTGCGACGGGCGTTGGCACGCTCTTTGCCTTCTCCTGAAGGGCGTCGGCGAGGCGTCAAAAATGACGCGGCCGAGCGAGACACACACGGCAAGGGGTAGCGACATCATGGCGACCAAGCAGGGCGAGAAGATCATCGGCATCGACCTCGGTACGACCAACTCGGTCGTGGCGGTGATGGAGGGCAAGGAGCCCAAGGTGATCGCGAACAAGGAGGGCAATCGCCTCACGCCGAGCGTGGTCGCCTTCAACGACAAGGGGGAGACGCTCGTGGGCGACATCGCCCGCCGGCAGGCGGTCACCAACCCCAGGCGCACGATCTACTCGATCAAGCGGTTCATGGGCCGGCGGCACAATGAGGTGGCCTCCGAGGAGAAGATGGTGCCCTACGAGGTCACCGGCGGCCCCGAGGACTACGTCAAGGTCAAGGCGGGCGACCAGACCTGCACGCCGCCCGAGGTCTCGGCCAAGGTGCTCCGGGCGCTCAAGGAGGCGGCTGAGAGCTACCTCGGCCACAAGGTCAACAAGGCGGTGATCACCGTCCCGGCCTACTTCAACGACGCCCAGCGGCAGGCCACCAAGGACGCCGGGCAGATCGCCGGGCTCGAGGTGATGCGGATCGTCAACGAGCCGACTGCCGCGGCGCTCGCCTACGGGCTCGACAAGCAGAAGGACGAGAAGATCGCGGTCTTCGACCTGGGCGGCGGCACCTTCGACGTCTCGGTGCTCGACGTCTCGAAGGACGGCGTCTTCCAGGTGGTCAGCACCAACGGCGACACCCACCTCGGCGGCGACGATTTCGACCAGGCGCTGATCAACCATGTGGCCGACCAGTTTCAGCGGGAGCAGGGGATCGATCTGCGGAAGGACCCGATGGCCATGCAGCGGCTCCAGGAGGCCTGCGAGAAGGCCAAGAAGGAGCTCTCGACCGCGCAGAGCAGCGACATCAACCTGCCCTTCATCACGGCCGACGCCACGGGCCCGAAGCACCTCCAGTTGTCGATCAGCCGGGCCCAGTTCGAGCAGCTCACCGATCACCTGATCGAGCGGTGCCGCGGGCCGGTGATGAAGGCGCTCGAAGACGCGAAGCTCAAGCCCTCCGAGATCGACGAGGTGGTGCTGGTGGGGGGCTCGACCCGGATCCCCAAGGTCCAGGAGCTCGTCAAGAAGATCTTCGGCAAGGAGCCCCACAAGGGCGTGAACCCCGACGAGGTCGTGGCCCTCGGGGCGGCGATCCAGGGGGGCGTGCTCGGCGGCGACGTGCAGGACGTGCTCCTGCTCGACGTCACCCCGCTCTCGCTCGGGATCGAGACCGAGGGGGGCATCTTCACGAAGCTCGTGGAGCGGAATACGACCATTCCCACCGACAAGAAGCAGGTCTTCAGCACCGCGGCCGACAGCCAGACGGCGGTGACGGTCAGTGTCTACCAGGGCGAGCGGCCGATGGCCCGCGACAACCGGCTGCTCGGCCAGTTCAACCTGGAGGGGATTCCGCCGGCCCCGCGCGGCACGCCGCAGATCGAGGTCAAGTTCGACATCGACGCCAACGGGATCCTGAGCGTCAGCGCCAAGGATCTCGGCTCCAACAAGGAGCAGACCGTGCGGATCGAGCAGTCGAGCGGCCTGACCGAGAGCGAGATCGAGCGGATGCGAAAGGACGCGGAGCTCCACGCCGAGGAAGACAAGCACAAGGCCCGCCTGGCGGAGGCCCGCAACCGGGCCGAGGCCCTCTGCTTCCAGACAGAAAAGCTGATCAAGGAAAACGACGCCAAGCTCTCGGCCTCCGACAAGGCCCCGCTCGAGGCGGCCGTCACCAAGGCCCGCGAGATGGCCAAGGGGGAAGACGTGGACGCGATCCAGTCGGCCCATGACGCGCTCGAGCAGGCGGCCCACGCACTCTCGAAGGTGCTCTACGAGCAGTCCACTGCCCAGCGGGGCGGCCCGCCCCCCGAGGGTGCCGCCGCCGGGACGGGCAAGGGACCCGACGACGCGATCGACGCGGAGTTCGAAGTGAAGGGCTGACGCGCGGCCGCATGCCCCGGACTCAGTAAGGGAGTTCCATGCCTTTTCGGTTCGACAAGTTCACGATCAAGGCCCAGGAGGCGGTGCAGACCGCCGTGGAGCTCGCGGGCAGCCGGGGCAATCCCCAGGTGACCCCGGTGCACCTGCTCCACTCGCTCGTGGCCGAGCGGGAGGGGATCGTGCGACCGCTCTTGGAGAAGATCGGGGTCGATCGCGGGCAGCTCGAGCGGATCATCGAGGCGGAACTCTCTCACCTGCCGAAGGTCTCGGGGGGTTCGCAGCCGCAGCCCGACCAGGAGCTGATCAAGGTGTTCGAGGCGGCCACGGCCGAGTCGCACGCCATGAAGGACGAGTTCGTCTCGACCGATCACTTGCTCTTGGCGCTGGCCAAGACGCCCTCCAAGGCAAAGAACGTGCTGGGGCTGGCGGCCGTCAGTGAGAAGGATCTGCTGGCGGGGCTGCAGGCCGTCCGCGGGCAGTCGCGGGTGACCGACCAGAATCCGGAGGAGAAGTTTCAGGCGCTCGAGAAATACGGCATCGACCTCACCCAGCGGGCCGCCCAGGGCAAGCTCGACCCGGTGATCGGCCGCGACTCCGAGATCCGCCGTGTGATCCAGGTGCTCTCCCGCCGCACCAAGAACAACCCCGTCCTGATCGGTGAGCCGGGCGTGGGCAAGACCGCGATCGCCGAGGGGCTGGCGCTGCGGATCGTGCAAGCCGACGTGCCCGAAAACCTCAAGGGCCGCCGGGTGGTGGCCCTCGATCTGGGGGCCCTGATCGCCGGCACCAAGTATCGCGGCGAGTTCGAGGACCGGCTCAAGGCGATTCTCCGCGAGGTCGAGGCGGCCGCGGGCAACGTCGTGTTGTTCATCGACGAGCTTCACACGGTGATCGGGGCGGGGGCGGCCGAGGGGGGCTCCGACGCGGCCAACCTGCTCAAGCCGGCGCTCGCCCGCGGCGAGTTGCGGTGCATCGGCGCCACCACGCTCGACGAATACCGCAAGCACATCGAGAAAGACGCCGCTCTGGAGCGGCGGTTTCAGCCGGTGTTCGTCGGGGAGCCCTCGGTCGAGGACACGATCGCGATCCTCCGCGGCTTGAAGCCCCGCTACGAGGCCCATCACAAGGGGGTCAAGATCAAGGATTCCGCGCTCGTCGCGGCGGCCGAGCTTTCCCATCGCTATATCGCCGACCGCTTCCTGCCCGACAAGGCGATTGACCTGATGGACGAGGCCACCAGCCGGATCGCGATGGAGCTGCAGAGCGTTCCCAGTGAGATCGACGAGGTGCAGCGGCGGCTGGTGCAGCTCGAGCTCGCGGGCCGGCAGCTGGCCGAGGAGACCGAGGAGCATGCCAAGGATCGGCTGGCCGAGATCGAGGCCGAGTCGGCCGAGCTGAGGAAGAAGCTTGCCAGCCTCCGCGAGCAGTGGGAGGCGGAGAAGAGCGGCGTAGGGAGCGTGCAGGAGCTCCGCCAGCAGCTCGACCACGTCGAGCACGAGTTCGCCCAGGCGGGCCTCCAGATCAAGGAGCGGCAGTCGGCGGGAGTGCCGGTCGAGGAGTCGCTCTACCAGCGGCTCTACGAGCTGGACGTGAAGCGGAAGGCCCTCGCCGGGCGGCTGGAGGCCGAGGGGAGCGAGCAGTCGGGCCGCGAGGCGGCCGGCAAGACTGCCAAGCGGCTCTTGCGCCGCGAGGTGGGGCCGGAGGAGATCGCGGAGGTAGTCTCGGCCTGGACCGGGATCCCGGTCACACGGCTCGTGGAGAGCGAGCGGGCCAAGCTGCTCGTGCTCGAGGAGCGGCTCCATCAGCGGGTGGTCGGTCAGGAGGAGGCGGTCGAGGCGGTCAGCGACGCGGTCCGCCGCAGCCGGGCGGGGCTCCAGGATCCCAACCGGCCGATCGGGTCGTTCTTGTTTCTCGGGCCCACGGGCGTGGGCAAGACGGAGCTCTGCAAGGCGCTCGCCGAAGTGCTCTTCGACGACGAGAACGCGATGGTGCGGATCGACATGAGCGAGTTCATGGAGAAGCACACCGTCGCCCGGCTGATCGGCGCGCCCCCGGGCTACGTCGGCTACGAAGAGGGGGGCCTGCTCACGGAGGCCGTCCGCCGGCGGCCCTATTCGGTGGTCCTGCTCGACGAGATGGAGAAGGCCCACCGCGACGTCTTTAACGTGCTCCTGCAGGTGCTCGACGACGGCCGGCTGACCGACAGCCTGGGCCACACGGTCGATTTCACGAACACGATCGTGGTGATGACCAGCAACATCGGCAGCCAGGTGATCCAGGAGATCACCAAGGAGGGGGGCAGCGAGCAGGAGATGCGGGACGCCGTCAAGGACGCCCTCTCGGCCCGGTTCCTGCCCGAGTTCTTGAACCGGATCGACGAGACGATCATCTTCCACCCGCTCGACCAGAAGCACATTCGCCGGATCGTGCAGATCCAGGTCAACCGGCTGGTGGGCCAGGCGGCCAAGGCCGGGATCACGCTCGAGTGCACCGAGGCCGCGCTCGACGAGATCGCACGGCTCGGCTATGACCCCGTGTACGGGGCCCGGCCGCTCAAGCGGGTGATCCAGCAGCAACTCCAAAACGCCCTGGCCCGCGAGTTGCTCTCCGGGGCGTTCACCGAGGGGAGCACGGTCCGGATCGACTTCGTCCAGGATGGCTTCACGTTCGCCAAACTCGGCTGACGGCCCGGTCTCGTCGTTTCCGACCCCTCCGGGCCGGGCCTGCCCTACCGCTTGCGGTCTTCGAGGCCCATTCGGGCGATCAGGCCGTCGCAGCCGGTGGTCATCTTGCGGAGCTTCTCGGCCATGGTCAGCTTCTCGCTCGTCGTGGCCTTTTTGAGCTTGCTCTCAAACTTCGTGAGCTTCTTCCGGCGCTGCCGGCGCCGCTTGATCTCCTTCATCCGGTTGCTGATGCCGCCCATGCGTGTCGCGAGCCTCTGGTGTCGTTCGGGAAAGACGGCAGCCTAGAAAACCGGCGGAATCGAGTCAAAGCCGGCGGCCAGCGGGGCGGGGAAAACGCTCCGCGGCGGGCGGAGCGATGCCTCCGGCGGCGGGCGGCGTGTAGACTCTGCCGTGGGCGGCCCGCCAGGCTGGCCGCCCGGGATCGGACGGGTGGCAGAGCGGTTGAATGCACCGGTCTTGAAAACCGGCAGTCGCGAAAGCGGCTCGTGGGTTCAAATCCCACCCCGTCCGCCTCGGATTTTGGGCCGTCCGGTCGCCGGTGCACATGGCACCTTCTGACGCTGGGACGGTGCGCACGGTTCGTCGGCCGCGAGGAGCCGGCCACACACCCCCAGCAACGAGGAGAAACCATGATCGGCATCGGCCCCGCGGAACTCATGACGATGCTCGTCGTCGCCCTGTCGCTCGGCGGGGCGGCCGGGCTGCCGCTCTCCACGCCGCCGCTACCTCCCGATCCGGTGATCGAGCGGGCCGCCCCCGACGAATGCTTTTTCCATCTGGCGACCGCCGGCGTGGCTCCGGTCGAGGCCGGCTCGAGGAACCTTACCGAACGGATGCTCGCCGAGCCTGAAATGCGGGAGTTTCTCGGCCAGGTGGCCGGGCAGATGACCGGGGTGTTTCGGCAGGCGGTGCCGGCGCCCCCGGAGGCCAACGAGGCGACGGTGCGCCTGCTGGAAATCGCACTGAGTCGGCCGCTGGCGCTCACGGTGGATCGATTTCAGCCGCCGTCGGAAGCCGGCCCGCCGCAGCTGGTGGCCTCGCTGGTGATCCGCACCGGCGGCGAGACCGCGGCGGTGGAGCAGGCCGTGGCGACCCTGACCGGCCTGCTCTTCGATGGCGCACCGGAGGAGTTCGCGCCCCGCAAGGTCGAGGTCGAGGGAGCCGCCTGGCAGCAGGTGCAGTCACCGTTCGGCCCGATTTCCTGGGGCATCAACGACGGCTCGCTCGTGGCGGCGGTCGGGCCCGAGGCGCTCGAGTCGCTGCTCGGCCGCTTGGCCGACGCGGGCCGGAAGCAGCCCGCCTGGAAGACCGACCTCGTCAAGCGGATGCCGGTGGACCGCCGCAGCACGCTCGCGTTCCTCGACGCCGGCACGGGGATCCGAATCATGTCTGCCCTGCCGTCGCCCGACCGCGACCAGTTTCTGGCCCTGCTCGACGCCTCCGGGATCGCCGCGCTCGACGCGATCGGGGCGGTGAGCGGGATGACGGCCGAGGGCGTGTCCTCCGGCATCTGGTTGGGATACCAGGGGCGGCCCACGGGCCTGTTCGCCCCGCCCGCCACGGGCATCGGGCCGGACGAGCTCCGCCGGATTCCGGCCGACGCGGTGATGGCCCAGGCCTGGTCGCTCGACCTCTCCAAGGCGCTGGCCCTGGGGCTCGACCTCGCGGCCGCCGTGGATCCGCAGGCGGCGGAGTCGGCCCGCGGCGGGCTGGAGCAGTTTCGGGCGGTGGCCGGTCTCGATCTCGACACTCATCTCTTGAAGCCGCTCGGCCCCGACTGGACCGTGTTTTCCCTGCCGGCGCCCGGGGCGATGCTGCCCAACCTGGCGGTCGTCGTGGGCGTTCGCGACCGGGCCACGTTCGCCAAGACCCACAAGGCGCTGCTGGGGATCCTGCGGAACGCCACGGCCGGCGGCGAGCTGAGCGTGGCCGTGCGGGAACTGCCCTACCGCGGGCAGACGCTCTACTGCCTCGAGGCCGCGGGCCCCGGATTCGCCCTCCCGGTGACGCCGACCTGGTGCCTGACTCCCGACAGCCTCCTGATCACCGCCTCGCCGCAGTTGATGAAGACGCTGCTGGCCCGCGACGCGGCCGACGGCGGCATCGGCGGGTGGCCCGAGGTCAAGGCGGCCCTGGCCGGCGGTGAGCCGGCGGTCATCGGCGAGTTGGATCCGGCGGGGCTGATCGGGACCCTGTGCGGACTGTACGAGATGGGGGCGCCGCTGGCCCGGGGTCTGCTCCGCCAGCAGGGGCTGGAAATCGACCTGCCGCAGCTGCCGCGATCCACGGCGATCATGCCCTTCGCCCGGCCGAGTGTGAGCCTGGTGCGGCACGAGGCCGACGGGATCCTGATCCGCTCGACGGGCACGGTGCCCTTGGGCCCGCTCACGGCCGGAGGCGGGGTGCTGGGGGCGTCGCCCGCTGCGGCGCCGGTGCTCGTCGGGCTGCTGTTGCCGGCGGTGCAGAGCGCCCGCGAGGCGGCCCGCCGCACCCAGATGGCCAACAATGTCCGCCAGGTGGTGCTGGCGATGCTGATTCACGAGGATGCCACGCGGAGCCTTCCCTCGCAGGCGATCTGCGACAAGCAGGGAAAGCCCCTGCTCAGCTGGCGGGTGGCGATGCTGCCCTATCTCGAGGAGGGCGGTCTCTACGAGCAGTTCCGGCTCGACGAGCCCTGGGACAGCGAGCACAACCGCAAGCTGATCGAGCGGATGCCGGCCGTCTACGCCGATCCCTCCGCGCCGGACGAGCAGGCCGCCGGCCTGACGACGATCCAGGTGCTCACCGGCAAGGGCACGCCCTTCGCGGTGGCCGCCGAGGCCATCGGGGCTGCCGAGATCACCGACGGCACGAGCAACACCGTCGCCATTGTCGAGGTCTCGCCCGATCAGGCCGTGCCCTGGACCAAGCCCGACGACCTCGAGTTCGGCCCCGATGAGCCGCTGGCGGGCGTCGGAAACCCCCGTCGTCCGGGCGGCCTGTTTCTGATCGGCTTCTTCGACGGCTCCGTGCGGTTCGTCATACCGGAAGAGGTCGGCCCCGAGGTGTTCAAGGCCCTCGTGACGCCCGCCGGCGGCGAGCAGGTCAGCCTCGACTGAGCAGGGGCGGTATGCTCGCGGCTCCCGCGCCCCCGAGCACGCATGCCCGAGCCAGCCCCGCCTCCCCCCCCGATCGACACGCTGGCCATCGAGCAGCCGCTGCGGGCAGCCGTGCCGGAGGCGGTCTTCGCCCCGGCCCGCGTGCTGCGTCGCATCATCCGGGCCGACCTCGATCTGCCGCTCCTGCGGGCCCGGGTGCCCCACCGGGAAAGCATCGCGCTCTCGCCCAAGCGGCTGCTCGAACTGGCCGACGACGTCTGGGCGCTGCCCGCCGAGTTGCCGGCGACGGTGCTGCTCGTCGCCCGGCCCGACCCGGCGGACTTCGCGGCCGAGGGCGAGGCGGGTCTCTTGCGGGAGTATTGGCGGCGGCTGTTCCACGGCTGCCTCGACCTTGCCATCCGCCGACTCCTCTCCGAGGAGCCGGTCGATGGGCCCGACTTCCGCGGGCTCGTGGATCGCTTGGGGGAGCCGGCCCTGGCCGAGGCCCGCACCGTGCTCGCGCAGGAGGGCCTGCTTCGCGACCCCGACGACCTACGGGAGGTGGTCGCCGAGTTCAGCGCGGTGGTCTTGGAACTGGCGGTGTTCGCCCCTCAGCTGCTGCCGGCCTGGTTTCCGGCCCTCGACGATCCCGCTGCGACCGTGGACTTTCTCGACCGGCTCGTCGATGCCGATGCGATCCTCGCGCGGACGAGGCCGGCGGGCGTCGCCACGCCGCTGCCGGAGCCCGGGGCGAACGCACCCGGCGAATCACAGCCCGCCGGGGCGACGACCGGCCGACTCACCCGCCGCCGGGTGGCGTTTCTCCGCTGGCGGGCGATGGCCGCCGCCGAGCGGGGCAACGATGTCCGCGCGGCGTTGCTCTTGTGGCGGGTGCGGGCCCTGTCGGCGGCCGATGCCGCGGCCGAGGGCGTGGCGGGCCGGCGACTCGAGGCCCGCGTCGCCGGGCTCGTGCGGCGGCTCGAGCGATCGGTCGGCCTCGGCGACCTTGGCGTCGGGGAGGCGGAAGACGTCGTCCTGACGCTTCTGGCCAAGGCCGGCGGCTCCGCCTGGTCGCAGGCGGCGCGGCTGCTGTATGACCTCCAGAAGGTGTGCGTCGATGCGGAGCGGGAAAGCTACCGCACGCAGCTTGTCTCGTGGGCGGTCAGCCTCGGCCGGGTGCCGCTCGTGCGGCCGCTGCCGAGCCAGCGGGTCGCGCTCGTGCACCGGCATGTGGCGTCGGCCCTCCGCCGGCTGTCCAAGCTCGGCCTCCCGGAGCCCGCGGCCGGCCGGGCCGCCGCCCTGCTCGCCGCCGCCATGGAGACGAGCGAGGCCGCCGTCCGCACGCGGCTGCGGCCGCCGGTGCGGGCGGCCCTCACCGATGCCGGCCTCGTGCCCAGAGCGCTCGTCGAGGAAGCCGCCTTCGACAAGCTCGTGGACGAGTTGCTCGACGACCTCTGCGAGCGGGGCTTCGAGTCGTTCGGCAGCGTCCGCGACGCCGTGTCCCGCAGCCAGGTCAAGCTGCCCGACCTCTCCGGGATCGGCGAGTTCGTCTCCGGTGACGCCCTCCTGCGGGCCGACCGCAGGCTGGCCGCCGCGCTCGACGGCGCCTACCGCCCGGCCCCCTCGTATCTGCTCGCGATGCAGCGGCTGAGCGCCGTGGCCTTCGGCGTGGCGGCCGGCCGCTGGCTCACGCTGCACGTCGCGCTCCCCTTCGGCGGCGCGTGGATCCTGTGGCGGGGCCTCGAGCACATCGTCGAACCGCTCACCCACTACTCCCTGGGCGAGCCCTGGCACATCTACAGTCCGTCGGCCGTGGTCGCGACCGGGCTCGTCATCTGGCTGGTGATGCACGTGCCGGCAGTTCGCGCGGCGGTGACGGAGCTGATCAAGGCCCTGGCCGCCGCGGTGCAGCTGGTGTTCGTGACGCTGCCCCGGCGGCTGCTGCGGCTGCCGGCGGTCGAGCGACTCTTGAAGAGCCGGCCCGTGCGGCTGTTTCGCCGCTACGTCTGGAGCCCGCTGGTCGTCACGGCGGTCGCCTGGCTCGTGCTGCCGCACAGCGGTGGCTGGCTGTCGCGGGGCAACCCCTGGCTGCCCGCCTGGCTGTTTGCCGGCGCGGCCGCCGTGCTCAACTCGCCCGCGGGACGGGCCGTGCAGGAGCGGGCCCTCGAGGGACTGGGCCGCGCCCTTCAGCAGATCCACGCCCGGCTGATCGTGGGGCTCGTGTCGTGGATCGTGGACTTCTTCCGCCGGGCCGTCGATTTCGTTGAGGGCACGCTCTACGCCGTGGACGAGCAGCTGCGGTTCCGGGCCGACGAGTCGCGGGGCACGCTGGCGGTCAAGGCGGTGCTCACCACGCTCTGGTCGGGGATCGACTGGTTCGTGCGGTTTTGCGTGACGTTGCTGATCGAGCCGCAGCTCAACCCGATCAAGCACTTCCCCGTGGTGACCGTCTCGCACAAGCTGCTCGTGCCGATGATCCCGATGGTGGCCTCCAACCTGTCCGCCGCGACGGGCATGGAGCGGCGGCTCGCGCTGACCACCGTGACCTTCATCTCCACGACGATCCCCGGCGTGTTCGGGTTTCTGGCCTGGGAGCTCAAGGAGAACTGGCGGCTCTACGCCGCCAACCGGCCGGCCACGCTTCGGCCGGTGCAGGTGGGCCGCCACGGCGAGTCGATGCGGCGACTGCTGCTGCCCGGCTTCCATTCCGGCACGATCCCCAAACTGTTCGCCAAGCTCAGGCGGCAGCTCCGCAGCCGGCCGGGGCCGGCCGGCGGCACGCGGGCCGGCGAGCAGCTGGCGGAGTTGGCCCACGACATCGCGGCCTTCGTGGACGACGAGGTTCTCGGGCTCTTGCGCCGCAGCCGCCCGCTGGGCGACGTGGCGATCCGCGTCGCCGACGTGCGGCTGGCGACCAACCGGATCGCGGTCGATCTGGCCGCCGATACGGTGGGCCCCGAGCCGCTCACGATCGAACTCTGCCAGCAGGGCGGCACGCTCGTGCGGCGGCTCGCGACGCCGGGCTGGCTGGCCCGGCTCACCGCTCCCCGGCGGGAACTGCTGGAGTATGCCCTGGCGGGGCTCGACTGCCTCTCAGCCGCCGACTTCATCACGACGGTGGCGGCCACCCCGGCCGCCACGTCGCCGGTCGAGCCGATTCGCTGGACCGACTGGCGGGATGCCTGGGAACGCGAGCGGGCCTGAGGCGAGCCGCCCGGCCAACCGCTCACTCCGCCGACCACCGGCACTCGTAGACCGTGCCGGGGGTGGGCTTGATCACCGACCAGCCGATCAGCGTGCCGAAGGGATGGTCGATCGTGTATCGCGGAGCCATCGGCTCTGCCGCCTCGGGCGCGCCCTCCGGATAGCGAAGCAGCTGATACCGGCGATAGGGATGACGCTGGGGAAAGAGCATCCAGATGGTGACGAGGTCGGCGGGATAACGAAGGTCGAAGGCCATCCGGCCCCGGGCAACCATGTCCGACGTGAAGGACGTCGTCAGCTCCAAGGGCACGGTCTCGCCGGCCGGCACCCCCGGCAGATCGCAGTGCACCTCGAGATGGGGCGGCCCGCCGGCGGCCGCGACGCGGCTGACCGACACGGGGGGCTGGGTGGGCGGCTGCCGGAAATCGACGTCGTCGGCCGGTAAGAGCGAGCGGAACACCAGGTGGCGGTCGGCGGCCGACGTGTCGCTGAACCGGAGCAGCAGCCGGTCGCGAATCTTGACGGGGTCGCGCGGCCCGGCCAGGGCTCGGCGGAGGTCGACGATCCGGGTGAAGGCGAGGATGTCGACGCCGCTGAAGTCGGTGGTCGCCGCCGACTCGGTGGCCGCGGTGATCGGTACGTCCCGCCACGAGGACGAAGGATCGCCATCGACCAAATCGAGCACCATCCGGATCTCTGGGTCCCCCTTGGCGATCGAGTCGATCACCCCCGCAAGCAGCTCGGCATGACGATGGACCCGATACAGCCGCAGCGGCAGCCAGACGAAGATCACCGCCGCCAACACGGCGTAGATCCAGGTGGGCCAGTCCCGGGGGTCGAGCAGCGTGCTCCAGACGCGGCGGCGGCCGCCGCCGCGGAGTTCCGCCGCCACGGCGGCGATCGGGCAGGTGGGCCCCGTGCGGGAGGTGCCCTGGGGATGGGCGGCGGCCTCCGGCGGCGGGGCCTCGCCGGGCCGGCTCGCAGCGGCGGCCGGGTCCGACAGCGCATGCCTGCCCGGCAGGGGCGTCCAGGCCGGCCCGTCGTGGACCGGCACGTCGCTGCGGTCGGCGATCTGGCGGTGGGTGGCGCGGGTCACCTCGTAGCCGTGCCGTACCAGGGCGGCGATCTCGAGGTCGCTGAACCGGTCGAGGTCGGTTCGCAAGGTCGCGACGGCCCGCTGAATCACCGGATGCAGGGCATGCCGGTCCTCCGCGGGCTCGACCACCTTCGTGATCGGCGCGAAGAAGAACCCATTTTGGTCGCCGAAGTTCTCCCGCTCCAGCTGCCAGACGCGGTCCCAGAGGATGTCGGTGGCCCGGATCGACTGGGCGATGAAGCCGATCGTCGAGCGGCCCAGGATCTGAAACGGCTTGCCGGCGTCGCTGACGAGGATCCGGTCGTGATCCACATCGTGGATCCTGTGGATCCAGCTGAAGGCCCGGGTGCCGAGGTTGTCATACACCCCGCCGTCGGTGAACGACTCACCCGGAAACTCCCCTTCGCTCACGCCCAGGTCATCGGCCGTGACCCGGACGGGGGGAAAGAAGCCAGGGAAGGCGGAGGATGCGCCCACCGCCTTGGCGATGCTCATCGCCGTGCCGGGAACGTGCTGGAAGGGGTCGCTCTGGCCTCCCGTGTGCCCGCGGCGCAGGATGTGGAGACCCCGGCGGTTGAAGGCCGCCAGCGTGCCGTCGCTGACATTGGTCGTGAGGATGTGGAGGTTGGGCCGCTCCGGCAGTTCGAACAGTCGCCGGTCACCGAAGAGAAACTGCCGGTAGGAGCGCTCGAGAAATGCGTTGGGCGAGAGCCCTTCCGTGTCGCTGCCGACGAGCCTGCCGGCCAGCCGGATCGGGAAGGTGAGCGGCAGCCGGCGGACGATGTGGTTTCTGAGATCGCACTGCACGAAGCGGAAGATCTCCGCCGCGGCCTCGTCGAAGGCGTCGTCCGAACCGTTGTATCGATCCCAGTTGAGCACCAGGTGGGCGGCCAGGATGCTCCCGCCCGAGACCGCCGCGATGTCGGTGACGTGCTCGAGCGCGCCCGAATCGCGGAGATAACGGACCACCCCCAGATGGTAGAGCGTGGCTCGGAAGCCGCCGCCCGACAGCGCCAGACCGGTGTTCGACATGAACCGCATCATGCTCCGCAGGGCCGGGCCCGACGTGCTGCCGGGGCCGCTTCAAAGGTAGGATGCCGAGCGACAGGCTGCCCCCGCCGGGGGCGGTGTCACCAGCCTCGTTCATCGTAGTTCACGGATCCACCGATGCCTGACGGGGAGACCCCGGCCCGCTCCCGACTGCGGGCCGGACGCCGGATCGTGCCGTTGGTGGCGGTCGTTCCGGCGGCGTGCGCGTGATCAAATACATCGGCTCGAAACGGGTACTCGTGCCGGCGATCGTGGAGCTCGTCCGCGGCCTGCCGGGCGTGTCCACGGTGCTCGACCTGTTCTCGGGCACCGCGCGGGTGGGGCATGCGCTCAAGGCCGCGGGCTACCGGGTGATCGCCAACGATCACAACGCCTACGCGGCGACGCTGGCGAGGTGCTACGTGGAGGCCGACCGGGCGGACGTGCTCGCCGACGCCGAGCGGCTGGTGGCGGAGTTCAACGCCCTGCCCGGGCGGCCGGGCTGGTTCACCGAGACGTATTGTGTGCGGAGCCGGTTCTTCCAGCCCACAAATGGCGGCCGGATCGACGCGATCCGTGAGGCGATCGCGGCCAAGGGCTTGCCGCCCGAACTCGAGGCCGTGATGCTCGTCTCGCTGATGGAGGCGGCCGACCGGGTCGATTCGACCACGGGCGTGCAGATGGCCTACCTCAAGGCGTGGGCCCCGCGGGCCGGGAACGACCTCGCCCTCCGGGTGCCGGACGTGCTGGCCCGGGCGCCGCACGGCAAGGGACGGGCCTTGGAACTCGAGGCCGTGGAAGCCGCCCGGTCGGTGGCCGCCGACGTCGCCTACCTCGACCCGCCCTACAACCAGCACAAGTATCTGGGCAACTACCACATCTGGGAGTCGCTCGTCCGCTGGGACCAGCCGGAGGTCTACGGCACCGCCTGCAAGCGGGCCGACTGCCGCACCCGGCGGAGCGAGTTTAACTCCCGGCGGACGTTCCTCGCCGCCTTCACCCGGCTGCTCGCCGCGATCGACGCCCGGTGGATCGTGCTCTCGTTCAACGACGAGGGATTTCTCGAGCGCGAGGCGGCCATCGATCTGCTGGCCGCGCGGGGCGAGGTGACCGTGATCGAGCGGGACCATCCGCGGTATGTGGGCGCCCGGATCGGGATCTACAACCCCGCGGGCGAGAAGGTGGGCCGGGTCGGCCGGCTCCGCAACCGGGAGTTTCTCTTCGTGGCCGGGCCCGGTCGGCCGGCTGACCCTGGCGACCTGCCCGTCTTCTGTCGGAAAAAGCATGGCGAGATCCCGCCGCGGGCGTAGGCTCACGGCCCCGAGTCGATCACCCTGGAGCGTCTGACCCATGTCGATTTCCCCGGCCCGCCTGGCCTCGTTTCTCGTCACGAGCTTTTGTCTTTCGCTGCCGGCCGGCGGTCACGCCGGAGAGACCGCTCAGGGAGCCGGTGGCCCGCCGAACGTGCTCGTGATCTGGGGCGACGACATCGGGCAGTTCAATGTCAGCGCCTACAACCTGGGGATGATGGGCTACAAGACGCCCAACATCGACCGGATCGCCCGCGAGGGGGCCCTGTTCACCGACTGGTACGGGCAGCAGAGCTGCACGGCCGGCCGGGCGGCCTTCATCACCGGCCAGTCGCCGATCCGCACGGGCCTCACGAAGGTGGGGCTGCCGGGGGCGCCGGAGGGAATGAAAGTGGAGGATCCCACGATCGCCACGCTGCTCAAGGCCCGGGGCTACTTGACCGGCCAGTTCGGCAAGAACCATCTCGGCGACCGCGACGAGATGCTGCCGACGAACCACGGCTTCGACGAGTTCTACGGCAACCTCTACCACCTCAACGCCGAGGAGGAGCCGGAGCACCCCGATTACCCCAAGGATCCGGCCTTCAAGCAGCGGTTCGGCCCCCGGGGCGTCATCCACTCGTTTGCAGGCGGCAAGATCAGCGACACCGGCCCCCTGACCAGGAAGCGGATGGAGACCTTCGACAACGAGGTGAACGCCAAGGCGATCGACTTCATGCAGCGGGCGAAGCAGGCGAACAAGCCGTTCTTTCTCTGGTGGAACTCCACCAAGATGCACATCTTCACCCACCTCGAGGAGGGCGTGGCGGGGAAGACCGGCCTGGGCATCTACGCCGACGGCATGGTGGACCACGACCGGCAGGTGGGCGAGATCCTGGCCAAGCTCGACGAGCTCGGGCTGGCCGAGAACACGATCGTGATGTACTCGACCGACAACGGCGCCGAGGCCTTCACCTGGCCCGACGGCGGCACCACGATGTTTCGGGGCGAGAAGAACACGCAATGGGAGGGTGGTTACCGCGTACCGTGCGCGATCCGCTGGCCGGGCGTGATCAAGCCGGGCACGGTCGTCAACGAGGTCGGCGCCCACGAAGACATGCTGACCACGCTCGTGGCCGCGGCCGGCGACACGACCGTCAAGGACGACCTGAAGCAGGGCCGCCGGATCGGCGACCGCGACTACAAGGTGCACCTCGACGGCTACGACCTCGGCCCGGCGCTCCGCGGCGGGGCCCCCTGGCCGCGGAAGGAGTTCATCTACTGGACCGACGACGGCAGCGTGGCGGCCTTGCGGTACGGCAACTGGAAGGCCACCTTCCTCAAGCAGACGGCCCACGGGATGCACGTCTGGCAGCAGCCCTTCGAGGTGCTGCGGGCGCCCACGCTCGTGAACCTGCGGATGGATCCGTTCGAGCTCGCCCAGGACATCGGCATGGACTACCAGCGGTGGTACCTGGAGCACATGTTCATGATCGCCCCGGCCGGGGCCTACGTGGGCCAGTGGCTGCAGAGCTTCAGGGAGTTTCCGCCGCGGCAGAAGCCGGGCAGCTTCAACCTCGACCGGGTGATGGAGGCGGTGACGAGCCCCGCCGGCGGCACGCGGTAGGCCGTGCGGGCCCGTCAGGACCTCCCCGGCAGCGTGGCCGAGGGCGTCTCGCCGAAATGCCGGCGGTAGCGGGCGGCGAACCGGCCGTGATCCCAGATGCCGTGCCGCATCAGCACCGCGGACACGGTCGCCGCGCCGGTGGCGGCCCGGAGATCGCGGCGAACCGCGTGCAACTGCCGCATCAGCACGTAGTGCAGCGGGCTGACGCCGAAGGTGTCGCGGAACGCCCGGGCGAGCGTCCGGTCGGTGACGCCGGCCGCGGCCGCCAGCCTGGTCATCGCGGGCCTGTCGAGCGACTGGGCCTCCAGAGCGGCCAGGGCCCGCCGGATGATCTCGCCGCGGTCGATCCGGGGCCGGCCGGGGGCGGCCTGCGCGGGAGGCTCGTCATGCCACAGGCAGGCACGCACCGCTTCGCGCAACTCGGCTGCCGCCGCGGTGTGCGCGGGGCCCGGCATGGGCAGGGGGCTGGCGATAATCCGTCGGATCAGATCGGCCAGCCGCGCGACGGCGAAAAGCCCCGGCCGGAGCACCCGACTTTCGGCCGGCGGGGCTGCCCAGGGGGCCAGCCCGTCGCCGACCGCCGTCGCCGGCAGGGCCACCGCGGCCCAGCCGTGGGCCCGGCGGCGAACCTGGATGCTGAAATCGGCGCCGGCGGGGATCACCAGCAGCGAGCCAGCGTCGAGCGGCTTGCAGTTGCAGATGTGGGCGGCCGCGTGCGACAGCGGCAGAAACACCTGCATGCCGCCGTGGGTGTTGGCGCCATGGCAGAGGTTGCCACCGCCTTCGTCGGCGACCTGGAGGAACATGTCGCCGAGCCCGCAGGCGGCCAGCCGCCAGCACGGCCACTCGACCGCGTCGCAGGCCAGCCGCAGGTCGGCCGACCGCACCGCCTCACCGAAGGCGTCGAAGTCGTCGAAGACTCGCCAGCAGGTCGCCACTCGCCGCCTCAGCGGCCGCCGCCGGCCACGATCAGGGTTTCGTCATAGGATCGCAGGCCCGCCGTCGCCCCGACGCCCGTGACGCAGCAGGCGGCCGTCGCGGCGCCGAGCAACCCGGCCTCCCGCGGAGCCATGCCCCGCACGATACCCGCCAGAAGCCCGGCCAGGAAGGCATCGCCGGCGCCCGTCGTGTCGGCCACCGGCCCCGGGGCCGGCAGACAGGGGATCTCGAGCCACTCGCCGGGCTTCGGGCTGAGGACCGTGCCGGCCGTGCCCGCCTTGACCCCCAGGAACCCGGTGGCCCCGAGGCTCCGGTAGCGATCGATGATCTCCCGCGGCGTCCGGCAGCCGGTCTGGGCGGCCGCCTCGTCGAGGCTCGGCACGTAGAGGTCGACCTCTGGCAGCGCCGGCCCGACGTGGGCCAGGCTGCCGCCCGAGCCCCCCGTCTCGACTGCGACCCGGCAGCCCGCCGCCCGAAGGGCCGCGACGGCCGCGGCCAGATCGGGCTCGAGCCCCGGCAGCAGGCCGGCATACCCGAGGATCACCCAGTCGGCCCGGCACACCGCGGGCAGTTGCCGCCGGATCCAGGCCAGGTCGATCGCAGCACAGGCGCCGACATGGTGGGCGAAGCTCCGCTCGCCGGAGGGATCGATCAGCACCGCCGTGGTGCTCGTGGCCAGGCCGGGTGCCGCCTCGAGCGAGGCCGTGTCGATCCGCTCGCCCTCGAGCCGCCCGCGGATGAGGTCGCCCCAGGGGTCGCTTCCCACCAGGCTCCCGGCCGCCACCGCGAGACCGAGCCGGGCCAGGGCGATGCCTGTGTTGCAGACGATGCCCCCGGTCGTGACCTCGATGGGATCGACATGGAGCAGCCGCCCCCCGCCCACGGGCTCGCCGAGGGACACGGGCCGGACGAGGATGTCGGCCACGCAGGTGCCCACCACGGCGGAGTCGAACCTTTTGCCCGCCGTCACGCGAGGATCTCCTCGATCACGTGGCCGTGGACGTCGGTGAGCCGCCGCTCGATGCCGTTGTTGTAGAAGGAGAGCCGCGTGTGGTCGAGGCCGAGGAGGTGGAGAATCGTGGCGTGGAGGTCGTAGATCGTC
>JBIKXY010000130.1:0-8399 GCA_044355515.1 Pirellulales bacterium
GAAGACCCGTCGGATCCTGAGCGGGGCGACATGCGTGAGCCGCTGATCGCCTTCTCCTACCTCTCGGGCCAGGATTTTCCCGAGCGGGACAAGTGGGAGCGAGACGTCAACGAGCTCGACGAACGAAAGCAGGCTTTTGGGCGATCCGGCCACGAGCCCGTTGGCCGAGGCCTTCTTTCAGCGGCTCCAGGCCGAGGGCGAGGATGACGAAAATGACGATCCCGCTGACCTCGATCTCGGAGATTGGATCGAGGACGATGCGAACCGAATCGAACGCGGCTCGGTGATCGGCCGCAACGAGCCCTGCCCGTGCGGCAGCGGCAAGAAATACAAACGGTGCTGCCTGCCGAACGCCCGCGGGTGATGCGGCCGCGGCGGCGGGCCGGGGGCGGGGCGAGGTAGCGGCCGCGATCGACCTCCGCCTGCCAGCGGCCCGAGTCGGCGATCTCGAGCAGCTGATCCTGCGTGAACGACTCGCCGTGCTCGAGCACCGTGCGGCGGATCACCTCCTTGACGTCGGCGCCGCTGGCGCCGGCGAGCGCCTCGGCCAACTCCACGAAGTCGATCGCCAAACCGAGCGGACCGAGGTGCCGCTCCAGGTCGATGTCGTCGAGCACCACGAGCGTGGGCCCGAAGGTGTCGCTCTCGGCATAGAGATCGGCGATCGTGTGCCGCATCGAGTTGGCGTCGGCCAGGACCGTCGTGGAGCCGCCCGCCAGCTCCGCCGCGATCACCCGCACCAGGTGCGTCTTGCCGACGCCCGGCGGCCCGGCCACGAGCAGGCCGCGGTTGGTGCCCAGGCCGAGCGAGCGGAGCAGGTCGCGGCGGGTGGTCGCCGAGGCGAGAAACACGTCCACCTCGGCCCAGAGCGGCGCAGGCAGCATCAGGCCGGCCCGCTCGGCCGCCAGCCCGAGGCTGACGCCGATTCGCAGCGAGCCGTCATCGACCCGGGCCTCGAGCACCCGGCCCCGGAGCGGGTTGAGCGGCGACTTCATCCGCCCGCGGAACTCGCCCAAGAGCCGCTCGGCCGTCTCCTTGGCCGCGGCCGCGGAGAGGATCGTGAACTCCCGCTCCCAGTGGCGATCGTTGATCAGGATGCAGAGCGGCACGTCGGCCAGGGTGCCGGCCGGAAAGAAGACGATCATCCGCCCGGGCACGGGCAGCGGCTCCCCCGCCCCCACGTCGAGCTGCGACCAGGTGGGGGGCTGGCCGTCGCCCGGCGAGCCGATCACGACCCGCGATGCATGGCGATCCAGCTCCAGCCGCAGCAGGTGTCCGAGCACCGCCAGCGAGGTCGTGGTGCCGACATATTTTGTGGCGGCCAGGTGGGTCGAATCGACGCCCAGGTGGCGGGTCGCGAACTGCGTCGGCGAGATCGCCGTCGTCGGCTCGTTGCCGAGCAGTTCGCCGAGCACGCGGAGCGTCTCCCGGGTCTCGTCGCTGGCGGCGGCGAGGATGGCGTCGAACGTGGCGGCGGCCCGGGGGCCGGCGGATGGTGCGTGCACGAGGAGCGCCCGATCCTACCGCGTCACGAGATCCGCGGCCAAAGCGGGCAGCTCGAACCGGGACCGGCCGGCGAGGGTCTGCGCGACCGCGAAGGCGAGCAACAGGACGGAGAGCACCGTGGCCGTTGCCACCAGCCGCCGGCGGGCGGCGAGCGTGAGCCCGGCGATGCGGCCCGCCCAGGCGATCGCGGGCAGCCACTGGATCGCGTGGATCACGACGCCGTGCGGAAACTTCGGCACGCCGGCGCGGCCGTACCGCTCCGGCTCGAGCCCCGCTGCCACCCGCAGGTCGCCGTTCACACTCACCCAGATGCCCAGACCGCAGGAGATCACGAGCAGCGCCATCCCGGCCCGGGCGGCCAGGAGCATGTCGGGCGTCATGGCCACGGGCGCGCGAAACAGCCGCACCGTGAGATCGACGAGCACCGCCGACACGAACAGGATCAGGACACCCATCGCGTCATAGAGAAACGCGTCGAGCGGCGTGTCGCGATTGAAGTGGCTGGCCACGCCTCGCCACCGCTGCAAGTCGATGAGCAAGACCTCGACGAACAGCGCCCAGGCGGTGGTGGCGGCCAGCCAGGCGTCGCCCCGTCGTGGCGAGAGCTTCGCCCAGACCCAGGCCGCCGAGAGGCTCGTGAGCCCGCCCGAGATCCCGAACAGGATCGGTTTCCGCCAGGTGACCGGCCCCTCCCACGGCCCGCCGAGGATCGCCCACGCGACCGCGTGGGCCAGGCCGCTGGCGACGAGCACGGCACCGACGAGCACGAGCTGCCGGGCCCGCGGGTCGCGGTGCCAGGGTTTGCCGGAAGAGTGATCGATCGTCATGCCGGCATGCTAGCGAAGCAGGAGGGGGGCAAGGGACGCCGGGGCTGAAAGCGGACTGCCGCCGAAGGGGCGTCAAGCGGGGAGGGGCGTCAAGCGGGGAGCAGGAAGGAGTGTTGGGCGGGGAGCAGGAAGGGGTACGGCCCCCTTTTCGCGGCGAAAAGGGGGCCGTCCCCTGCGGCGAAAAGGGGGCCGTCGGCATGGGGCTGTAATCTTTTCGGGATTTCCCGGAACATCCACCCTCATGTCCGTCCTCCTGCTCGTCCTCGGCTCGGCCGCCCTGCTCGTCGGCGGCTATTTCACCTACGGCCGCTGGCTCGCCCGGGCGGTGTTCCGGCTCTCGCCGACGGCTCTGGTACCGAGCGTCGAGCTCCGTGACGACGTTGACTACGTGCCCACGCCGCCGGCGATCGTCTTCGGCCACCACTTCACGAGCATCGCCGGCACGGGACCGATCGTGGGGCCGGCCCTGGCGATCATGTGGGGCTGGGGCCCAGCGGTCGCGTGGGTGCTCGCAGGCGCGATCTTCATGGGCGCGATGCACGACCTTGCGGCGCTAGTGGTGAGTCTGCGAAATCGCGGCCTGACCGTGGGTGAGGTGGCCGGCCGGCTGCTCAACCGCCGCGTGCGGCTGTTGTTCCTCGTGCTCTTGCTGTTCGCCCTCTGGGTGGTGCTCGCGATCTTCGGCTGGGTGATCGCCAGCGTGTTCGTGCAGTTCCCCGAATCCACGCTGCCGGTCTTCCTCCAAATCCCGATCGCCGTCTGGATCGGCCTCGAGGTGCACCGGGCCGGCAAGAACCTCTTCTGGCCCAGCCTCGTGGCCCTCGCCCTGATGATCGCGACGGTCTGGCTGGGGGCCGCTTGCCCCGGGCTCGCATGGACGGGCGGCTGGCTCGGCGCGGCGATCCAAACCTTCAACGCCACGGTGGCGGCCTGGCCCGTCTGGGCGTGGGTGGCGGTGCTCTTGGCCTACTGCTACGTCGCCAGCGTGCTGCCCGTCTGGATCCTGCTCCAGCCCCGCGACTACATCAACAGCCTGCAGTTGATCGCCAGCCTCGGGCTGGTCGTGGCGGGCCTCGTGGCGGCGGCGCTCGTCGGCGGCCCGGCCGTCGCCGACGCCCCGCGGCAGCCGCTGGCCATGGTCGCCCCCGTGCTCGACCTCCATCCCGTCAACGCCCCGCCGATCATGCCCTTCCTGTTCGTGACGATCGCCTGCGGGGCCGTGAGCGGGTTTCACTGCCTCGTGAGCTCGGGCACCTCGAGCAAGCAGCTGCGGTGCGAGACCGACGCCCATGCCGTGGGCTACGGCTCGATGCTGCTGGAGGCCTTTCTCGCGATCCTGGTGATCGTGGCGGTCGGCGCGGGCATCGGCCTCGGCTGGCCGCAGGCGCATCCGGGCCTCGTCGGCTCCGCCCTTTGGCAGACGATCTACGCCGACTGGTCGAAGGTGACCGGCGGCAGCGCGATCGCCGCGTTCGTGGTGGGCTCGGGAAACCTCTTGGGCGCACTCGGGATCGAGGCCACGTTCGCCCGGGCGCTGATGGGCGTGCTCGTGGCGAGCTTCGCCGGCACCACGCTGGACACGGCCACGCGGCTCCAGCGATACGTGGTGCAGGAGCTCGCCGGCACGCTCCTGCCCGCCGGCATGGCCTGGACGCCGCAGCAACCGCGGCCGGCAGGCCTCGGGCCGCTCCAGTGGCCGCTCTGGCTGCTCTCCACGCCGCACGGGGCGACGCTGTTCGCCGTCGGCTCGGCGTTTCTGCTGGCCCTCTTGCCCGCTCCCGGCAAGCCTTGGACCCTGGCGACGCTCGGCACCGGCGGCCTGATCCTCTGGCCGCTGTTCGGCGCCACCAACCAGCTTCTGGCCGGGCTGTCACTGCTCGTGGTCAGCTTCTATCTCCACCGGCGGGGCCTGCCGACCTGGATCGCGACGGTGCCGATGGTGTTCATGCTCGTGATGCCGGCCTGGGCCCTGGCGCTCGACGTTCAGCGGTGGTGGACCGGCGGCAGTCTCGCGCTCGTGGCGGTGGCCGCGATCATGCTCGCGGTCGAGGCCTGGATGATCGTCGAGGCCGTGCTCCTCTGGCCGCGGGTCCGGGGCGTGCTCGAACCGCCGCTCCCGCCGCTGGCACGTCGATAGGGCTGGCACGAACCGGCTCTGAGCCGGGCAATGCCCGCGGCGGTGCCATTGGCCGGGCTAGCCCTCGGCGCTCGGGCAGTCGGCGGCCAGACCGCAGCCTTGGCAGGCGGGCCCGCGGGCGTGGCAGACGCGGCGGCCGTGGAGAATCAGGGCGTGATGGAGGAAGGTCCAGCGGTCTTGCGGGAACAAGGCCTCGAGATCCCGCTCCACCTTGTCGGGGTCGTCGTGCCGGCTGAACTTCAGCCGGCGAGCGAGCCGGCCCACGTGGGTGTCGACCGCGATCCCGGGCCGGCCGAAGGCATTGCTGGCCACGACGTTGGCCGTCTTGCGGCCGACGCCGGGCAGGGCGAGCAGGGCATTGAAGTCGTCGGGCACCTCGCCGCCGTGGCGGTCCACCAGCTGCTTGGCGGCCGCGACGATGTTTTTGGCCTTGGTGCGAAACAGGCCGATCGTCCTGATGAACGGCTCGATCTGCCTGGCCGTGGCCTGCGCCAGCCGGCGGGCGTCGGGATAGGCCTTGAAGAGTGCGGGCGTGGCGGCGTTGACGCTGACATCGGTCGCCTGGGCCGAGAGGATCGTGGCGATCAACAGCTCGAACGGCGTGCCGAACTCAAGCTCGGTGGCGGCGTCGGGGTAGCTGCGGGCCAGGGTGGCGAGCACCCGCTCGGCCCGGCATCGTCTGGCGGCGGTGGTTTCTCTCGGCATGGCGGCAAACCGCGAATCAGCACTCGACCGCGGCAGAAGCGTAGGGCCGTTGATGCCTGCCGTCCACCCCGGTCCGCCCCTGGTCGCCGCAGCCAGCGGGTTTTCGCACGCGGCCCCGGCGCGGGGTAGCATCGGTCATGATTCGCAGGCGGCTCTTGATCAACGGCATCGTGCAGGGAGTCGGCTTCCGGCCGTTCGTCTGGCGGCAGGCGACGCGGCTGGGGATCTCAGGCTTCGTCGAGAACACGCCCGCGGGCGTGGTGATCGAGGCACAGGGGCCGCGCGACGCGGTGGCCGCGTTCGCGGCGAGGATCGCGGCCGAGCCGCCTCCGCTGGCACTCGTCGAGCAGGTCACCGGCGCGGACCTGCCGCCCCGGCCCGACGAGCCGGCCGGCTGGTTCCGGATCCTGGACAGCGCGGCGGGCGACGGCCCGCGGACGCTCTTGCCCGCCGACATCGCCACCTGCGAGGCCTGCCTGGCGGAACTCCGCGACCCCGCCGACCGCCGCCACGGCCATGCCTTCATCACCTGCACCGACTGCGGGCCGCGGTTCACGATCATCGAGCGGCTGCCTTACGACCGCGCGACCACCACGATGCGGGGTTTCGCCATCTGCCCGCGATGCGCGACCGAGTACGGCGATCCGGGCGACCGCCGGTTTCACGCCGAGCCCATCGCCTGCCCGGAGTGCGGGCCGGTGGTCTGGTTCGCCCGGTCGGCAGACGGTGTTCCCTGCGAGCGGCCGTCCGCCACGGTCGATTCATGGGCCGCCATCGAGGCCGCGCGTCGGCTGCTCGCCGAGGGGGGCATCGTCGCGGTCAAAAGTCTCGGCGGCTTTCATCTCGCCTGCGATGCGACCAATGCCGCAGCCGTCGCGCTGCTCCGCGAACGCAAGCGAAGGCCTGCGAAACCATTCGCCGTGATGGCGACCGACCTCGAGGCGGCGCGGCGCATCGCCGTCATCGACGACCAGGCAGCCCGGCTGCTCGCCGGCCCCGAGCGGCCGATCGTGCTCCTGCGGAAGCGGGCGGCCGACGCGGTGGCGCCCGCGGAAGCGGTGGCGCCCGCGGAAGCGGTGGCGCCCGGCACCGGTTTTCTCGGTCTGATGCTTCCCTCCGCGCCGCTCGAGCACCTGCTCCTCGCCGGCCTGCCCCCGCTGGTGATGACCTCGGGCAACCTCGCCGAGGAGCCGATCGCCACCGACAACGCCGCGGCGGTGCGGCGGCTGGCCGGTATCGCCGACGGCTTCCTGCTCCACGATCGCGAGATCCTCGTGCCCTGCGACGACTCGGTGACACGGTGCGTGGCCGGTGCGCCGCTGCCGATCCGGCGGTCGCGAGGCCACGTGCCACTGCCCGTCCGGCTGGCCGCCGCCGGGCCGACCGTCCTCGCCGTCGGCGGCGAGCTCAAGGCCGCCATCTGCCTGGCCGTCGGCGACCGCGCCGTCATGAGCCAGCACATCGGCGACATGGGCAACCTCGAGACGCTCGCGGCGATCGAGCGGGCGGCCGCGCATCTCCTGCGGCTGTTCGCGGCCGAGCCCGCCGCGCTCGCCGCCGATCTCCATCCTGGCTCCCTGTCGGCCGAATGGGCCAGGCGGTTCGCCGCCGCCCGGGGCATCCCGCTCGTGCGGGTGCAGCACCACGAGGCCCACGTGGCGGCGCTCCTGGCCGAGCACGTCGGCGCCGCCACGGCCAGCGGCGAGCCTTGCCTGGTGGCCTGCTTCGACGGCACGGGCTACTGGCCCGACGGCAGCATCGCCGGCGGCGAGTTTTTTCTCGTCGCTGCCGGCGACATCCGCCGGGCGGCGCACCTCGCCCCCTTCCCGCTGCCCGGCGGCGACGCGGCGATCCGGCACCCGTGGCGAACGGCGCTCGCGGTGCTCCAGGCCGCAGGGCTTCCCTGGGACGAGCGACTGCCGGCGGTGCGGGCGGCGAGCGAGCCCGAGCGCCGGCTGCTGCGGCGGCAGCTCGACCGCGGCCTCGCCTGCACGCCCACCACGAGCATGGGCCGGCTGTTCGACGCCGTGGCGGCGATCGCGGGCGGACCGGCTGGTGTCACGTTTGAGGCCGAGGCGGCGCTCTGGCTCGAATCGCAGGCCGACCGTTGCCGAGACCGGACCGCCGCCCGGTACCGGTTCCGGCTCTTGCCCGATGCCGCACCCTCCCCGCTCGTGGCCGACTGGCGGCCGGTCGTGGAGGCCATCGTGAGCGACGTGATCAGGGGCATACCGACTCCCGAGATCGCCGCGGGGTTTCATCGGGCGGTCGCCCGCATGATCGACGATGTCCGCCAGCGGCTCGCGGCCCACGCCGCCGTCGGCCTCACCGGCGGCGTGTTCCAAAATGCGTTGCTCGTCGAGCAGGCACTCGCGCGGCTCGGGGCCGCCGGCCGCGACCTGCTCCTCCACCACCAGGTGCCGCCCAACGACGGCGGGCTCGCCCTGGGGCAGGCCCTCCTGGCCCGTCGCAGCCTCGCGGCGGCGTCGTTCAGCCCGCCGTGAGGGTGGCCCGTCGGTCGGCGAGATAGCCGAGCCACTCGTCGAGGCCCGCGCCCGTCTTCGCCGAGGTCTCGAAGACCCGCATCCCCGGTCGCACCGCGTCGATATTGGCCCGGGCCAAAGCGCGGTCGAACTCGCAGGCTTGGGCCAGATCCAGCTTCGTGATCGCCGCCACGTCGGCCGTGTTGAACAGGCCCGGATACTTGAGCGGCTTGTCCTCTCCCTCGGTCACGGAGAGCAACGCGAGCCGGACCGACTCCCCGAGATCCCAGCTCGTCGGGCAGACGAGGTTGCCCACGTTCTCGATGAACAGATACCGCAGGCCGGCGAGATCCCAGCCCTCGAGGTGCTTCGCCACCATCTCGGCCTCGAGGTGACAGAGGCCGTGGGTGTTGATCTGCCGCACGGGCACGCCGCTCTCGGCGAGCCGCCGGGCGTCGTTGTCGGTCTCGAGGTCGCCCACCACGGCGGCGCACGCTTCACCGCGGGCCGCGAGCCGGGAGAGCGTCTCCTTGAGGAAGGTCGTCTTGCCGGTGCCGGGACTCGACACCAGGTTCACCACGAGCAGCCCGAGCCGCTCGAACTCCCCCCGCATCCCGCGGGCCAGTTCGTCGTTGGCCTTGAGGATCCTGGTCCGCACTTCGAGGATGCGTGGCCCGCTCATGCAACATCCTCCAGTTCGGCCGCGAGCACGAGCGACTCGAGCTCGAGTTCGCCCCCCGC
>JBIKXY010000131.1:0-8394 GCA_044355515.1 Pirellulales bacterium
CTCGCTCTTGCAGGCCTTGCAGGAGAGGCAGAGATCCATCACGGCGGCGAGCTCGGGCCGGCTCCAGGGATCGGCCGCCGTCGGATCGGCGAGCGCCTGCCGGAGGACGTTGGCCCGGGCCCGGGTCGTGTGCTCCTCATCGAGCGTCGCCATGTAACTCGGGCACATCGTGCCCCCCGCCGCCGCCGGCTTGCGGCACTGCCCCACGCCCGAGCACTTCTCGGCGGCCCTGAGGATCCCGCCCGCCTCGGCGAAGCGAAACACCGTCCCGTGCGTGGGCTCGGGCTCGCCCGGCAGGATCCGCAGCGAGGTATCCATCGGCGGGGCGTCCACGATCTTGCCGGGATTGAAGATCCCCTCTGGATCGAAGGCCCGCTTGACCCGGCGAAACAGCTCGTAGCACTCGTCACCCACCATCGTGCGGACGAACTCGCCCCGCAGCCGGCCATCGCCATGCTCGCCCGAGAGGCTGCCGCGGTATTTTTTCACGAGCGTCGCCACGTCGGTGGCCACGGCCCGAAACATCGCCAGCCCCGCGGGGCTCCGCAGGTCAAAGAGCGGCCGCAGGTGCAGCTCCCCCGCCCCGGCATGGGCATAATGGACGCAGTCGATGCCGTACTTCTCGGCGAGCAACCGGTCGAACTCGGCGATGTAGGCGGGGAGATCGGCCACGGCCACGGCCGTGTCCTCGACGATCTCGCGGGGCTTGGCAGCGCCGGGCAGGTTGTTGATCAGCCCCTGGCCGGCCCGGCGAAGCTCCCAGACCTTCCCGGCCTCGGCCCCGGCCAGCAGCGGGTAGGCGTAGCCGAGCCCCGCCTGCCGGAGCTCCGCCTCCAGGCCGCGGAGCCGCGCGGCGAGCGCGGCCTCGTCGGCGCCCCGCATCTCGACCACGAGCACGGCCCCGGGATCGCCCACCACGAACGAGCGATTGCGGGCCTGCTCGAGGTTGTCCTTGGTGCAGGCCAGGATCTTGTCGTCGATGAGTTCGCAGGCGGTGGCCCGGGCGGCGGGGTCGCGGTCGGGCCGCATCACGAGGAGCGTGGCCCGCAGCGCCTCGTCCACGCTCCCGCAGTGGACGCAGAGCAGCGCCCCCGGCGGCGGCAGCGGGATCAGATTCAGTTCATACTCCACGCCGAAACAGAGCGTGCCCTCGGAGCCGGCCAGGAGCTTCGAGAAGTTGAAGGGCCGGTCGCTCGCGGGATCGAGGGCCGCGGCATCCATCAGGGCGTCGAGCGCGTAGCCCGTGTTGCGGCGGGTGACCTCGGGCCGGGGAAACGACTCCCGCACCAGCCGCCGGGTCGCCGGATCGCCGAGCATGTCGCGGGCCACCTGATAGAGGCGGGTCTCGAGCGAGTCGGGCCCGGCGCATTTGGCGGCGAACTCCGCGGGCTCGAGCGGGCCGAAGGTCGCCTCGCTGCCGTCGGCCAGAAACCCGCGGACCCCGAGGAGATGATCCCGGGTCGTGCCCCAGGCGATCGAGTTGGAGCCGCAGGAGTTGTTGCCCACCATCCCGCCGATCATGGCCCAGGAGGCGGTGGAGGTTTCCGGGGCGAAGAACAGCCCGTGGGGGGCGAGGAACCGGTTGAGATCGTTGCGGACCACGCCCGGCTGCACCCGCACTCGCCGGCCGGCGGCGTCGAGCGACACGATCCGGTTCAAGTGCCGCCCGGCATCGACGACGATCCCGCCCCCGACCACCTGCCCGGCGAGCGAGGTGCCCGCGGCCCGGGGCACGAGCGGGATCCGGTGCTCCGCGGCGAACCGCACAAGCTCGCCGACATCGGCCTCGGTCTGCGGCAGGGCCACCGCCAGCGGCCGCTCCTGATACTCCGAGGCGTCGGTCGAGTAGATCGACCGGGCCACGTCGTCGAGCCGCAGTTCGCCCGCGAGCCGGGCGGCAAGCTCGCGCAGGGCGGCGGTGGGCGGGGAGGGCGGCATGGCGATGCTCATGTTCCTACCATGCCGCGGCGAGAGGCGGGCAGCGCCCGAGCGGCACGCGGCTCACGAGCCTCTCCTCAGCTCGAAAATCGCTGCGGAAGTGCCATTGAACGGACTATCGTTTGGCCGATCGACTTGATCACATCTCGCAACCGCGCGGTATCAAGCATGCCGCGAGGGCCATCATCGAGGACCAGCCTGGACAATTCGACAGAGAGAATAGTTTCACACTGTGCCACGCAGTCAATCGTGAAACCGAACTCACCGCAGGATAGGCCGGCCAATGGTACTTCCGCAAGCATGGCCGGACTGCTGAACGACTCGTGAGCCGCTTGGAGCCGGTTGGTCCCGTCTCGCAGATCCCAGAAAGCGTTTCCCGGAGCGCCCGTCTTCCTCCCTGGAGTGGCGTTTTTCTTACCGTCAGCGCGGAGTCGCTCCGAGGCCGGCCTCCAGGTGGCTTTGTTGTGACCTCGCGTCCGGCACGGCTCAGAGGCTGTGGATATTGATCGCGGGCAGCTCGTCTGGCGACGCCTGAAAGACGGCCCGCTCATCATGCATCTGCACGAGCTCGCCCTAATCGGTGGGCGGGCCACGGGCGGGTGAGATTGGCGGCGGTACGAGCGGTTCGCCGACCCGCCGACGTCGACGCGGTGATCACCAACGCCGCGGGGTGCGGCTCGGCGTTGCACGAATACCATCTCGTGCTCCGGGGCACGCCCGCCGAGGCCCGGGCCGAAGCGTTCCGGCGGCGGGTCGTGGACGTGAGCCCCTTCCTCGCCCGGCTCGGCCTCCGGGCGGCCTTCGCCCCGGTGCGGGGTGTCACGCTCCCCTGAGGAGCGGCTCCCCGGAATCGCTCAGTCGCAGACGCCGAACAGATCGAGGTGGATCCCCAGGGATTCCTGGTAGGCGACCACCTGGCTGGCCGTCCGCACCGGGATCATCCCGCCCTCCGGCAGCACCACCTGCAGGCGATAGCCCAGCTCCATGACCTCGTCCAACAGGGCCCGCGGGTCGGCCTGGCCGAGGCTGCGAAGCGTGAACGGGGCGAACTCGAAGAACAGCTTCGGCCGGCAGCGGCCAAGCAGGCCGCGCATGCCGCGCAGGGCCCGGACCTCGCCGCCGTCGATGTCCATCTTGAGCACGTCCACGCGGCGCAGGTCCGCCAACGCGTCATCGAGTGCCACCGCCGGAATCGTGATGAACTCCCCGTCCATCTCCAGGGCTTGATCAACCACCTTGCTGAGGCTGGTGTGATCCGGGGCGCACATCTTCAGCTGCGACTGCCGCTCCGCGACCGCGAGATTGTGGAGCGTCACGTTGCGGAAGCCGTTCTCCCGGACGCTCAGCCGGGCGAGCCAGACGTTGTCGGGCCGGGCCTCGAAGCCGATCACCCGCCCGCCGGGCCCCACGGCCGCCGCGGCCAAGAGGCTGTAGTAGCCGATGTTGGCCCCGAGGTCCACGAACGTGTCACCGGTTCGCAGCGTGCCCGCGATCGCGCGGGTGACGTGGGGCTCGTAGTGCCCGCGGGCGATCGCCGCCCCCACCAGTTCGTCGGTGAGATCCACGTACATCCGATACCCGTCGAGCTGGAGGCACGGCACGCGGCCCGTGATCCGCGGCACGCCGTTCTCGAGCGGGATCCCCGCCTGCGGCCATTCGGTCCCAGCGGCGGCCCGCGGCCGGGACGCCCGGGCGCCCCACTTCCTGCGCATCATCACGGACAATCGCGACATCGGCTCGTTCCTCCGACTCCTCGGGCGACGGGCGGGCCGCCGATCGCCGGTGGCGGGGATCGGTAGCCGCCCGGGCACCGGCGTGTCGAGGCTGGTTTGCGGCCATGCCGCCGGCCATTCCGCCCACACTCCCGGCCGCGGGGAGCTGGCTCGGGTCGCGCAGTCTACGATGCGGCCGTCTGGGCCGCGGATCACGGAGAGCCCTGACCGGAACGGGTAACGGCAGCGGTGTCACCCGGCTCCCCCGCCCGCGCGGTACCCTGGCGTCATCCGGGAGGCCACCCCCGTCGGGCGGCTGGAGTTCGGGGAAAGAGTCCGCATGCCAGGGCCAGCCAAGATTGCCGCCGCCAGGTGTCTCGTCCTCCTCTGCGTCTCCGCCGCCGGCGTTGCCGCGGAAGAGTCGGGCCACGGGCGGATCACGCCTGCGCCGGCACTGCCGGCGTCGTTGCCGTGGGATCTCGGTTCCTTGAGCGAACCACCGGCCGTCGAATGGCTCGACGACGCCGCGCCGGTGCGGTCGCTCCTCTACGCGGGCGAGCCATTCCAAGGGCGGGCCACGAGGGTGTTTGCGTACTACGCCACGCCGGCGAGCATCGGCGGCGACCGCGGCGCCGAGCCCGGCGCGGCGGCCACGGGCGGCGGCCCCTGGCCGGGCATCGTGCTCGTGCACGGCGGGGGCGGAACGGCCTTCGCCGAGTGGGTGACGCTCTGGGCCAGGCGCGGCTACGCCGCCATCGCCATGGATCTGGCCGGCAGCCGGCCCGAGCCCGAGGCCGGCGAGAACAATGCGGCCACACGACTGCCCGACGGCGGCCCGGGCCAGGACCACGCGGCCAAGTTCGACACGATCGCCACGCCGGACGTGACCGACGACTGGCCCTACCACGCCGTGGCCAATGTGATCCGGGCGCACTCGCTCCTGCGGAGCCTGCCGGGCGTGGATCCCGACCGCACGGCCATCACCGGCATCAGCTGGGGCGGCTACACCACCTGCATCGTGGCATCGCTCGACGATCGGTTTCGCGCGGCGGTGCCGGTCTATGGCTGCGGCCATCTCCGTGACAACAGCTGCTGGCTCGGCGATTTCGACCGGATCGGCGCCGACCATGCGGCCCGCTGGGCAGAACGCTACGATCCGGCGCGGTACCTGCCGGCCTGCCGGGTGCCGATCTTCTTCGTCAACGGCACCAACGACTTCGCCTATCCGCTCGACAGCTTCATGAAGAGCCATGCCGACGTGCGGCAGGCGGCGAAGAACGTCCGCATCGAGGTGGACATGCCGCACGGCCACGAGGAGGGCTGGGCGCCGCCGGAGATCGCCGCGTTCATCGACGCCGCGGTGCGCGGCGCGCCGGGGCTGCCGGTGCTCGACACGCCCGTGCTCGCCGCCGGCCTGGCGCGGTGCCGCATCACGGCCGGCCGGCCGGTCGCGCAGGCGGCGCTGGTCTTCACGACCGAGCCGGGGCCGATCAACAAGCTCTCCTGGCAGACCGTGCCCGCCGAGATCAAGGCCGACGGCACGCTCGAGGCACCGCAGCCGCCGGCCGATGTCCGGGCGTATTTCTTCACGGCCGCCACGCCCGCCGGGCTCGTCGTGAGCTCGCCGGCCTGCATCGCACCGGGCCGGTAAACCCCGCCGAAATCAACGGCAGCACGGGTGTGCCGGATGCGGCCCCCCGACGATCGACACCCTCGATCCGCTCCCCACGTCGCTCATGCCTGAGCACCTGCGGCGCGATCTGACGCCCGGGCAGGCCGCGGACTTGCTGGCCTATATGGAGTCGCTCCGCTGAAGCATCCGCTCCGGCCCGCCGTCAGGCCGCCACGCCGGGCTGGCGAGCGTGGTGGGGCGTGGCTCGCAGAAGCACACAGCCCTGCAGCACCTCCGGTCGCCCGGGGCTGCCGACCGCCGCGGTCGGGCAGGCGACGATCCCGGCGAGCCGCGGCCAGGTCTGCCGCAGCGCGTGGGGCACCGAGCAGGCACTCACGTTGCCCGTGCGGGTCACCAGGCCGTTGACCAGCTCGCCGCGGATCCCGAGCGAATCGAGCTGCATCCCCGTGAACCGCACGATCCCCGTGCCCGCCTGGTGCGGCACCACGAAATCGACGTCGGCCGGCGCGAGCTTCGTCGCGGCCAGGGCGGCGGCCGTCGCGGCGGCCATCGCCCGCGGGGCGAGCTCCGCGATCGCCATCCCGTCGAGCGAGTAGACGAGCCGCTCGGCCGCCTGGTCGTGGCCGCCCCGCGGCCCCGGCACCGGCACGTCATGCCCCACGTGAAAGTCGAAGGCCGGTCGGTCGGCCGGCTGCTTCTCCGCCCGCGCATGGAGGATCTCGAAGTGAACCGGATGGCGGCGATTGGCCGTCGTCGTCACCAGCGTGGCGGAGGCCATGTCGCCGAACAGGCCGGCCGTCTGGCGGCAGCCGTAATCGGTGATCCGGCTGATCCGGGTGGCCACCACCACGAGCACGAACTCGTGGCTCCGCAGGCCGAGCCGCGGGGCCCAGCGGTGGTGGACGAGCTCGAGCCCGCGGCTGTAGCCGCAGCAGAACCAGTTGATCCCCACGGCCCGGCAGGCGGTGAGCCCGAGCCGGGCGACCAGCTGCCGGGCAGCCGCTCCCGGCCGTTCGGCGGCGACGGCCTCTGCGGTGAGGTGGCGGCGGGCCACCGCGGCGGGGATGAACGACGGCGACACGAGCATGATCCCGCGACAGTCGGCGAGCCGGCAGCCCGTCTCCCGCTGGAGCGCGCGGACGGCCGCCAGGCCCATCGTCACCTCGTCGACCGGCGAGACCCCGCGGGACTCGATCCCGGTGTGGTGGGCGAACTTCCGCGGCATCGTGTCGCCGAACCAGGCGTTGTCGAGCCGCCAAGCGGGCTCGTGGACGGCGATGGCCGCGATGCCCAAGGGGGGCGGAGTGGCGAGTGACATGGCGTGAACCGCGGGGGCCGAGCCTCCCGCGGCGACCGGCGCGGGGAAAGTCGGGGGCGGGATTGTGCCGACCGGCGGCTTCGCAGGCCAGCCGAGATTTCCCGGCCGAAACGGCCCCTCGCCACCGGGCCTACCGCGGCACGAACTTCAGCTCGACCTCGGCCGAGCCCCCATCCGCGTCTGCCCGCCGCACCCTGACCGGCACGATGTCTCCCACGTTCAAGCTCGTGCGAATCAGCCGGTCGAAGGCCCGCCGCTCGTCGCGGCTCGAAAACTCGAGCCGGCGGCCGGCCCACTCGACGAGCTCATCGCCTTCCTGGAAGCCCGCCGCGGCCGCCGCGGAGCCCTCCTCGACCTTCTCCACCCTGGCCGCCAGTTCGGTGCCTCTGGCCCGACTGAGCGTGAGGCCGAGCTTGGCCCGCTCGGGCGCCGTCAGCGTCACTTCGAGCTCCGCCTCCCCGTCGCCCCGCTTCACCGTGACCGGCACCTGATGGCCATCGGGGTAAATGCCCAGCAGCCCCGCGAGCCGCAGGGCGTTCGCCACCGCCGCACCATCGAGGCTCACGATCGCATCGCCGACCTGGAAGCCCGCCGCCGCCGCCGGCGATCCCTCGGCCACGTCCCTGACCACCAGGCTGGTCGCCGACTCCCGCGGGCCGGTCGCGAACTCGAGCCCCGCGATCCGGGCGTGCTTCACCTCGCCGCCGCCGGCCGCCTCGAGCCTGGGCAGCCAGATCGCGATCTGCCGAGCACTGATCGCGAACCCGAGCCCGGTGTTGCTCCGCAGGCCGAACCGGGTGCTGATCTGGCCGTTGATCCCCACCACCTCGCCGGCCAGGTTCAAAAGCGGCCCGCCCGAGTTGCCGGGATTGACCTCGGCGTCGGTCACGATGCACTCGGCATAGGTCCCCTGGGTGTGATTGAGCGCGGAGATGATCCCCACCGTGAAGGTCGGGGTCTGGTCGAGCACGCCGAGCGCGAAGGGGTTGCCGATGGCGACCGCCTCGTCGCCCACCCGGAGGGCGTCGGAATCACCGAGCTCGAGGTGCGGCACCGTCTGCCCCTCGGGCACCTCGAGCTTGAGGGCCGCCAGGTCGCCGACCGGGTCGGTGCCCAGCACCTTGGCCTTGAAGGAGCGGCCGTCGCCGATCCGGACGGTGAACGACCGCTTCCGGCCGATCACGTGGTCGTTGGTGAGCATCAGCCCGTCGGGCCGGACGATCACCCCGCTGCCGCCGCCGATGAACACGAACGCGGGCTGCACGCGGACGCAGAGCTCGGTCAGATCGACCGGCTCGGTGACGATGGCCGGCGCCCCGCCGGCGGCGACCGGCCAGAGCATGGCCAGGGCGAGCAGGGCCCGCCATCCTTCTCCCCGCGGGCGCCGCGTCATCGGTTCTCCTCCAGCACCACCTCGATCTCCCGCGTGTCGTCGGTCGAGAGCACGCCCTCGAAGGTCTGGCCCGGCTGGAGCGATTTCTTGAGCCGCTGGAGATCCTCGAGCGAGTCGACATCGCGGCCGGCGATGATCAGCCGTGGCCCCCGGCTGGGCCGCTGCACGAGCAGCGTCACCCTGTCGCCGGCGGCGCTGGCCGCCACGCGGTCGGTGAGCTCCCGCCAGGTGCCCAAGTCCACGCCGTCGAACTCGAGCAGCCGGTCCCCCTGCTTGAGGCCCGCCTTGTCGGCCGGCGAGCCGGGCACCACGCCGCCGATCACCACGTCCTCGCCGAAGGCTCGGGCCATGTCGGCCTGGACGCCCAAAAATGGCCCGGGAATCCGGTCGAACGACCGGC
>JBIKXY010000366.1:0-2617 GCA_044355515.1 Pirellulales bacterium
CCAGGGCCGCCGCTACACCGACGAGGCGACGCTCGCGATCGTCGAGCAGGTGCTCGCGACCGAGTTGAACCATGACCTGGTGGCGAAACTCGAGGAGTATGGCGGCCGGGCGATGTCGCTCAACTTCCTCTCGACCAACGTCCTGTTCGGGGAGCGGCTGACGCTGCCTGGTCCCGACGGCGAACCGCTCGACTTGGGCCACGTCGGCGAGGTGACCCGGGTGGACCGGCTCACGATCGACAACCTCGCCTACGCGGGCCAAGTGCCGGTGATCCCCTCGATGGCCCTTGGCTGCGACGGTCACAAGCTCAACGTCAACGCCGACACCGCCGCCACCGCCGTCGCCGCGGCGCTCGGCGCCGACAAGCTGGTGGTGCTCTCCGACATCCCGGGCGTGCTCCGCGACATCAACGACCCCGAGAGCCTGATCCACTCGCTCTCCGCGAGCGAGGCCCGGCGGCTGATCGCCGACGGCACCATCGCCGCCGGCATGATCCCCAAGATCGAGGGCTGCCTCGAAACGCTGGCCCGCGGCGTGGGCAAGATCCACATCATCGACGGCCGCCTGCGGCACTCGCTCCTGCTCGAGATCTACACCACCAGCGGCGTGGGTACCGAGATCGTCCGCGACGACGCCCGCACGGCGACGCCCGCGACGGCGGCGGCCGCCGCCGTCGGCTGACCCGGTTCACCGCTCCGACCCTCCCGCACCAGACCCGCCGAGGATCCTGCCATGGCCACGATTGACACAGCCCCCCCTGCCGTCGGCTCCCACACGCAGGCCGTGATCGACACCTTCAGCCGCTACGTGGTGCCCAACTACCGGCGGTTCCCGGTCTGCCTCGTGCGGGGCGAGGGGTCGCGGGTCTGGGACGCCGAGGGAGCGGAATACCTCGATCTGTTCCCCGGCTGGGGCTGCAATCTGCTGGGGCATTGTCCCGGTCCGGTCGTGCGGGCGGTGCAGGAGCAGGTCGCCAAGCTGATCCATGTGCCCAACTCCTGGTACATCGAGCCCCAGGGAGAGTGGGCCAGGCTCCTCTCCGAGCGGTCATTCGGCGGCCAGGCCTTCTTCTGCAACTCGGGCACCGAGGCCAACGAGGCGGCCATCAAGCTCGTCCGCCTGCGGACCAACGGCGAGCGGCACAAGATCATCACGTTCCAGGGGGGCTTCCACGGGCGGACGATGGGCAGCCTCTCGGCGACCGCCCAGCCCAAGTATCACGAGGGCCTGGGGCCGATGGTGGCCGGGTTTCAATACGCGCCGCATGGCGACTTGGCGGCGGTCGAGCGGCTGATCGACGACAAGACCGGCGGGATCATGGTCGAGCCGATCCTGGGCGAGGGGGGCGTGGTGCCCGCGCCCCCCGGCTTCCTCGCCGGTCTGCGGAAGATCGCCGACGACCACGACCTGTTGCTCGTGTTCGACGAGGTGCAGTGCGGCTGCGGCCGGACGGGCGACTGGTTCGCCCACCAGCGGTTCGGCGTGGTGCCCGACGTGATGACGCTGGCCAAGAGCCTGTGCGCGGGCATCGCCGGGGGGGGGCTGGTGACCACCGTGGAGCATGCCCGGCATCTCCGCCCCGGCATGCACGCGGCCACCTTCGGCGGCAATCCGATCGCGGCCGCGGCCGGGATCGCCGCGATCCGGATGATCGAGGACGAGGGGCTGCTCGAGCACGTGGCCCGGGCGGCGGAGTTGTTTCGCACGCGGCTCGAGGCCCTCAAGGAGCAGTGTCCGGGCGTCCGGGCCGTCCGCGTCTTGGGGATGATGATCGGGATCGACCTGGCCTTCGAAGGGGCGCCGGTGGTGCAGGCGGCGCTCGAGCGTCGGCTCCTGATCAACTGCACCCAGGGCCACGTGATCCGGCTGCTCCCGGCGATGAACATCACGCCGGCGGAGGTCGAGGAGGGCTGCGACCGGCTGGCGGCGGCGATCCTCGACGTGGCCGGGCGGCAGTGAGCGGGAGGACTCTTCCCATGCGCCATGTGATCGTGCCCGAGGATCTCTCGGCCGCCGAAATCGAGGCCATCTTCGCCGTCTCCCGCGACCTCGAGGAGAAATATGCGGCCGGCCGCCGCGACGCGCTCCTGCCCGGCCGCGTCTTGGCGCTGGTGTTCGAGAAGCCGAGCCTGCGGACCCGGGTCAGCTTCGAAGCGGCGATGACCCACCTCGGCGGGTCGAGCCTGTTTCTGGGCGAGGATTCGGGTTTCGCCTCCTCGCGGGAGAGCATCGCCGACTTCGGCCGGGTGCTCGGCGGTTACGTCGATGCGATCGTCTGCCGCTCGAAGTCGCACGACACGATCCGGCAGCTGGCCGAGGTGGCCGGGGTGCCGGTGATCAACGGGCTCTCCGACCTGGCCCATCCCTGCCAGGCTCTGGCCGACGTCTACACGCTCCGGCAGGAGCTCGGCCGGGTGCAGGGGCTGTCACTCGCCTTCGTCGGCGACGGCAACAACGTGGCCCGGTCGCTGGCGGTGGTCTGTGGGCTTCTGGGCATGCGGTTCGTGCTGGCGGCTCCAGAGGCCTACCAGTTCGATGCCGCCTTCCGCGCGCATCTGGCGACGATCCTGCCCGGGGCCGAGATCGAGGAGACGACCGACCCTGCCGCTGCGGTCA
>JBIKXY010000372.1:0-2611 GCA_044355515.1 Pirellulales bacterium
TTCGGGCGATGCCGAAGGTGTAGTAGAGAAAGATTACAAAGAAGCCAATCAGGGAGAGCGCTTCGGCGCGGCTGAGCACGTTTGTCGGCGCGCCGTCCAGGAAGACATCGGCGCCGAAGGCGAAGAGGACCGCCGCAGCCAGCAGGCTCATCGGAATCTCTTTCCAGACGGTCGTCCTCTGAACCCGCATCGGGGCGAGAATCGCGGCGATACCCAGGATGAGGAGCACGTTGGCAATGTTGCTGCCGACAATGTTGCCCACCGCGATCGCGTCGTTGCCGTCGAAGGCGGCGAGAAGGTTCACCGACAGCTCGGGCGCCGAGGTTCCGAAAGCGACCACGGTTAAGCCGATTACCAGCGGAGAAATCCCGAAGCGAGAGGCTACCCCGGACGCGCCCGAGACGAGCCAGTCGGCACCTTTAACCAACAAACCTAAACCGACGGCGACGGCGATTGCTGAAAACATGGGCGGCATTATACAGAAACCAGACTTGGCCGAACGCGAAAACGCGCACCCGGGTTCCGGGCGCGCGCAGCCGCTGCCAGAAGACAGGCTTAGCCCTTGTAGTAGTAGGCGGGAGCGGCAGCCTGAACCGGAGAACCCGGCGGGACAATGACGGTGGTGCCGTCCTTGAGGGTGACGGTGGTGGTCGCGGTCGTGGTGGTCGCGGCGACGCCTTCGCCCGCGGTCGAGGCAGACTCGGGGGCGGACGCCTTGCCGAAGAGGAAGAACAGGACGAGAGCCGCAATCACGAGCGCGCCGATGGCAATCAATTTCTGTTTCATGGGCCCTGTTCTACCACCGGCTAAAAGCGACGCAAGCCGAGGCTAATGTTTGACAAGCCTTTCTTTCGGGGTAGCGTCACGCGGAATTTGGGCTGCCGCGCCAATGCGCCGAAGCCTGGTTCTACAAAACCGAATACAAATACATGAAGCTCCCCCACACTGTTCTATCCCACTGCCTGGCCCACGGCCCGGCGGTCACCCCCGAAATCCTCGACATCACCCTTCCCCACGACTGGTCGTTTGGGTACGGCGGCCAGGTCATCGTCGCCGCGTGCACCCAGCCAGAAGACCACGACGGCATCATCGCCGCGCTAAAGAGGCACCGCATGTCCTCCTTGATCTGCGGGTTCATGGCCGGCCAGGGACCTGACCCTTTACGGGAATTCGCCGCGGCCAGCGCGGTGCTTCGGATACAGATGCGCCTGGCGCGCAAGCTCTACTTAGCCGGAGTAGGGCCAAACGGCATGGTAGGCCCAACGCACACTCACCACATGGTCCAGCGCGCTTCCTTCGATAAAAAAGAGCTCGCCAAATGGATCGCGATGGTGGATGAGCTCCGGCAAGAAGAGGGGCTCGATTGGGTCTGCTTCGAGCCGCTGAACCCTACCGAAGACGGCACGCCTGATCCGTTCCGGCTCCTCGCCGAGCTGATTGCTGGCTATCCGGCACTCGCCATCCAGTGGGACACGGGGCACGCGCACGCGCGCGGCCTCGACGCCAACGACCTGCTCCACATGGTCAGGAACGGGCTGCGGGTGAAGTACCTGGAGTTCGCGAACGTAGGGCGCAGCCCGCTCGACGTGCCGCGCGGCATTGATTTTGAGCTCTACGCGAAGAACGCCGCCGAATGTCTCGCCGACGACTGCCTCGTTGGCGATGAGCCGTTCGACGGGTCTGTCATCAAAGCCTTCAAGTTGCCGAGCAAAATCTGCGACACCGAGGTCGTAGGGGTCGAGTGCCTGGCGCGCGACGCCGAGACGCTGCGCAAGCTCGGCTTCCTGCCCGAACATTCGTAATCGCTGCTCTAGGATGAAATCTGGCGCCACCCGAAACGGGTGGCGCTTTTCTTTTTAAGCGCAGCGGCAACCCTCTGCTAGAATTTGAGCGTTACCACTTAAGGAACGTCAATGAATCGCCAGAAGATTTACGCCCTCGCCGCGGCCGCCCTCGCGGCCATCCCCTCTTTGGCCGCCGGCGCGGCAGAGTGCTCCTTCACCAAGACGCTCGAGCTCGGCTCGACCAGCGAAGAGGTGCGCTGCCTGCAGCGGTACCTCAACGCCGAAGGCTTCACCGTCGCCACCTCCGGCGTCGGCTCTCCCGGCAACGAAACCTCGCTCTACCGCGAGAAGACGCGCGACGCGGTGAAGAAGTGGCAGACCGCCAACGGCATCGTGCCGATTTCGGGCACCTGGGGACCGGTTTCCCAGGCGAAGTACCGCGCGCTCGTCGCGGCGCCGGCCACCCCGACCTCGCCGACGCCTTCCCCCGCCACCCCTGCCACGCCAGCCTCTTCGTCGGCTTCCCCCGCCAAGGCTGACGCGGCGAAGGCGAGCCAGGCCCGCGCCGCGCTCAAGAAGGCTAAAGCCGCCTACTACGACGCCATCGATTCCTACGAGGATGCCAAAGATGACGATCGCGACACCAACGACGCCAAGGAAATGATCGAAGACGCGCTCGATGAAATCTTTAAGGGGTACGAAGCGTACCTGGCGGAAGATTACGCCGAGGCCAAGAAGTACGCTGAGGACGGCGAAGACCTGGCGAACGACTCAGAGGACGAGATCGAAGACGACGGCGGCAAGAAAAATGAGTCCGACGAAGAAGA
>JBIKXY010000367.1:0-2598 GCA_044355515.1 Pirellulales bacterium
GCGCGAGCTGCTGGAGTTCATCCGCTCCGGCGGCATCGGCAAGGTCTCCCTGGCGCAGGCGCTCTGCTACAACCCGCGGCCGAGCATCGGCCTCGTGGACACGCCGGCGCCGGTGCCCAAGGGACTCAACCTCGATCTTTGGTGCGGCCCCGCGCCGCTCGAGGTGCCGGTGCGGAAGAAGTTTCACTACGACTGGCACTGGACGCTGGTCACGGGCAACGGCGACGTGGGCAACCAGAATCCGCACGAGCTCGACAAGGCCCGCTGGGGGCTCGGCAAGACGACGCTTCCGCTGCGGACGGCGAGCCTCGGTGGCCGGGTCGGCTACCGCGACAACGCCGATGCCGCCAACAGCCAGGTGACGATCTTCGAGTGGGACGACTGCACGCTGATCTCCGACGTGCGGGGCCTGCCGGTGGAGCCGGTGCCGCGGTTCGTGCCCGCCGGCAAGCCCGTGCGCGTGGGCAACGTCTGGCATGGCAGCGAGGGCTTCGCGGTGTCGGGCGACTACACGTCCGGGGCCGCCTTTTCCCACGACGGCCGCGAGCTCGGCGCCTGGGCCGGCGGCAGCTATTCCGACCATTTCGCCAACTTCGTGAAGGCGGTTCGCAGCCGTGATGTGCGCGACCTGAACCTCGATATCGAGGATGGCCACCTCTCGAGCGGCCTGGCCCACCTCGCCAACGTCTCGCTCGCGCTCGGCGAGCCGGCTGAGCCGGCGGCGCGGCCGCAACTGGGTGCGGGCCGCAAGCAGGTGGATGAGACGTTCACGACCTTCTACGAGCACCTCGCGGCCAATGGCGTCGAGCCGGGGGCGGGCCTGCGGCTCGGTCGCGAGCTTGTCGTCGATCCGGCCACGGAGCGGACGGGCGTCGCCGGGATCGACCGGCTTTTCACCCGCGACTACCGCCCCGGCTGGGAACTGCCGCAAGCCGGCTCCTGAGGGCGGCCGCCGAGCCCGGCGCGGTGCCCCGCACGCTGTCCCGATGCGGCCGGCCTTCCGTGCGCGGAGGTAGAGGCCGGGTCAGGGGTGCCTCAGCCGGATGACAGAGCTATACTTGGGTCCTCGAGCGAGTCGACAACCACAATGATCGACCCTCGTAGCGGCCCGGCGTTCCCTCGCCACACTCGGTGTTTCTCCGCCAGTTCCCCGGCATTTTTGTCTCCTGCCAAGGGCGGCTCTGCCGACGAAGTCGCGGCACGAAAGTCGCTTTCCAAACGAAGAGGTGCCTTGATGAACCGCGACCTCGTCCTGCGTCGCTCCGCGGCGGCGGCGTTCGTCGGCCTTGCGGTCGTTTCGGGGGTTCTCAACGCATCCCGGGCGGAGATCCCCAAGCCCACCGACGCCCCCCGGCCGCTGTCGCCGCAGGAGTCGCTCGCCACCTTCCGGCTGCCGGCTGGGCTCGCGGTGCAGCTGGTGGCTTCGGAGCCGCTCATCCATGAGCCCTCGGGCGTCTGCTGGGACGCTCAGGGCCGGCTCTTCGTCGCGGAACTGCACGGCTACAACCTGGAAGGACAGTTCGACGTCGAGGAGCTCAACAAGACCGGCAGGCTCGACACGGAGGTCCGTCGGATCGCCGCCCCACCCGAGGCCAAAGCGAAGGCGGAGGCCGAGACGTTCGGCACGGTCAAGCTGCTTTCCGACACCGACGGCGACGGCCGGATGGACCGGGCGACGGTCTTCGCCGACAAGCTCCCCGCCTGCTACGGCATCTGCGCCGCCCGCGACGGCGTGATCGTGACGGCCGCGCCGCAGATCATCTTCCTCGCCGACCGTGACGGCGACGGCGAGGCGGAGGTTCGCGAGGTGCTCTACGAGGGTTTCGGTTCCGAAGTCTTCGAGCGAAACATCAACCAGCCGCAATGGGGCCACGACGACTGGATCTATGCGGGCTCGGGGGCTGCGGGCGGACGGATCACCGGCCCGCACCTGCCGCAGCCGGTCGACCTGCCGGCGGCCGACTTCCGCTTCAAGGCCGACGGCACCGCGATCGAACCGCTCGTGGGCCGCACCCACACCTTCGGGATCACGCTCACCGACCGCGACGAAAAGATCGTGATCAACACGACGGTCGCCGGGATCCTCACGGCGCCGGTGCCGTGGGCCGCGCTCGCCCGTAATCGAGACTACGCCATGGGCAGTGTCGAATATCCACTCGGCGGCGACCGCGCCTATCCGACGAGCAAGCCGCATCCCTGGCGGACGAGGCGGGAGGAAAATGCCGAGTTCGCCAAGTTCTACAAGGATCGTTACGGCATCGCCGAATCGGCCGCCAGCGGATACTTCACGTCGGCCTGCGGGCCGCTTTTCTATGACGACACGGCCCTGCCGGGACTCGCCGGCCAACTCTTCGCCTGCGAGCCTTCGCAGAACCTCGTCACCCGCGGCATGATCGGCCGTGACAACGGCCGGATGACGCTCGCCCGGCTGCCCGAGGAGGCCGAAAGCGAGTTCTTCACCTCCACCGACACCTGGTTTCACGCGACGGCGCTCGCGCATGCCCCCGACGGCGGCATCGCGGTCGTCGATTTCTACCGCGAGATCATCGAGGACTACTCCGCGATCCCGCGGTATCTCCAGCAGCAGTACGAGCTCGA
>JBIKXY010000368.1:0-2589 GCA_044355515.1 Pirellulales bacterium
ACCTCCCGCTGATCGAAGTTGCCGGTGATCTGGCCGCTGGAGCTGATCGTGCTGCGGATCACCGGGGCCGACTGAAGCGTGTCGTCGAGCAGGATGCCCAGCCGACTGGTCAGGCCGTTGTTCGGGTCGGGAAGGTTGCGGCTGGTGAGCACGCTGAACTTGGCGGCCCCGCGGGAGTTGAGCAGGAAGCTGACGCAGGGCGCGAGCGACGCGTCGTCGATGTCGGGGCTGACGCGGCTCAGGTCGCCGCCGGTCACGTTGAACCGGTCGAGCATCACGAGGCACTCGACGCCGCCGTCGCCGGCGGTGCGGGTCACCATCGAGGCGTCAACCGGCATCTTGGCCGGGTCGATCCGCACCCAGCGGGCGGCCGGCTCCCCCTGGATCCGCACCGTCTGGCCGCGGAAGCCCTCGGCCTGGCTGATCGCGGTGCGGTGCCGCGGGTCGGCCCGGTTGGCCACGATCCGAAACTCGAGCACGCCGGCGCTGGAGATGATCTTCTTGATCTGCTCGACCTCCGACTGCTCGACCTCGGGGAGGATGACCTCGATCTGGTCGAGGCCGAACTGGCGGACGGTGACCTCCTTCTGGCCGCCCGGATTCACCCGGCGGCTGACGGCGGCCACGAGTTTGTCCATCGGCACCGGAGACGACTGGGCGGCGAGCTCGTAGCTGACCTCGAGCGCCTCGGCCCCGTCGGTCCGGCCCGCCTCCTTGACGGCCACGCGGTCGAACGTGGCCTCCTTCATCGCCGCCAGGAAGGCCTCCCGGGCCGCCTGGTCCTTGGTCGCCAGCCGCACAGCCACGCGACCCGCCCCTTTCCGCTCGAGCGTGGCAGCCCCGCCGTCTTGGGCGGCGAGGATCCGCTCGATCCCCGCGACGGCGTCGTCGACACGGGTCTGGGCCTGGCGGCCCGCGGCCACCTCGTAGACCAGGATCAGGCCCCCCTTGAGATCGATGCCCAGCCGCGGCGGCCAGCCGAGGCCGCAGATCGTCGCGCCGCCGGCCAGCGCGATCAGCACCGCTGCAATTCGCCCCCACATGTCCGGCACCCGCAGTGCCTTGGCGATCAGCCAGGCGAGCAACGTGGCACCCGCCACCACCGCCAGTGCGATCAGCCAGCCGGCTCCGGGAGCCTGCCACCAGGCCGTGCCGGCCGGGACGGTCGCAGCGGCCTCTCCACCGGCCGCGGCAAACAGGGGGACGACAGACGACACGATATTCATGAAAGCTCTCGAAACAGGTTGAATTGAAGACGAACGGCGCGGCGGCCGTCAGGAGGGTTTGGATTCGCCGGTCTCGCCGCCGTCGCCGAGGATCCGGGCGATGCTCGCGACCGTGACGGTGAGCTTCAGGTTCGCCGACTCGTCCACCCGGAGGACGACCCGGTCGGCACCCGCATCGACCGACGCGACGGTGCCGTAGATGCCCGACGAGGTGACGACGCGGTCGTTTTTCTTGAGGCCCGCAAGCATCGACTGCTGCTTCCGCAACCGCTCCCGCTCCGGCCGGAACAGGAGCAGGTAGGCCGCTGCAGCGATCGCCACCAGCGGCAGGAGCTGAAACGGCAGCGGCGGCCGCTCGGCCGGGGGCGCGGCGGCCTGGGCCAGGCAGCAGGTCGCGGTCGGCGGGTGAATCGCGCTGGCGGGGATCGGGAGTTGCATGGAAACGACGACTGAGGACCGGCGACCGGCCCGTGGCTCGAGGTGAAGGAAGCCCCAGAATGTAGTGGCAGCCGCGAGCGGCGGACAAGTCGGCCGCGCCGGCCACGGCCGTGGCGGCACCTCCTAGCCCGCGTCGGCCTCCGCCCGCCCGGCGGTGCCCCAGGCGACCGCGATGGCGCGGACGGTCTCGGCGAACCGGCCGGCGACGATCGCCTCGCGGAGCCGCGTGACGAGCCGCTGATAGAAGCTGAGGTTGTGGATCGAGGTCAGCACCGGCCCGAGCATCTCGCCGGCCTGGAACAAGTGCCGCAGGTAGCTGCGGCTGTGGCGGCAGGCGATGCAGGGGCAGCCTTCTTCGAGCGGCTGCTGATCGTGGGCATAGCGGGCGTTCTTGAGTTTCACCGGCCCGGCGAAGGTGTACGCCAGCGCCGTACGGCCGCAGCGGGTGGGCAGGACGCAGTCGAACATGTCGATCCCGGCCGCCACCGCCATCACGATGTCCTGTGGCTGGCCGACGCCCATCAGGTAGCGGGGCCGATCGGCCGGCAGCCAGGGCGTGGTCGCGGCGAGCGTCTCCCGCATCGCCTCCGGCCCCTCGCCGACCGACAACCCGCCCACCGCGTAGCCCGGAAAGCCGATCGCCACGAGCCCGTCGGCGCTCTCCCGCCGGAGATCGGCCTCGAGGCCCCCCTGCACGATCCCGAACAGGGCCTGATCCTCGCGCCGGTGTGCCGCCCGGCACCGCTCGGCCCAGCGGAGCGAGCGGCGCATCGCATCGGCGACGGCCGCCCGGTCGGCCGGGAGGGCCACGACGTGATCGAGCTGCATCGCGATGTCCGCCCCGATCCGCTCCTGGATCCTGGTCGCCGACTCGGGCGTGAGCTCGATCCGCGCGCCGTCGAGGTGCGAGCGGAACACCGCCCCC
>JBIKXY010000132.1:0-8220 GCA_044355515.1 Pirellulales bacterium
GCGAGCGAGAGCCGGCAGCCCGGCACATAGACGGTCCGGAGCAGGCGATACCGCAGCGGGCCGGCCCGGGCCACGCTCGCAAGTGGCAAGGCCGTGATCGCGATCCGGGCGCCGCGGGCTGCCAGCAGCGCCACGCACTCCCGCACCCAGCCGGCGGTCTGCTCCACCGAGAAGCCGTACAGCAGGTCGTTGCCGATGTCGGTCACGACGGCGCACACGGGCCGCGGCGATCCGGGCGGCTCGAACCGATCGACCGCCCGCCAGAGCCCGCTGCGGAGAATCGACGGCAGCCGCCGCCAGGCCACGCGGCTGGTGGCTCCGTACGACCGGCCATGACCCGCCGCCACCATGAGATCGCTCGGCCCGCCCCTGGCGCGGGCGGTTCCCACGAGCCGGGGCAGCCCCCGTGAGAGATTGCTCGCCCCGATCGCGACCACGATCGGTCGCGCCGCCGGCGGCTCCGTGGCCCGGCCGCTCATGGCCTCACCGCCACCGCGGGCCGCCGGCAGAGAGACCCTGCCAGCAGGAGACGGCCAGCATCGCGAACATGATCCCCAAGAACGGCTCGTTGCGGGTGTAGCCCCAATAGGCGACGAGCGCCCCCACCGCCACGCCGAGGAGCCCGGCGATCTTGTGGGCATCGGCCACGCCCATCGCCAGCATGCCCTCGCGGACGATCTGCCCGCCGTCAAGCGGCGGTACCGGCAGGAGGTTCAACAGCGGCCAGAAGATGTTCACCGAGAGCAGGAACATCGTGAAGGCGAAGGCCTGCAGCGACTCGATCCGCGGGCCCTCGTAGAGTCCCAGCGGCTCACCGACCGCCGGAAGTGGAAAGGGAACCGAGTAGCCGGCCGCCCGCAAGGCGATCACGATCGCCGCCGCGAGCGCCAACTGCGCCAGCGGCCCGGCCGCGGCGACGACGAGCCGCTGGATCGGCCGCAGGCTCGCCCGCCGGCCCCGGGCGTCCGGGATCGCCAGGCCGCCGAAATGGTAGATCACGATCTGGCATCCCTGGCCGAAGAACCGGTAGGCCAGCGCGTGGCCCAGCTCGTGAACCAGGATCGAGCCGAGCACGGCCACCGCCCAGAGGATCAGGTAGCCGAGCAGCGCCCGCTGATCACCGCCGGCGAACGACTGGCAGATGCCCCAGCCGAGGAGCGTCGCGCCCAGCCAGAACCACGCGGAGACACGGACAGGGATTCCGGCGACCGCGAAGTGCCAGTCGGCGGGCGTCGGCTGGGGCTCGGCGAGCAGCATGAAACTCAGGATACCCGATCCGGGACGTCCCACTCGGGATCACGCTGCCCGCCGGTTCGCCGCCTGCGCGGGTGCCGCGGCGCCGGCGATCGCGAGCACCGCGGCCGCCGCCCGGGCCGCCGAGCCAGGATGCGCCACCCGGGCGGCCACCGCCTCGACGCGTGCTCGCGCCCGCGCGAGGGCCGCGGGGTCGCGGAGCCACTCGATCACGTGCCCGGCCGCCCGCTCGGCCGGATCGCCCACGGCGAGGTATTCGGGATACACGGCCTCGGGATCGGCAGGCGGCACGCCCCAGGGCGGCAGGAGCGTGGGCTGCACCGGTCCGATCGGCTCGCGGGAGGCCAGCAGGTTCACCAGCGTGATGAACCGCGCGTGGCGAAAGAAGCTCTGTACGACGTAATCAAAACCGCCGATCCGGTAGACGATCACCGTCGGCACGCGGGCGGCAAGCAGTTCGAGTGACACCGAGCCGCTGACGGCGATCGCCGCCGTGGCCGTGGCGATCAGTTCCCGAGCCCGGCCGGCCGTAACGTCGATGCCCAGGTCGCGGAGTTCCTCGCTGCCGGCGATCGCCTCGCGAGCCCGGGCCGCGTGCCGCTCGTGGAGCGCGGCCAGCGAGAACCGGGCCTCTGGCACCTGCCGGCGGACGGCCGCCGCGGCGGCCAGGATGCTGCCCAGGTTGGCGTCGAGTTCCTGGCCGCGCGAGCCCGGCAGCAGGAGCACCTGCGGCCGATCACCGCCCGCGTCCCCTGGGGCGGCCCCGGCCAGTTCGCACTCGTCGAAGAAGGGGTGGCCCACGAGCGTGCTCGGGATGCCCCGGGCCTCGAACCAGTCGTGCTCGAAGGGGAGCGCCGAGAGCACGTGATCCACGAGCCGGCGCATTTTGGCCGCCCGCCAGCTGGCCCAGGCCCAGATCTGGGGCGGGCAATAGAAGACCACCGGGATTCCGTGCCGCTTGGCCCGCCAGGCGAGCCACCAATGGAAGCCGGGAAAGTCCACCAGCACGCAGACGTCGGGCCGCTCGTCGAGGAAGCTCCGCTCGGCCCGCCGCGCCAGATCGACGAACCGGTGGATCGAGACGAGCACCCGCAGGAACCACATCACGGCCAGCCGGGTCAGGTCGGCCACCAGCCGGCAGCCGGCCGCCTCGAGGCACGGGCCGCCGAGCCCGACGCATTCGAGGTCGGGCCGCCGCGCCCGCAACTCGCGCACGAGCACCGCCGCATGGTGATCGCCCGAGGGCTCGCCGGCCGAAAGGAAGACGCGCATAAAAAATCCGCCCGGACGAGACGCCCGTCCGGGCGGAGTATTTCACGTCGGGCCGCGGCGCCCTAGGCCAGTTCCGGCCGGGATCGCGGGGCTACTGGGCCAGGGCGAAGCCCTTGCCCGAGCCGAACACGAGGTTCACCTGCTCGTCGGCAGCGGCCTTGGCAACCTTGCCCTTGCAGTTGTTGCAGCAAAAGCCGACCGAGATACCACCGACTTCGACCTCGGTGCCGGCCTTGACCGGGCCGCCGCTCAGGGGGCAGCCCTGCTGGACCATCTGCCCGGTCGCGACGAGCTGCTGACGGGCCTTGGCCGCGAACGTGGCGGAGTCGGCCGCGAACGCCTTGACGCACTTCTCGCAGCAGAAACAGACCTTGCCCCCTTCGAAGTCCGCCGTCGCGTCGGGGTCGCAGGCGTGGCCGGAGACCGGGCACAAGGGCTCGACCTTCGCGGCCGGTGCCGCGAAGGCCACGGCGGCGAGCAGGGCGAGACCGGTCGTGCAGGAAAACATGGTGTTCATCGGAAGGTTCCTCGGGGTGAGTGAAGCCCCATCATAGCCTCGGGTCGCAGGCCGAGACAACGCCTTGCCGGTGCCGCGGTTCGGGCAGGCCGCGGGCCACGAGCGCTCCCGTGGCGATCACGGCCGCCCCCGCCACGAATACCGGCTGAAACCCGATCGCGTCCACCGCCATACCCACCAGCGGCGAGAGCACGAACGGGGCCGCGAGCGCCGCCCCGACGATGCTCACGTACCGGGGATGCTCGGCCGCCGCCGGCGCCAGTTCGAGCGCGTAGCCGGTGAAGATCTTGAGCGAGATCGGGTTGAGCCCCAGGGGCGCGTAGACCAGCCAGAACCATTGCCCGGCCACCGGGTGCGGCGTTAGCGAAAGCAGCGTGACGACCAGCGGCGTGAGGGCCGAGAGGGCCACGAGCCAGACGAGCACGATCCGCGTCCCCTTGCGGTCGGCGAACGGCCCGGCGACGAGGCTCGCCAGGCCGGTGGCCAGGTTCTGCACCACGACCCACACCAGCAGGCTCGAGCGACCCGTGCCCAGGCTGTCGCGGGCGAAGGCCTGGTAGTGGGGAAAGAGCATCAGCACGGCCGAGAAGCAGCCCGCGGCGACCGCGAGCCGCCCGAGGGCCGGATCGGCTACGAGCACCCGCCGCCAGGCGGCGACGCCCTCCGCGACGTGGGCCCGCCAGCCGGCCGGCCGCCGCCGCGCGGGCACCACGTCGGCGGGCTCGTCGAGCGCGAGCGGCACCAGCGCGGCCAGGGCGAAGAAGGCCGCGGTCGCGGCGAAGATTTTCGGGAATCCGTCAGGCTCGGTCAGCCACGGCCCCAGGAGCACGGCCGCCGCCAGGATCGCCAGCACGCTCCCCACGGTGACGCTCACCACCATCGCGCGGCCCCGGTTGCCGGCCGAGATCAGCTTGCCCTGGAGCGTCGCGAGCACCAGCTGGTTGAGACCGTTGGCCGCCGCGAAGGCCGCATAGACCACGAGGAACAGCCCGGCGAGCAGGTCCGGGCGGACCGCGGCCAGCGGCCCCCAGGCCACGGCGAGCAGGGCGAAGCAGCCGGCCATCGCCAGCGTGGTGGCGATGAGCGTCGGCCGCTTCCTGGGCAGGCGGCCGATCGGCCCGGCAGCCGCCAGCGGCGGCAGGCTCTGGCCGCCGCGATTGAGCACCGGCAGGAGGCCGCGGAGCGCGCCTGAGTCGACCAGCGCGTCGAGCACCGCCGGCATGATGATCGTCTCGGTCTTGAAGATCCAGCCGATCCGGACGAGCACCTGATAGGCCTCGATCCCGAACGTGTTCCTGGCCTCGCGGGCAAGGGTCTCGGGGGCGAGAGTGGAGGGATCGGCCCGGGACGGGATAGGCTGGGAGAGCGTCGTGTCGTCGGCCATCGTTTCGCAGCATGAGGGTTTTGCATGGTGCCGTCCATCCGCCTGGCCTGTCTCGCCGCGGTCCTCCTGCCGGCCGCCGCCGGGGCCGAGGAGGTGCCCGTCTGGTTCGGCACCTACACCAGCGGTCCTGCAGGCTCCGAGGGAATCTACGTGGCCCGGTTCGACACGCTCCGCGGCACGTTCTCCGAGCCCGTGCTCGCGGCCGTCGCCCAGAACCCGTCGTTTCTCGCCTTCCATCCCCGGCTGCCGATGCTCTATGCGGTGGCGGAGGTCGCTGGCGCCGACGGGAAGGCCGGAGGGGGCGTGGCGGCCTTCGCCGTCGACGAGGAAACGGGCATGCTCACCGCGAAGGGCGAGCAAGCGAGCGGTGGCGGCGGCCCCTGCCACGTGGCCGTGGATCCTTCGGGCCGAGCCGTGCTCGCGGCCAACTACGGCGGCGGCAGCCTGATCTGCCTGGGGCTGGCGGACGATGGCTCGCTCAAACCGGTCGTGACCGGCACGCCCGGCGGGTTCATCCAGCATGCCTACGACCGCGCCGGCACACCGGGCCTCAACGAGCGGCGGCAGGAGCAGCCCCACGCCCACTCGGTCGACGTCGCTGCCGACGGCCGCTTCGCCTTCTGCTGTGATCTGGGACTCGACCAGGTGCTCGTCTACCGGCTCGACACCGAGCGGGCCACGCTCGCGCCGCACGGCAAGGCGGCGGTCGCGGCCGGCTCGGGCCCGCGGCATTTCGCCCTGCACCCCGGCGGCGCCTTCGCCTGGTGTGTCAACGAGCTGGCCCTGACGGTAACCGGCTTCGCCTCTGACGCGGCCGCGGGCACGCTCACGGAGATCCAGACGCTTTCGACGCTTCCCGCCAATGTCACTGACCGCGCGAGCTTCACCGCCGCAGAGATCGCCGTCCATCCGTCGGGAACGTTTCTCTACGCCAGCAACCGCGGCCATGATTCGATCGCCATGTACTCGATCGACAAGGCCACAGGGAAGCTGGCGTTTCTCGGCGTGGAGCCCACCCGGGCCAAGGCCCCACGGCACTTCGCGATCGCCCCGGGCGGCAGGCATCTGCTCGCCGCCGGCCAGGGTTCAGACACGGTGACGGTGTTCGCGATCGACCCGACCACCGGGAAGCTCACGTTCACGGGCGAGTCGGTCGCGGTGCCCGCGCCGGTCTGCATCCTCTTCCAGCCCACGCCTTGAAAGCTCCCGTGCGCAAGCACGGGGGATGACGCGGGCCGCACGACACGGGCATCGCTCACCTGCCCGCAGCGATCACCAGCTCCAGATAACTCCGCCGCTCCTGCATGTCGCAGCCGAGGGTGCGGGCGAGCGACTCGATGCACGCCGTCGCCAGCGGCACCGCCCCCTCGGCGGCCTGTAACTCCAGCTCGAGGAAATCGCCGACGCCCTCCACGCGGTCGAGCGCCGCCTCGACCTCCGTGCCCTGCCAGGGAACCCGCGCGGCCCGCCGTCGCTTGGCGACGTCCCGCACCCGGCGGAAGCCGAGCGCCTCGAGCAGCTCCGTCCAGCGGTCGAGCGTGGCCTGCCCGCCGCGGGGCCCGCCCGGGAGCGGCGGCACCTGGGCGAGACCGAGCTCCAGTTCGCGGCGGGTCTTGGAGGCCGAGTCGATCCGCGGCCCCTTCCAGGTGGCGGCCACGTCGTCGCCGACCCGTCGCAGCCGCAGCGCCTCGTCGGTCTTGACGAAGTCGCGGCAGGGGTGGGCGAAGTACCGGTCCACCTGCTCGACCGGCTCGCGAAACCTGGCCGCCAGGCCCACGAGCCTGGCCTCGAGGGCTGCGGGATCCGCGACGCGAAACTTTTGTTCGACCTCGTACACTTGATCTCCCCTCGTGACCGCGCTGCCGCTCACCCGCAGACCGCCAGATTGCCGATGATAGCCTCCATTCCCGCCCGGTTTCGTCTGGTTGCCACGGCCTGTCTCGTGGCCGTCGCCACCGGCTGCGGCGACCCGCCGGCCCATCGGGCCGTGGGAAAATCGCTGGGGTCGCTGCCGGTGGCGCCGGTGGCCGATCTCGCTGCTGCGCCCCCCGTGCTGGCGGGGCGGGTGACGCTCCTCAACTTCTGGGGCACCTGGTGCCCCCCCTGCCGCCGCGAACTGCCGGGCCTGGCTCGACTGGCCGCGGGCCTCGCCGGCGAGCCGCGGTTTCAGCTCGTGGCGGTTTCGTGTCCCGGCGGTGGCGGCTCGGGCGACCCGGCCGACCTCGCCGCCGAGACGGCCGAGTTCCTGAACCGCCACAAGCTCGGCGTGCCGGCCTACGTCTTCTCCGATCCCGTGGCGGCCGACCTCTTGGCCGCGACGATCGCCCTGGAGGCGCTTCCGGCCACCTACCTGATCGGTCCCGACGCCACGGTTCGCCGCGTCTGGATCGGCTACCGCCCGCGGGATGAAGCCGAAATCGCCGCCGCGATCGTGTCGGCCCTGAAATAACGGCCGCCGCGTGCCCCCGGGAAATCCGGCTTACACTTGAGGGTTCCCGTTCGCCCCCGAGCCGACCCGATGAGCCTCCCTCCCCTCCGAGCCTCCGAACACCTCCACGAGGTCCGCTACGAGATCCGCGGGGCGCTCGCCCGCCGCGCCGAGCAGCTCGAGCGGGAAGGGCACGACATCATCAAGCTCAACATCGGCAACCCCGGAGCCTTCGGCTTCCGGATGCCCGCGGCGATGCGGGTGGCGATCGTCGAGAACCTCCACCAGGCCGACCCCTACTCGCACCAGAAGGGCATCTTCCCGGCCCGCGAGGCGGTGGTGATGCAGCAGCAGAACCGGGGCGTGATGGACGTCACCGCCGACGACGTGTTCATCGGCAACGGCGTGTCGGAACTCATCATGCTGGCGATGCGGGCCCTGCTCAATCCGGGGGACGAGGTGCTCGTGCCGAGCCCCGACTACCCGCTCTGGACGGCCAGCGTGGTGATCCACGGGGCGAAGGCCGTCCACTACCCCTGCCGCCCCGAACGGGGCTACGTGCCCGACCCCGAGGAGATCGAGCGGCTCGTCACCGACAAGACCAGGGCGATCGTGGTCATCAACCCCAACAACCCCAGTGGCGCCGTCTACCCGCGGGAGGTGCTCGAGGCGCTCGCGGGGATCGCGGAGCGGCGGCACCTCGTGCTCTGCGCCGACGAGATCTATGACGAGATGCTCTACGACGGCGCCGAGTTCACGCCCCTGGCGACGCTCGCCCGCCGCACGCTCTGCCTGACCTTCTCGGGGCTGAGCAAGGTCTACCGGGCCTGCGGCCTGCGGGTGGGCTGGCTCGTGTGCTCGGGGGAGCGGGAGCATGCCCGCGACTACCTCCAGGCGGTGGAGCTGCTCGCGTCGCTGCGGCTCTGCTCCAACGTGCCGGGGCAGTTCGCCGTGCAGACGGCCCTCGGCGGTCACCAGTCGATCTTCGAGCTCACCCGGCCCGGCGGCCGACTGCATGCGACCCGGGCCGCGCTGCTGGCCGCCGTCCGCAACAGCCGCTGGCTGTCGCTCGAGCCGGCGCCGATGGGCGCGATGTATGGCTTCATCCGGGTGCATGCCGAACGGCTGCCCGGGGGCGTTGCCGGGTTCGACGACCAGGCCTTCGCCCTGGATCTCCTGGAGCGGAAGCACGTGCTCGTGGCCCCGGGCTCGAGCTTCAACGTCCCCTACCGCGACCATTTCCGGGTCACGTTCCTGCCCGACGCCGACCAGATGGCGGACGTGTGCGGCCGGATCGAGTCGCTGCTGGATGAGTACGCCGTGCCGCCGTCGTAGGGATGAGTACGCCGTGCCGCCGTCGTAGGG
>JBIKXY010000133.1:0-8201 GCA_044355515.1 Pirellulales bacterium
CTCGAATACCTGCTCGCGAACCTGCTCGACCCGAGCGCGATCGTCGGTCGCGACTATCAGACCACGATCATCGTGACCGACGGCGGCCGGTCGATCGCCGGGATCGTGGTGCAGGAGACGCCGACGAGCGTCACGCTCCAGACGCCCACCGAGCGGGTCACCATTCCGCTCGACGAGATCGAGACCCGCGTCCTCTCGCCGCAGTCGCTGATGCCGGAAAACCAGCTCGCGCAGCTCGCCCCGGAGGCCGCCCGCGACCTGGTCGCCTATCTGCGTCACCCGACGCAGGTGACGCTGCCGGACGAGGAGTCTCTTTCCACACCCAATCATCCCGCCCCAGGAGCCTCGCCGTGACGCCCTCGTCTTCTTCGTCCCGCAAGCTTCGTACCGCGATCGTCGGCCTCGGTTTCGGAGCCGAGTTCATCCCGATCCACCAGCGGCACCCGCATGCCGAGCTCGTCGCCATCTGCCAGCGGTCGGCTGACAAGCTCGACGCCATCGGCAAGGCCCACGGCGTCGAGCGGCGGTATCGCCACTACGCCGAGCTGCTCAAGGACAAGGAGATCGACGCCGTCCACATCAACTCGCCGATTCCCGACCACGCGGCGATGTCGATCGCGGCCCTGGAGGCCGGCAAGCACGTGATGTGCACCGTGCCCATGGCCACGAGCGTGGAGGACTGCCGGAGGATCGTCGAGCTCACGGAGCGGACGGGCCTGAAGTACATGATGGCCGAGACGGTCGTCTACGCCCGCGAGTTCCTGTTCGTGAAGCAGCTGGCCGACGCGGGCGAGCTCGGGAAGATCCAGTTTCTCCAGGCCAGCCACCAGCAGGACATGGACGGCTGGCCCGACTACTGGCCGGGGCTGCCGCCGATGCACTACGCGACCCACTGCGTGGGGCCGTGCCTGGCGCTCGAACGCAAGGATGCCGCCGAGGTGAGTTGCTTCGGCTCGGGGCGAATCCGCGAGGAACTCGTCGGCAAGTACGGCTCCCCCTTCGCCGTCGAAACCGCGCATGTCGCCCTCCGCGACAGCGACGTCGTGGCCCGAATCATCCGTTCGCTGTTCGACACCGCCCGGCAATACCGCGAGAGCTTCGACGTCTACGGCTCCAGGCAGAGTTTCGAGTGGCAGCTCTGCGAGGGGGAGGAGCCGGTGCTCCACACGGCCAAGCGGCCCGAGCCGGAGATTCCCCGGCGGGTGAGCGTGCCCGACTTCGCCGACCGGCTCCCGGAGCCGCTGCGGCCCTTCACGACCGGCGGCGTCTACGATGCCGACGAGCACCAGCATCTCTCGTTCACGCAGGGGGGCGGCCACGGCGGCAGCCACCCGCATCTGGTGCACGAGTTCGTGACGGCCTTGGTCGAGGGCCGCGATCCCTATCCGAATGCCCGGCAGAGCGCCAACTGGACCTGCACCGGCCTGCTCGCCCACGACAGCGCGATGCACGGGGGCGCGGTCCGCAAGCTGCCGGAGTGGACCTTTTCCTGACTCACGGGGACTGTCCCCGCCGCGGGGACTGTCCCCTTTCCTCCTCCTCGGGGACTGTCCCCTGTCGTGCGCCGACTGCGTGCTACAGTTTCGGCATGCCAGCGTCGCGCCGTGATGCCCCGCGGCCGCCCCCCCGCGTCGCCGTCCTGATCGAGGCCTCGAACGCCTACGGCCGGGGCCTGCTCGCGGGCATCCACCGGCACCTCCGGGAACAGGAGCCGTGGACGATCTTCCTCCCCGAGCATGGCCGGGGGATGCCGCCCCTGGAAATGCTCGCGCGGTGGAAGGGCGACGGGATCATCGCCCGGATCGAGACGCCGGCGATCGCCGCGGCGATCGAAAAGCTGCGGCGCGGCGGGCCGCTCGCCGTGGTGGACGTGAGCGCCGGCCGGCTGCTGCCGGGCGTGCCCTACGTGGAGACCGACGACGCCGCCATCGCCCGGCTGGCGGCCGAGCACTTCAGCGAGCGGGACTTTCGCCAGCTCGCCTTTCTGGGCGACGAGCGGTTTCGCTGGAGCGGCAATCGCCGCGACGCCTTCCTGGCGGCGGCGGGCGACCGCCCGGTCGCGGTCTACGAGCCCCGCCGCCGAGTTCGCACCGGGGCTGCGGAAGACGAGGCGATCGAGGCCTGGCTCAGGTCGCTGCCCAAGCCGGTCGGGCTATTCGCCTGCTACGACATCCGGGGCCGGCAGGCGCTCGAGGCCTGCCGGCGGGCGGGGATCGCGGTGCCCGACCAGGTGGCCGTGCTCGGCGTCGACGACGACGCGGTGCTCTGCGGCCTGGCGAGCCCCCCGCTGTCGAGCGTGATCCCCGACGCGGTCGGCGCCGGCCGGCTGGCCGCCGAGCTGCTCGGGTCGCTCCTGCGCCGCGAGCGGCTCGAGCACGACGAATGGCTGCTGCCCCCCCTGGGCATCGCGACGCGGCAGAGCACCGACGTGCTGGCGATCGACGACGAGCTGGTGGTCGCCGCGGTGCGGCAGATTCGCGAGCGGGCCTGCACGGGGATCAAGGTGGCCGACTTGGTGCGGTCGCTCGGGGTGAGCCGGCGGGTGCTCGAAAGCCGGTTCCTCCGCCGGCTGGGGCACACGCCCCACGAGGAGATCGCCCGGGTGCAGTTTCGCCGCGTCGAGCAGCTGCTCGCCGAGACCGAGTTGCCGCTGGCCACGATCGCCGCCCGGGCCGGCTTCCGGCATCCGGAAACCATGACGGTGGCCTTCACCCGCCGCCACGGCCTGCCGCCGAGCCGCTGGCGGCAGGGGCGAACGGATCCTCCGGCCGGCTCCCTGCGAGCCGCGCGACAAGGGAGCGGTGGCTGACAGGTCTCGGGGAGGATCGGTGTCGGATCCGCGTATGCCGCCTCGGGTTTTGTGGCGGCTGAGCGGGGATTTTTCCCGGCCTGGCCCCGGAGCCAGGGAAGAGCCGGGACGGGTGCCACTTCGACGAAGGGTGCCGGCCAGCCGGCACCCTTGCCGCCTTGCCGACCCCTGCCACCTCGTGCGGCCGGGAAATGAGCTCCGTTCCAATCTGCCCGAATCTCTCCGTGGTAGGCTTGCCCCGAGCGGGGCTCACACGATCTTTTCACGGTATCTGAGCGGCAGGATCTCCAGCCAGATGGACGTCGTCATTCTCTGCGGTGGACAGGGCGCGCGGATGCGCGAGGAGACGGAATACCGCCCCAAGCCCATGGTCGAGGTCGGCGGCCGGCCGCTCCTCTGGCACATCATGCGGCTCTTCGGCCACCACGGCCTGAATCGGTTCGTGCTTTGCCTCGGCTACAAGGGGAGCATGATCAAGGACTACTTCCTCAACTACGAGGCGATGACGCAGGACTGCACGGTGGCCGTCGGCGGCCGGCGGCAGGTCTGGTATCACGGGAATCACGAGCCCTTCGACTTCGAGGTGACCCTCGCCGACACCGGCGTGGACGTGAACACCGGCGGCCGTGTGAAACGGGTCGAGCAGCACGTCAAGGGAGACACGTTTCTGGTCACCTACGGTGACGGGCTGTCGGACGTGGACGTCAAGAAGCTGCTCGCGTTTCATGCATCGCACGGCAAGCTCGCGACCGTCACGACCGTGCAGCCGGTATCGCGGTTCGGGATCACGATGATCGACGGGCAATCGCGGGTGACGAGTTTTTCCGAGAAGCCCAAGGTGGAGGGCTGGGTGAGCGCCGGCTTTTTCGTGTTCAACCGGAGGATCTTCGACTACCTCGACGGTGGTGAACTGCAGATCCTCGAGAACGAGCCGCTGGAGAGGCTCGCGGCGGATGGCCAGCTCATGGCCTACAAGCACGACGGCTTTTTCTTCCCGGTCGACACGTATCGCGACTACCTCTACGTCAACGACCTCTGGAAAGACGGCGAAGCCGCCTGGAAGGTGTGGTGATGGCGATCGGCGCCGGGCTCTGCGGCAGGCGGGTGTTCGTCACGGGCCACACGGGCTTCAAGGGCTCGTGGCTCGTGATGCTTTTGCACCGGTGGGGGGCCCACGTGACGGGCTACTCGCTGGCTCCGCCCACGAACCCCGCGCTTTTCGAGGCCGCCCGCATCCGTGAACTCGTGGCCGAGCACCATGAGGCCGACATCCGCGACTCGGGCCGGCTCGCGGCGGCCCTGGCCGCCGCGGAGCCCGACGTGGTCATGCACCTCGCCGCCCAGCCCCTCGTGCGGCTCTCGCATCGCGACCCGCTGGAGACGTTTTCGACGAACGTCATCGGCACGGCGTCCGTGCTCGACGCCGTCCGCCGGGCCGGCCGGCCCTGCGCCGTGATCGCGGTCACGAGCGACAAGTGCTACGAGCCGCACGACGACGGCCATCCCCACGACGAATCCGACCCGATGGGCGGCCGCGATCCGTACAGCGCCAGCAAGGGGGCCGCGGAACTCGTGGCCGCGTCCTACCGCCGCAGTTATTTTCCGCCCGCGCGGCTCGCCGCGCACGGCGTGCAACTGGCGACGGTGCGGGCCGGCAACGTGATCGGCGGCGGTGACTGGGCCGAAGACCGGATCGTGACCGACATCGTGCGGCATCTCGTTGCGGGACAGCCCGTGCCGGTACGCAATCCCCAGGCCGTCCGCCCCTGGCAGCACGTCCTCGAGCCGCTGTCGGGCTACCTCGCGGTCGCCGCCGCGATGCTCGCCGAGCCCGGCCCGCGCTGGTGCACTGGCTGGAATTTCGGGCCGGCCGCGGGCGACGACGTGACCGTCAGTGAGCTGGCCCAGATCTTCATCGATGCCTGGGGCGCAGGCGTCTGGGAAGACATTCACGATCCGCGGGCTCCGATCGAAACCCACGCCCTCCGGTTGGCGATCGACAAGGCACGGTCGGAATTGCCCTGGCAGCCCCGGCTCACGGCGCTCGAGGCGATCCACCGCACGGCCGCCTGGTTCAAGGCGTTTGCCGCGGATCCCGACCGGGCCCGCGCGCTGTGCGAGGCTGAGATCGTGACGTTCGAACGTGCCTCCCGAGCATCGGGAGCATCGGTCGCATGACACAGTCGGCATCGGGTCGCACCGCCAACAGCATCCGTGACGAAATTCGATCGCTCGTCGCCGAGTACGCGAGGCTGGCGTTTCCCGAGCGGCCCTTCCAGCCGGGGCAGGCGGTGCCCGTGGCGGGCCGGGTGTTCGATCACCGCGACGTCGAGCAGCTCGTCGATAGTTCGCTCGACTTCTGGCTCACCACGGGGCGGTTCGCCGAGGAGTTCGAGAGGCGGTTCGCCGCGAGAGTGGGCACGCGGTGTGCGAGCCTCGTGAACTCGGGGTCGAGTGCGAACCTGCTCGCCCTCACGGCCCTCACGTCGCACAAGCTCCTCGACAAGCAGCTGAAGCCGGGCGACGAGGTGATCACGGTGGCGGCGGGGTTTCCCACGACCGTCAACCCGATCCTGCAAAACAACCTCGTGCCCGTGTTCGTGGATGTGGAGCATCCGGAGACCCGGGCCACCTACAACATCGACGTCAACCGCCTGGAGTCGGCCCGCAGCGACAGGACGCGGGCCGTGATGCTGGCCCACACGCTCGGCAATCCCTTCGACTGCGATGCGGTCGCCGACTTCTGCCGGCGGCACGACCTCTGGCTCGTGGAAGACTGCTGCGACGCCCTCGGGGCGACCTTCGGCGGCCGGCACGTCGGCCAGTTCGGCGACGTGGCCACGTGCAGCTTCTATCCCGCCCACCACATGACGATGGGGGAAGGGGGCATCGTGTTCACCGATTCGCCGAAGCTCGAAAAGCTCGTCGAGAGCTTCCGCGACTGGGGCCGCGACTGCTGGTGCGAGCCGGGTCGCGACGACACCTGCGGCAAGCGGTTCGACTGGCAGCTCGGCGACCTGCCGCACGGCTACGACCACAAATACATCTACTCCCACATCGGCTACAACCTGAAGCTCACCGACATGCAGGCGGCCGTGGGCGTGTCGCAGCTCGACAAGCTCGACGGCTTCATCGCGGCCCGCCGCAAAAACTTCGCCCGCCTGCGGGCCGGCCTCGCCCCGCTCGAAGACGTGTTGGTGCTCCCCGAGGCGACGCCGGGGTCCGACCCCAGCTGGTTCGGCTTTCCGCTTTCGGTACGGCCGACGGCGAAGTTCACCCGCCGCGATCTCGTGCGGCATCTCGACGAGCAGAAAATCGGCACCCGCCAGCTCTTCGGCGGCAATCTCCTGCGGCAGCCGGCCTATCAGGGCAAGCCGCAGCGGGTGGCAGGCGACCTCCCCGGCGCCGACTATGTCATGCGTCACACGCTCTGGCTGGGCGTCTACCCGGGGCTGACCGACGCCCACGTCGACCACGTGATCGCCACGGTCGCGACGTTCGCTCGACAGTGACCCCGATTGCGGCGAAGGGCTACGCGACGCAGTCGCGCGCGAGGGCTGGAAAGGCCAGGTTTTCCTGCTGAAAAACCGGGGTTTTGTTTGACGGCCCCTCGGCGGCCCCCTAACATCAAGGGGTGTCGGGCCCCGGGGTTTAGGCGTTGTGAACTGAGGGATACACATGTCGATCGCACTTGAGGCGGCTGCGCTCACGGCCGAGCTGAGCGACCTCGAAAAGAAGAAGCGGGGCGACCTCGCCCGCAGGAAGCCGTACATCGCGGCCAAACTCGCCGCGAACAAGGAGCGGCAGGAAAACGGTTTCCCGACCCCGGTGATTCGCCTCGCGGCGAACATGCTCTGCAACTTCCAGTGCGACCACTGCTGTGCCGAGCACTACATGGATCGGCACCTCGTCAAGCTCACGAGCAAGCCCGAGCAGCGTCATCAGCTCGACCTCAACGACATCCGGGAACTGTCTCGTCAAGCCGACGAATACGGCCTCGCCCGCTTCGTGATGACCGGCGGCGAGCCGCTCGTGATGCGCAACCCGAGCTTCGAGGAGGCCGTGGCGGCGGTCGATCCCGACAAGCACTACGTGATCACCGACACCAACGGCTGGTTCCTCGATCACGAGAAGGCGAGGCACCTGAAGTCGATCGGCGTCGAGAAGGTGCAGCTGAGCCTCGACAGCTACATCGAGGCCGAACACGACGACTTCCGCAACAAGCCGGGCTCGTACAAGCGGGTGATGAAGGCGATCGACGCGTCGCTCGACGCCGGCCTCAACCTCATTCTCTCGACCTGCCTCGTGCACGCGCGGGTGCGGAGCGAGGAGTTCCGGAACCTGTGTGAGTTTTCCAAGGGCCGGGGCATCGGACTCTATGTCACGTACGCCAAGCCGGTGGGCTCATGCAAGGATCACCTGGAGTGGCTGATCACGAAAGACGACGCCGACTATCTCCGCGAGCTCGAAAAGGACTACCCGGTCTTCACGCACATGACGCCGTCCTACGGCATGTTCCAGGGGTGCATCACGGTGAAGGGCATCATCACCGTCACGTCGACCGGCGAGATCGTGCCCTGCCCCTACATGGACATGTCGATCGGCAACTACCTGAAAGAGCCCCTGAAGCTGATCCTGGAGCGGGGCATGCGGAACAAGTGGCTCGGGCCGCACCGCCCCGACTGCCTGATCGGCGAGGACCGCGAGTTCATCAAGTTTCACAACGACACGGTTGGCGACAGGGTGCTCCTGCCCGTGCCCTACGGCGAGGGCTTTTCCGACGCCGACCTCTTGCCGATGATCACGGTGGACAAGCTGACGGGCTCGGACAAGTTGGCTGGTGCATCCGCGGGCTAACCGCCGCCCGGGCACGTCTGCCCTCATCCCCGAGAATCCCCGTCATGCCCACCACCGCGACGCTCTCCACTCGCCCAGCGGCGACGGCCGAACTGTTCGATGCCCATGGAAGGCTGATTCCCGCCGACGGCGAGGCGGTCTATAGCACGGTCGATCGGCGGTATTTCAGCCTCGCGCAGCCGGCATTCACGCTCGCTGGCGTGTTCCAGGCGGTCGGCAAGCACCTTCGCGGTGCGAACGTCGACAAGCTCATGTCGCCCGGAGATTTCGAGCACCGCTGCGAGGCGGCCCGGCAGGCGATCCTCGCCGATCCCGCCACCGCGGGACTTTTTCGGGGCGTTCACGTGCCGTTTGTCCTGCTGCCGACCACGGCCCGGGCCGACATTGGCGAGGAACTGGATGCGGTGCTGCTGCCGGCGGCGGGCGCCGCTTACGTCCAGAAGCTGCCCGGCTTCGAGTTTCGCAACTATCTCCAAGGACAACTGAAGAGCGCGATTTCCGTCGTGCCCGGCGTGCGGTACGACCGCATCGTGGC
>JBIKXY010000369.1:0-2560 GCA_044355515.1 Pirellulales bacterium
TGCGGAACGTCGTAAAGGTGGCCCACGACAACGGCATGCGGGTGCTCTTCGACATGGTGATCCACGGGTTCAGCAAGACGTCGCCGGTGGTCCGCGAGCATCCCGAGTTCTTCACCCGCGACGAGCACGGCCTGCTTGTGACGCACTTCAACTGGGGCACCTACAACACCGATCCCTCCAACCCGGCCTACATCGACTACATGCGGAGGCTCGTGCAGCACGACGCGAAGACCTACGGAATCGACGGCTACCGCGTCGACGCCAACAGCTACAAGAGTCCGAACTGGGATTCCGGAATCGACTATCCCGCCTGGAGGGCGTCGAGCACGCTGCCGCTCTACCGGGCGATGATGGAGGCGATGCGGGAGGTGAAGCCCGACGCCGTTCTCATGAGCGAGATGTTCGGCCCGGTCTGGCACTCGGTGAGCAACCTCGCCCAGGACGCCAACTGGGCCAACGTGATGGACATGAACGCCGCGCTCGAGAGCGGCAAGGTGACGGCCGCCAGCTACAAATCCGGGATCGCGAGCCTGCAGAAGTCACTGCCGCGAGGGGCGAACCGGATCCGGTTCTGCCGGAATCACGACACGTCGTGGTTCCTGAAGACGGGGTTCGCGGGCTACACGCCGCGGCTGATGGCGATGGACGCGGTGCACGCCCTCGCGGGCATCTTCGTGGCCTTCGCCGGCGACCCGAACCATCCGCCGAGCCCCGACGACGATCCCGCTGTCTGGGAGTATTACCGCAGGGTGCTCGCCCTGCGGAAGGACCATCCTGAGATCGTCCGCGGCGACTTGCTCCTCGACGAGATCGTCTGCGACGACCCGGACGTCATGTCTTTCATCCGCAGGCTCGACGGGAAGGCGTTGCTCGTGCTCGTGAACTTCAGCGCCGAGCCCCGGCGGCCCCGGCTCGCGCTGAACCTGCCCGGCCACACGCTCGCCGGATCACGGCTCGCGAACCCGCAGACCGGCGCCGTGACGGCCGTCGAGGCCGAGGGGGAAGCCGCCCGCGTCGAACTCGCGCCGTTTGAAGTGGTCGTCGGCCGCCTCGACTGAACTTTTCGGTGACCCTTTTCAGTCGATGGCCATGAGCTCGCTCGCATTGAGCATGGCGTGGCAGAAGGCTTCGAGGACGTGGGCCTGAGGATAGCCCGGCCAATGGCGGGTGGCATGCTCCTTCCACGCAACGGCAGGGGCCGGGCTGTCGCATCACCCGCATCCGCTCCGTGCTGCCACGACACAAAGCCGCCCACTGGGTCGGGCCCGGTCGCGGCCGAAAGTCCACGCGGCCCGGGTGGGTGAGGAGTTTCCGCTCGAGTGCCCTTGGGCGTGGCGGCGACATCCGATTGATCGCCTTCAGACTGCTTTCCGAGTGCGAAACCATCCCTGGCCGTCATTCTCGCCGTTGGGGCCGACGGGCGGGTGATGAGGGCGGCGATGCGGTGGAGGCGGGTGGCTTTTCCGCCCAGAACTGGATGCCGGGGCAGTTGCAGAATCGCCAGGGCAGGCGGCCGAGCGGCGAGTGGGGGAGGGCCTTGCCGAGGTAGGCGAGCGTGAGCGTGCGGAACCAGGTGGGGAACATCGCCCCCTCGGTCGTCTTCGCGGCCAGCTGCGGGTGGCCATATTCGAAAGCCCTGCCGCGGACGAACTGAAAGCCGCCGTCGGCAGCCTGCGCGGCCAGCACGACTTCCGCGCCGCGGGCGAGCGCCGCGCGGATGTCGTCGCGGCGGTAGGCCGGTTCGCGAAACAGCAGCCGGGCGAGCGGATCGATCGAGTCGATGTCTTCGCAGGCGCTGCTCTCCCGGTCGCTGCCGGTGTGCACGCCCTGGCCGAAGCCGCCGCAGGCGTTCTGCGTGGCGAGACAGGAATCGACCGCCCGCTCGGCGTGCGGGATCGGCTTCCCGTCGTAGAAATAGAGCAGCCACAGGTGGTAGGCCCCCTGCACGGCGGTCGAGAGCTGCCGCGGCTTCGCGAGATCGAGCCCGCCCCAGAGGCCGCTGACCGCGTCCATGTGGTGGGCGGTCAGCCAGCGGAGCAGCTCCGCGACGGCCGCCGCGGCGCGATGCTCCTTCTGAAAATCACGCGCGTATTGCAGGAGCGTGCCGACGTTGAGCACCTCGTTGCCGACGAAGTCGGGATGGTCTCGCCATTGCCGTGACTCGAGCCAGCGGACGAGGCCGTCGGGCGCGAGCAACGGCTCGAGGAACCGCAGCGGCTTGGCGGCCACGGCGGCCAGGCTCGTCAGGGCGGTGACGACGTGGCAGGAGAGATGCCGCCGGCCGCACCACTCGGGGTCGTCCTTGTATTGCCCCTGGTCGAAGATCACCGGGTCGCGGAACAGGCCGTCGTCGTCCTGGTGCGACTGCAGATACCCGATCCAGGCGTCGCGGTCGGCCGTGGAGAGCCTGCCGAGGTCGGCGTAGAGATCGCGGGTCATGGCCGCGTAGGTGGAGCTGTAGAGCGTGGGCTCATCACAGCCGGCGGCGTAGCGGTAGCGGCCGAACGGGCCGTCGGCCAGCCGCATCGACTCGATGAACGCAAGCGTGCCCGCCCGCAGC
>JBIKXY010000370.1:0-2556 GCA_044355515.1 Pirellulales bacterium
CGCCGAGCTCGATCTCGACGAGGTCGAGGCGATCTGGGAGGAGCCCTGGGGCGACCGGCGGCAGGAACTCGTGATCATCGGGGCCAACCTGGCTCCCGACCTGCTCGAGCAGCTCGACCGCTGCTGCCTCTCCGACGCGGAGATCGACCTCGGGCCCGAGACCTGGGTCAGGTTCGACGATCCCTTTCCCGCCTGGCGGATCGCCGCGAGCGAGCCTGAGGCCGTCGCCGAGCCCGACGCCGACGACACGCTGGTCGAGCCCGACGAAGGCCGCTGAACCGGGGGCGGCGTGCGGAGAGACCACCGGCGACTGCTGCGACTCACGCGACACACCGCGATCTCACGACACCTCCCGAAGCAAAAGGCCAAGTTCATGGCCCGGGTGGGCGAGGAGTTTCCACTGGAGTGCCCGGAGTGTGGTGGCGGCATCCGGCTCAGCGCATTCATCACCGATCCGGGCCCGATCCGGGCCGCGTGTCGTGGAGGTGCGCCCATGTACTCTGCCACGCCCCGGGTGCCCGCATGATCGCCATGAAGCCGCCAGCCGGCCCGACTCGGAGAGACTCCGCGCCGACTCCAGAAACACGCTCCTTCTGGCGGGAAGGCGGGCGCTCCGGGAACCGGTTTTTGGGCCGGGGACAGGCCCGGGAGACGGGTGCAACCAGCTCCGCGCCGTTCACCCGTCGTTCATCAGTCGGGCCATGCTGGCGGAAGTGCCACGGGCCGGACCAGCTTTTTTTCGCTTTTTCTCAGGGCCGCTGGTCGCGACGGAAGTCGATCGCCTGCCGCTCGGCGGCGGCCCAGCGGCCCGCCTCGGCCAGGGCGATGATCTCCTCGTACCAGGCATGCTCCTCCGGGCCGATCGTGCCGGCGGCCCGGTCGCGGGCGATCAGGGTCTTCGCCTGCGCCAGCCGCTCGGAGCTCCGGGTGTTGGCTGCCGTCCGCAGCGCGGCCGAGTAGCGGCGGTTGGCGAACTCGATCTTCGGCGCCCGCGGACGGCAGCCGACGAGGGCCAGCGCCACGGCCGCCGCGAGCACCAGCGGCAGCCCGCGGGCGACCGGCCAGATCGCGAGCCTCGGCGGCGGTGTTCCGCGGGGTTCACTGCCCATCGACGGCCACCGTCTCGCCCCCGGCGATGCTCACCATCGCCGCCCAGACGTCGAGGTTGATCGACTCGGAGATAAACCGCACGGCCCCATCGCCGACTGCCACGTTGCAGCCGCCGGGGTGATCCGAAAACATCTGGCAGACGTGGGCCAGCGGGTCGTTCGGCGGGTGGATCACGTCGGCCTCGCTGTCGGCCGGACCGCTGTGGACGAGCAGGAGCGTGGCGGCTCCGTCGGGTTCGGAACCGGCGAAGCCCTCGCCTGGATGGCTCGCCGCACCGGGCAGCGTGCCGGCCCAGGCCTTCTGCGAGAGCCGCTGGGTGTGCTCGCCGAGAAACACGGTCTTCGACAGCCCGTCGCTGAGCCGCGAGAGCTTGAGCCAGCTGTCGCGATAGAGCGGGCCGTTGGCCCGCCCCTCCCACGACTCGAGCGGCGCGGCCCAGGGCTCGGCATGGCCGGCGCTCGCCACGTAGCTCGACCGGCCGAGCACCGCGCCGGAAGCGTGCGGCCCGCCCGCCTCGTCGAGCACTGCAAAGGGCCCACGGGGGCCGCCGTCGGACGGGCAGCGGAAGATTGCGGGCGACTCCGACACGACCCCGCGATTCTCGATCGCCCCGATGCCGATCCCGGCGGCGGGCCGATAGCGGTCGGCCAGGCTCGACTCCTCGAGATAGGGGGCGATCAGCATGCCCCAGCCCGTGCCCGGCGGCCGGTCCCGCGAGCCCGGATCGACCGGCGTCCGGCCCGGCTCGGTGACGTAGCCGGCCGGAAGCCGCCGCCGCGACGACTCATGGGCGAGGATCGCCAGCCCCAACTGCCGCAGATTCAGGCTGCAGCCGCTCCGCCGGGCCGACTCCCGGGCCGCCTGTATCGCCGGAAGAAGCATGCCAACGAGCGATGCCACCACGGCGATCGTGACAAGAAGCTCGACGAGGCTGAAGCCCCGCCGAACGTGCCGTCGCGGCCCACCAGCCTGTGTTTGATTCATCCAAATTTAGTTTTTGAGTCGCCAAAATCTCTCGTTATCATCACGGGCGTCCCCTGTTGAGTCAAGCCTCGCTCGCGGCTCGTGCCGGCAGGTGACGATTCGCCGGCCCGTCCGGGAGGGAGCCGCGGCCGGATAGACTGAGCGGCCCTTACGAGGAATGCCCGTGGCCGCATACTTCCTCCACCTGCAGACCGGGCCTGCGGCTGGGCGGCGGTTTCCGCTGACCAACCAGCGGACGATCCTCGGCCGCCACCCCTCGTGCGACATCATGATTCCGGAGTCGGCGGCCAGCCGGCAGCACGCGGCAGTGCTCGTGCGCGCGGCGGAGGGCGGTGTCCGGATCGTGGTCGAGGACCTCGGCTCCCTCAACGGGACCCTGCTCAACGGCCGGCTGATCGCCCGGCCCGAGACCTGCGAGATCGGCGACGAGTTGACCGTGGGCGGACAGCAGTTCGTCCTCCA
>JBIKXY010000019.1:0-25862 GCA_044355515.1 Pirellulales bacterium
AAATCCGTACACTCCAACGTTTCGCGGTTTCGACCGGCCGCTAGCGTAGCTCAACTGGCAGAGCAGCTGATTTGTAATCAGCAGGTTGCGGGTTCAACTCCCGCCGCTAGCTCAGCGCGGCGTCCGTCCCCGATCTCGGGTGGCGGTCGCCGGAGTGCCCGGCGCAGGCCGCGGCCCGTTGCCCGCGTCCCGGCGGCGGCACTACTGGAGACCAACGCACACGACCGATCCACACCTCGCGGGGAGTTACCCAAGCGGCCAACGGGGTCAGACTGTAAATCTGATGGCTTATGCCTTCGCAGGTTCGAATCCTGCACTCCCCATTGTCATTCCGTGCGGCGTCCCCCGGCCGGCAGCCCATCCGTGCGGGCTGTTTTCCGGCTGGTCGCCTTCGGGCCCTGCGGGTGTAGCTCAATGGTAGAGCAATAGCCTTCCAAGCTAAAGACGAGGGTTCGATTCCCTCTACCCGCTTCACGAGACCCAATCCACCCAGTCCAGCCCCCCAACCCATGACATCATTCCCGTCCACGTCGCTGCTGTAGCTCAGTTGGTAGAGCACGTCCTTGGTAAGGACGAGGTCAAGGGTTCAAATCCCTTCAGCAGCTCTTCCCGAGCCACCGCGGCGCGGGGTGCGAGATCACGATCCCGCTGCCCGAAGGGCGGCCAGCCGTTCCATCAGTCACCGTTCCGTTTTTCACTCGCGAGGAGAAAGCAGGAGAGAGCATGGCAAAGGACACGTTTACCCGGACCAAGCCGCACGTCAACGTCGGCACCATCGGCCACATCGACCACGGCAAGACGACGCTCACCGGAGCGCTCGTCGCGGTCCAGGCCGCGAAGAATCTGGCCGTCGCCAAGAGCTATGCCGACATTGCCAAGGGGGGCACGGTGCGTGACGAGACGAAGACGGTGACCATCGCCGTCAGTCACGTCGAGTACGAGACCGACAGGCGGCACTACGCCCACATCGACTGCCCCGGCCACGCCGACTTCATCAAGAACATGATCACCGGTGCCGCCCAGATGGACGGCGCCATTCTGGTGGTGAGCGCAGCAGACGGCCCGATGCCGCAGACGCGGGAGCACATCCTCCTGGCGAAGCAGGTCGGCGTGCCCGCCCTGGTTGTGTTTCTCAACAAGGTGGACCTGGTCGACGACCCCGAGCTGCTCGACCTCGTCGAGATGGAGATCCGGGAGCTGTTGACGAAGTACGGCTTCCCCGGCGACGACGTGCCGATCATTCGGGGCGCCGGCAAGCCTGCCTACGACAACCCGAGCGACCCGGCAGCCAACAAGTGCATCGCCGACCTGCTCGACGCGGTCGATGCCTACATCCCTGAGCCGGTTCGTGAGCTCGACAAGCCGTTCCTGATGGCGATCGAGGACGTGTTCTCGATCGAAGGCCGCGGCACGGTGGCCACGGGCCGAATCGAGCGAGGTCAGATCAAGGTCGGTGACGAAGTCGAGATCATCGGCCTCAAGGAAAAGGCCGAGAAGACGACGGTCACGGGCGTCGAGATGTTCAAGAAGCTGCTCGAGAGCGGTCAGGCCGGCGACAACGTCGGCTGTCTTCTCCGCGGCGTCGCCCGTGAGGGGATCGAGCGCGGGCAGGTGCTTGCCAAGCCGGGTTCGATCAAGCCCCACAAGAAGTTCGAGTGCGAGGTCTACATCCTGTCGAAGGAGGAGGGTGGCCGCCACACGCCGTTCGTAACGGGGTATCGGCCGCAGTTCTACTTCCGCACGACCGACGTGACCGGCAGCACCAAGCTCCTCGGTGGTGTCGAGATGGTGCTGCCGGGCGACAACGTCAAGATGGAGGTCGAGCTGATGGTGCCGATCGCCATGGACGACGGCGTCCGGTTCGCCATCCGCGAGGGGGGCAAGACGGTCGGCTCGGGGGTCGTCACGAAGATCCTCGAATAGTCCGATCGATCGGGCGGTCGCCCGCGGAGGTGCGCTGAAACGTGGAGTAAGATCAGGATGCGGCGGTCCGGCGGATGCCGGGCCGCCGCCCACAGGGGCGTAGCTCAACTGGCAGAGCGCTGGTCTCCAAAACCAGAGGTTGCGAGTTCGATCCCCGCCGCCCCTGCAGTTGTCGCTCGCGACTCGTCGCCCGGACGAGTCGCAGGCCGCCGTGAGGCGGGAGTATGTTGGCCGGGAGTTTGGTGGCGGGTCGTCAGGTCAATGGCAGCGATGCAAAATAACCAGGCTCGGGCCGGATCCCTTTGGGGGGAGATGCTCAGTTTCTCCCTGTACAAGTGGGGCCAGGGCCGGGTCGCGCGGCAGGTGACGTTTGCGGCGCTCGCGTTGATCGTGAGCCTCGGGGCCTGGCAGTTGTCGCAGTTCGTCGCCGGGCTGGTTTCGGGGGAAGCCACTGGGCCAGACCTGGGCGCGGTCAGGTTCGCGCTGCCTTTGGCGCTCCTGGCAGCGGGGCTCTGGCTCTGCTTCCGAATCGTGAATATCCCGCGGTTCGCGGATTTTTTGATCGCGGTCGAGGCGGAGATGGCGAAGGTGTCGTGGCCGACGGCCGCCGAGGTTTTTCGCAGTTCGGCGGTGGTGATCTTTCTGATCTTCGCGCTGGCGTTTTTGCTGGCGGCATTCGATTTGTTCTGGGGAGTACTCCTTCATCCAGACAAGCTCTGGGCTCTGTTCAGCGGAGGGTCGGCAGGCCTGTAACGGTGCTGGTAGAGGGGCTTCTCCGGATATTGCAACCATGAACGAACAAGCAGCCGAACACAAAGACGAGATCCCGGGGGCGGCGGCCGAGGCCGCGGCGGAGGCCGTCGCCCGCGCCGGCGAACCGCCAGTTGCGGCGGTGGAGGCAGATGCCTTCCCTGCCGAGTCGCCAGACCAAGCCGACGACGATGGTCCGGTCGAACTGGCCGACCCGTTCGAGGGCGATGAGAACGCCAAGCCGGTCGAGGAGGCTCGGGCCGAGAAGGCCGCTGGGCCGGCGGCGGAGATGCAATGGTTCATCCTCAAGGTGCAGAGCAACCGTGAGGATTCCATTCGCGAGGCGTTGCTGCGAAGAATCTCGCTCCAGGGGCTGGACAAGCTGTTCGGCGAGGTGATTGTGCCCAAGGAGCAGGTTACCGACTTCAAGGGGGGCAAGAAGCGGGTCGTGTCCCGCAAGCTCTATCCCGGTTACATCCTCGTGCAGATGGTGCTCAACGACGAGAGTTGGTATCTGGTGCGGGAAACCGGAGGGATCGGCGACTTCACCGGCTCTGCCGGCCGGCCGAGCCCGATGCTGCCGCAGGACGTGGCCAAACTGCTCAACAAGAAGGAAGAGGAGACGGCCGAGGCGCCCCGCTTGAAGATCAACTTCAAGAAGGGGGACCGGGTCAAGATCAACGAGGGCACCTTCGAGAACTTCGAGGGCGAGGTCGAGCAGATCGACGAATCGAACGGCCGGGTGACCGTGATGCTGAGCATCTTCGGCCGGTCGACCCCGGTGGATATCGAATACTGGCAGATCGAGGCGGTCTGACAAGGCTGCTCCAGGCACCCAAGACCGCGATGGGCGGCGAACACGAGCGAGGACGAAGGCGATGGCGAAGCAGATGGTTGGGCAGGCGAAGTTTCAGGTGCCGGGTGGGCAGGCCACGCCCGCTCCCCCGGTCGGCACGTCGCTCGGAAGGTTCGGGATCAATCTCGGGCAGTTCGTCCAGCAGTTCAACGACCGGACCCGCGAGGCGGGCGGAATGCCGATCCCGGTCGTGGTGACCGTCTACAACGACCGCTCCTTCGAGTTTGTGACCAAGAGCCCCCCCGCGGCCGCGCTGCTCAAGAAGGCGGCCGGGCTCGCCAAGGGCTCGGGCGTGCCCAATAAGGACAAGGTGGGCAAGGTCACGGTGGCCCAAGTGGACGAGATCGTCCGCCTCAAGCAGGCCGACCTCAACGCTCGCGACGCCGCCCATGCCCGGCGGATGGTCGAGGGTACCGCCCGCAGCATGGGCATCACCGTCGAAGGCTGAGCCCGCCCTGTTTCGATCAGTTCAGAAAATCTTCCGGATTCACTCCCTCTTCCCCCGGCCTCATCATGACTCTCGTTGCCAAGACCAAACGGATGCGGGCGGCCCAGGCCGTCCTCCCCAAGACCGACGCCCCGCTCCCGCTCGAGGAGGCCGTCGCCGTCCTGAAGAAGTTTCCCGCGCCCAAGTTCGACCAGACGGTCGAGATCCATGTGCGGCTGGGGATCGACCCAAAGCAGGCTGATCAGATCATCCGCGGGTCGCTCGTGCTGCCGCACGGCATCGGCAAGTCGAAGCGGGTCGTGGTGTTCGCCAAGGGCAACCTGGCCGAAGACGCCCGGGCCGCCGGTGCGGAGGAGGTGGGGGCCGATGACCTGGCCAAGAAAATCAAGGACGGCTGGACCGACTTTGACGTCTGCATCGCCGCTCCCGACATGATGGGGCTCGTCGGTCCGCTGGGAAAGGTGCTCGGGCCGCGGGGCCTGATGCCCAGCCCCCGGGCGGGCACGGTCACGGCCGACATCAAGAAGACGGTCAGCGAGTACAAGGCCGGCAAGGTGGAGTTTCGCAACGACCCCACAGGGATTGTCCATGCGGTCGTTGGCAAGGCGAGCTTCGACGCCGCCAAGCTGGTCGACAACGTCAGGGCTTTTCTCGGCCACATCCTCGGGATGCAGCCCTCGAGCGTCCGGGGTCAATATGTGAAGAGCGTCTCGATCTCGGGCACGATGACCCCCGGCGTGCGCGTGGCCAGCTGACTGCGACACCTGTTCCGACCATTCACCCTCAGACTCACCCGCCCAGGATTCGCCTCCCATGAGCAAAGCCATCAAGGACATGCTGGTCGTCGACCTCAAGCACCGCCTTCAGGACGTGGGCGACGTGATCGTCGTTAGTCTCGGCCGGCTCGACGCCCAGAAGACGACCGCCCTGCGGCAGGCCCTCCGCAAGAAGCAGATCCATCTGCAGCTCGTGAAGAACAGCCTGGCCCGTCGGGCCACGGCCGGCACGCCGCTGGAGCCGGCGATGGAAGACGCCGCCGGAATGCTGGCGCTGGCCTGGGGTGGTGAGGACGTCGTCGATCTGGCCAAGGAACTCGACCGGATCTCCGGCGACAAGCAGTTCGAGGGCTTCGAGTGCCGCGGGGGCGCCCTCGACGGCGGCCGGCTGGGGGCGGAAGACGTCAAGCGGGTGGCGAAGTGGCCGACCCGGGGCGAGCAGCTCTCGATCCTGTCGGGTCAGATCAGTTCGCTGGGAGCGGTGCTCTCCGGGCAGATCCTGTCGGCGGGCGGGGCGCTCGCCGGGCAGATCGCCTCCCGGATCGAAGACCTGGAAAAGGCCGAGGGCCAGGCCCCGGACTGACGAGGGCAGCGCCGATCGCGGATTTCCGGGGAGGGTCTTCACCCGGAAAAAAATCGTGGTACAACGGGGGGCTCGGCGGTATGGGCGATTCACGCTGACGCACTGCCCAAACCTGAGACCAGAACCGAATCCCCAACATTCACTCACCAACTCGAGCGACCTCCGGCAGTCGGTAGGTCGCGGCATTCGAAGGGAAAGGACCCGGAGCGATGGCAACGGCTGAAGCGACTCGTGAATTTTCCGCTGGCACGAAGGAACTCGGCGACAAGATCGTCGGGCTGACCCTCAAGGCGGCCAAGGAACTCTCGGATTACCTGGACGAGGTCCACGGCATCAAGCCGGCAGCCGGTGGGGCCGTGATGATGGCGGCTCCGGCCGGAGGTGCTGCTGGCGGCGGCGGCGGCGAGGCTGCCGCCGAGAAGACAGAGTTCGACGTGATCCTCGAGAACTTCGGCGACAACAAGATCGGCGTGATCAAGGTTGTTCGGGCCGCGACCGGTCTGGGTCTGAAGGAGGCCAAGGATCTCGTTGAGGGCGCTCCCGCAAAGGTGAAGGAAGGCATCTCGAAGGAGGACGCCCAAAAGCTCGCCAAGGAGCTCGAGGAAGCCAAGGCGAAGGTTTCGATCAAGTAAAAACTCGCCGGAAACCGTGTTTTCCGTGGAGGTTTGGCCTGCCGCGGAGAAAACGGTATAGTTTTTGCAAGGTCGTCTCCCTGCCCGGTTCCTGGCCGTCGCTCATGCTGTTGGCGCTTTCCCGCGCCGTCCCTCCTTTGCAGGTCCCTCTCGGCCTTGTCGTGTCGCCTGCCGCGGCTTGACGAGGTGAGGGGTGCTTGTCAGTCGTTTCGCCGCACCCTCGCCGTCAACTTTCCGAGGAGTCGATTTCTCCATGGCAACTCGCGCCGTCCGCCGCCTTCAGCCCACCGAGGTCCGTCAGTTCGGCAGCCGCCGCGTCAGTCAGTCGATTCCGGATCTGACCGAGATTCAGACGCGGTTCTACGACGCCTTCCTGCAGTACGACGTGCCGCCGGCCAAGCGGAAGGATCAGGGCATCGAGGGCGTGCTGCGGGAGATCTTCCCGATCGAGAGCTACGACAAGACGGTCAAGCTCGAGTATCTCCGCTACGAGCTCGGCAAGCCCCGCTACGATCCCGACGAGTGCCGCCAGCTGCGGCTGACCTACGGCCGGCCGCTGCGGGTCTGGCTGCGGCTCACTCGCGAGCAGCCGATCGAGGAAGAGGTCTACCTCGGCGACATCCCGATCATGCTCGGCGGGGGCGAGTTCATCATCAACGGCGCCGAGCGGGTCGTTGTCAGCCAGTTGCACCGTTCGCCCGGCATCGACTTTGTGGCCGACACCGAGTCGGCCGACCGCAAGACCCACAACTGCCGGATCATTCCCGAGCGGGGGAGCTGGATCGAGCTCAACGTCTCGAAGAAGGACACGCTCCAGGTGCGGATCGATCAGAGCGGCAAGTTCTCGGCGCTCACGCTCCTGCGGGCGATGGATCCGAAGTACAGCCACGACTCCGAGATCCTCCGACTGTTTTACAAGACGACCAAGGAGAAGGTGGCGGGGGCGCGGAGCGTGCCCAAACTGGTCGGCAAGATCGCCGTGGACGACATCGTCTATCCCAAGTCCAGCGACCGGGCCGGCGAGATCATCGTCGATGCCGGCGGCACGATCACGCAGGACCAGGCCGAGCTGATCTGCACCTCGGGCCTGCCCGGGGTGGAACTGATGCAGGAGCAGAAGGTGCCCCTGATCATGAACAGCCTGCGGGAGGACGCCGATGAGTCGAAGCGGCGGACGGGCGTGGCGCCGAGCCATGAGGACGCGATGGTCCGGATCTACCAGCGGCTGCGGCCCGGCAATCCGCCCGCCCTCGACAAGGCCCGGGCCCTGTTCGAGGAGAAGTTCAAGGACACCAATCGCTACCGGCTCGGTCGCGTGGGCCGGTTCCGGATCAACCGCAAGCTCGGGCTCGACGTGCCCGAGACGGAGATGACTCTCCGGGCCGAGGATCTGATCGCGGCCATCCGCTATATGCTCAAGCTCGGCGAGGGGGAGGAAGCGGTCGAGGTGGACGACATCGACCACCTCGGCAATCGCCGGCTGCGGACGATCGACGAACTGGCCAGCGACGAGCTCCGCAAGGGCTTCCTCAAGCTGCGGCGGACGGTTCAGGAGCGGATGAGCCTCAAGGACGCGGCCGAGATGACGCCGCGGACGCTGATCAATCCCAAGAGCATCTCGGCGGCTATCGAGTATTTCTTCGGCCGGGGCGAGCTCTCGCAGGTGGTCGATCAGACGAACCCGCTCTCGATGCTGACGCACGAGCGGCGGCTCTCGGCGCTCGGTCCGGGGGGCCTCAATCGCAAGCGGGCCGGCTTCGAGGTTCGCGATGTCCACATCTCCCACTACGGCCGGATCTGTCCGATCGAGACGCCGGAAGGCACCAACATCGGCCTGATCTCGAGTCTGGCCATCTACTCGGGCGTGGACTCCTACGGCTTCCTGGTCACGCCCTACCGCAAGGTCTCGAAGGGTAAGCTGACCGACGACGTCGTCTGGCTGCGGGCCGACGAGGAGCACGAGGCCCATCTCGCCCCGGCCGATGCCACGGTGGAGAACGGCAAGCTCGTGGGCGACACGATCATCGCCCGCTATCGGGGCGACTTCGTGCTCGTACCGGCGGAGTCGATCGAATACATCGACGTGGCGCCGAGCCAGATGGTGGGCGTGTCGGCGGGGCTGATTCCCTTCCTCGAGCACGACGACGCCAATCGCGCGTTGATGGGCTCCAACATGCAGCGGCAAGCCGTGCCGCTTCTGGTCACCGAGCCGCCGATCGTGGCCACCGGAATGGAGCGGGACGTGGCCACCAACTCGGGCCTGCTCGTGCGGGCGGCCCGCAAGGGGACGGTGAGTTACGTCGACGCCGAGTCGATCGAGGTCACGCCGGCGGGCTCCGCCGCCGGGGTCGATACCTACCCGCTGCGGAAGTACGTGGGCTTGAACGAGCGGACCTGTCAAAACCAGAAGCCCATCGTGGCGCTCGGGCAGAAGGTGGAGAAGGGCGAGGTGATCGCCGACGGCGCCGCCACCTACAAGGGTGAGCTGGCCCTGGGCCGCAACGTGCTCGTGGGCTTCATGGCCTGGGACGGCTTCAACTTCGAGGACGCGATCATCATCAGCGAAGAGCTGGTGGAGGACGACGTCTACACCTCGATCCACATCGAGGAATACGACATCGAGATCCGGGACACGAAGCTCGGCCGCGAGGAGTTCACCCGCGACATCCCCAACGTGGGCGATCGGGCGCTCCACAACCTCGACGAGGGGGGGATCGTGCGGATCGGCACGTATGTCCGCCCCGGCGACATCCTCGTGGGTAAGGTCTCGCCCAAGAGCAAGACCGAACTGACGCCGGAAGAGAAACTTTTGCACGCGATCTTCGGGCGAGCCGGCGAGGACGTGAAGAACGACTCCCTGGAGGTGCCCTCGGGCGTCGAGGGAATCGTGATCGCGACCGAGAAGTTTTCCCGCCAGATGAGTCTCTCGGAGGAGGAGCGGCGGGAGTTCCAGAAGCAGCTCAAGGAGGCCGAGAGCGAGGGCAACCTGCGGGTGGCCGAGGCCTTCGCGGCCCTGGTGACCGAGATCGAGAAGGTGATCCAAAAGCCGCTGCCCGCGGCCGATGGCAGCCCGCTGGTCCGCAACCAGGACCACAAGGTGGTGGCCGAGCGGGCCGCCGCCTTCAAGCCCGAGGAGATCGACAGCCGGTCGCCCCAGCGGAAGGCCGAGGTGGACAAGCTCGTCAAGGCGATGTGGCCCGCGGTCGAGGAGGCGATGGACGCCCGCGACCGTCGGCTCAACAGCATGAAGCGCGGGGACGAGCTCCGCCCCGGCGTGCTCCAGATGGTCAAGGTCTACGTGGCCGCCAAGCGGGTGATCTCGGTGGGCGACAAGATGGCCGGCCGGCACGGCAACAAGGGCGTGATCGCCAAGATCCTGCCCAAGGAGGACATGCCGTTCCTCAAGGACGGCACGCCGGTGCAAATCTTGCTCAATCCGCTCGGCGTGCCGAGCCGGATGAACGTCGGCCAGATCCTCGAGACTCACCTCGGTTGGGCCGGCAAGCTGCTGGGCTTCCAGGCGATCACGCCCGTGTTCGACGGGGCCAGCGAGGACGACATCAACAAGGTGCTCGCCGACGCGGGCCTGCCCAAGCATGGCAAGGCGCAGCTCTACGACGGTCGCACCGGCGAGCCGCTCGAGCAGGAGACCACCGTCGGCTACATCTACATGCTCAAGCTCCACCACCTGGTCGACGACAAGGTGCACGCCCGTTCGACCGGTCCCTACTCGCTGATCACCCAGCAGCCGCTCGGCGGCAAGGCCCGGTTCGGCGGCCAGCGGTTCGGCGAGATGGAGGTCTGGGCGCTGGAGGCCTACGGTGCCGCCTACATCCTCCAGGAGCTGCTGACCGTGAAGAGCGACGACGTGGAGGGTCGCACCAAGATCTACGAGAGCATGGTCAAGGGGGAGAACACGCTCGAGGCCGGCACCCCGGCGAGCTTCGACGTGCTCACCAACGAGATTCGCGGCCTGGCGCTCAACATGCAGCTGGAGAAGCGGCGGGTCTGAGGTTCGCGCGGGTTGAAGCCCGCGCGGCCTTCGCCCCGGGCGTGGCGGCGAGGGATGGACGAGATCGGGAATCGACGGATTAACGAGGAGAAAAGCTGTGAGCATCGGCGAAGCCACCTACGATCGCGTCAATGACTACTCGGCGGTGAAGATCAGCCTGGCGCGGCCGCACGACATCCGCAGCTGGTCGTTCGGCGAAGTCAAGAAGCCCGAGACGATCAACTACCGCACCTTCCGTCCGGAGAAGGACGGGCTGATGTGCGAGAAGATCTTCGGACCGGAGAAGGACTGGGAGTGTTCCTGCGGCAAGTATCGCGGGATGAAGTACAAGGGGATGATCTGCGACCGCTGCCAGGTGAAGGTCACCCAGAGCAAGGTGCGCCGCAAGCGCATGGGCCACATCGAGCTGGCCGCGCCGGTGGTCCACATCTGGTTTTTCAAGGCGATGCCCAGCCGGCTGGGCGCCCTTTTGGACATGAAGACCTCGAGCCTGGAGAAGGTCATCTACTTCCAGGACTACGTCGTTCTCGACCCCAAGGACACGCCGCTGAAGAAGCAGCAACTCCTCTCAGAAGAGGAGTATCGCGAGGCCAAGGCGACCCACGGCGAGGGCTCGTTCGAGGCGGAGATGGGGGCCGAGGCCGTTCGCAAACTCCTGCTCGGGCTCGACCTGGTGACGCTGTCGCGCGAGCTCCGCGAGGAGCTGGCCACGACGAACTCCAAGCAGAAGAAGAAGGACCTCGTCAACCGGCTCAAGATCGTCGAGGCGATCCGCGACAGCGAGAACAAGCCGGAGTGGATGGTCCTGGACGTGATCCCGGTGATCCCGCCGGACCTCCGGCCGCTGGTGATGCTCGACAGCGGCAACTTCGCCACCAGCGACCTGAACGACCTCTACCGCCGGATCATCAACCGCAATAACCGGCTCAAGAAGCTGGTGGACTTGAACGCGCCCGAGGTCATCATTCGCAACGAGAAGCGGATGCTGCAGCAGTCGGTCGACGCGCTCTTCGACAACAACCGCTGCAAGCGGCCGGTGCTGGCCTCGAGCAACCGTCCGCTCAAGAGCCTGACCGACATGATCAAGGGCAAGCAGGGACGGTTCCGCGAGAACCTGCTCGGCAAGCGGGTGGACTACTCGGCCCGGTCGGTGATCGTGGTGGGCCCCACGCTCCGGCTGCACCAGTGCGGCCTGCCCAAGAAGATCGCGCTCGAACTCTACCAGCCGTTCATCATCCGGCGGCTCAAGGAGCTCGGCCATGCCGACACGATCAAGAGCGCGAAGAAAATGCTCGAGCGGAAGGACGCCGAGGTCTGGGACATCCTCGAGGAGGTGATCCGCAACCACCCGGTGCTCTTGAACCGGGCTCCCACGCTCCACCGGATGGGCATTCAGGCGTTCGAGCCGGTGCTCGTCGAGGGCAACGCGATCAAGCTCCATCCGCTGGTCTGCAAGGGCTTCAACGCCGACTTCGACGGCGACCAGATGGCCGTGCACCTGCCGCTCTCGATCGAGGCCCAGGTCGAGGCCCACACGCTGATGCTCTCGACCAACAACATCTTCAGCCCGGCCAACGGCGCGCCGATCATCTCGCCCTCGCAGGACGTGGTGATGGGCTGCTACTACCTGACGATGGCCCTGCCCGGTCGCAAGGGGGAGGGCACGGTGTTCAAGGACTTCGCCGAAGTCGAGATCGCTCACGTGCTCGGCAAGGTGGAAACCCATGCCAAGATCAAGGTCAAGCTGCCGGCGCAGCGGCGGCTCAAGACCGACGCCGAGACGACGTCGCTGCCCGGGGCCGTGATCGAGACCACGGTCGGCCGGGTGCTGTTCAACTCGATCCTCCCCTCCCCGATGTTGTTCTACAACATCCCGATGAAGTCGGGCGAGCTGGCCCGGGTGATCTCCGACTGCTACCAGACCCTGGGCCGGCGGAGCACGATCGACCTGCTCGACGACATGAACCGGATCGGCTTCAGCTGGAGCACCAAGAGCGGCCTCTCCTTCGCCACCGATGACCTGATCACCCCCTCGAGCAAGACGCGGATCATCGCCGACGCCGAGAAGGAGGTGCTCAAGATCATGAAGCGGTATCAGAAGGGCGTGATCACCGACGGCGAGCGGTACAACTCGGTGCTCGATGCCTGGACGCATGCCCGCGAACAGATCACCAAGGAGATGATGGCGGAGTTGGAGCAGGATACCGACGCCAAGGAGAACCGGCGCAGCGGCTACGTCAACCCGATCCAGCTGATGGCCCAGTCGGGCGCTCGCGGCGGCGTCGAGCAGATCCGCCAGTTGGCCGGCATGCGCGGCCTGATGGCGAAGCCCTCCGGCAAGATCATCGAGGCGCCGATCAAGGCGAACTTCCGTGAGGGGCTGACGGTGCTCGAGTATTTCAGCTCGACGCACGGTGCCCGCAAGGGCCTAGCCGACACCGCCCTCAAGACGGCCGACTCGGGCTACCTGACGCGAAAGCTGGCCGACGTCGCTCAAAACGTGGTGGTTACGATGCACGATTGCGGCACCACACAGGGCATCGAGAAGACGGTGATCTATCGGGGCGAGAAGGTGGACGTGAGCCTGGCCGACAGCATCCGCGGTCGGGTCAGCCGGGCCGACATCGTCCACCCGAAGACCACCCAGGTGATCGTCCACGAAGACGGACTGATCGACCGGAAGATGGCCGCCCAGATCGAGGAGCTGGGCCTGGAGAAGATCCAGGTTCGCAGCCCGCTGACCTGCGAGGCGCCGCTGGGCGTCTGCCGGCTCTGCTACGGGATGGATCTCTCGACGGGCTCGCTCGTCGAGGAGGGCATGGCGGTGGGCATCATCGCCGCCCAGAGCATCGGCGAGCCCGGCACCCAGCTCACGATGCGGACCTTCCACATCGGCGGCGTGGGCCAGCGGGCCATCGAAGAGAGCGAGTACAAGGCCAAGCGGGCCGGCACGGTGAAGTTCACCCGCCTGCGGACGGTGGAGAACGAGCAGGGCGAGTCGATCGTCTTGGCCCGCAACTGCGAACTGGCGATCGTCGATGCCAAGGGGCACGAACTGGAGAAGTTCGAAATCCCGGCGGGCGGCATCCTCAAGGTCGCGGAGAACCAGGAGGTGAAGCCGGGCGCGATCCTCGTGCAATGGGATCCGCACTCGATCCCGATCCTGGCCGAGGTGGCGGGCAAGGTGCGGTACGAGGACGTGGTCGAAGGCGAGACGCTCCGGATCGAGAAGGACCCCAGTGGCCACGTCCGCCGGATGGTGATGGAGCACAAGGGCGTCTACCACCCGCAGATCGTGATCGAGGACGAGAGCGGCCGGATCCAGGAGTTCTATTACCTGCCCGAGAAGGCCTACATCGAGGTCTCGCCGGGGGAGATGGTGAAGGCAGGCCACGTGCTCGCCAAGACGCCCCGCGAGGCCAGCGGCACGCAGGACATCACGGGCGGCCTGCCCCGGGTCACGGAGATCTTCGAGGCTCGGAAGCCGAAGGATCCGGCGATCATGGCCGAGAATGACGGCAAGGTCGAAATCAGCAAGGAGAAGCGGCGGGGCAAGCGTTCGATCATCGTCCGGAGCGAGAGCGGCGTGGAGCACGAGCATCTCGTGGCCCACGGCAAGCATCTCCGGGTGCATCCGGGCGACTACGTGCGGGCCGGCGAGGCGCTCGTGGACGGGCCGCTCGTGCCGCACGACATCCTGCGGATCTCGGGCGAGGAGGAGGTGCAGAAGTATCTCGTCCGCGAGATTCAAAACGTGTACCGCAGCCAGCGGGTGGACATCGACGACAAGCACATCGAGATCATCGTCTCGCAGATGCTCCGCAAGGTGAAGATCGAGACGGTCGGTGACACGAGCCTGCTGCCGGGCAGCGTGCTCGACCGCTTTGAGTTCCGCCAGGCCAACGAGCGGCTCGCGGGCTCGGTGCGGATCACCGACAAGGGCGACAGCGAGTTTGCCATGGGGAGCATCGTGCCCAAGGACGTGCTCGAGCAGGCCAATGCGCAGATCGAGACCCTCGGTGGTGCGCCGGCCAAGGGGACCACGCCCAAGCCAGCCACGGCGAGCACTCAGCTGCTCGGAATCACCAAGGCGAGCGTGCAGAGTTCCAGCTTCATCTCGGCGGCCAGCTTCCAGGAGACGACCAAGGTGCTCACCGAGGCGGCGCTTGCCGGCAAGACCGACAACCTCGTCGGCTTGAAGGAGAACGTGATCCTCGGCCACCTCATCCCCGCCGGAACGGGCTTCAATACGTTTCAGTCAGCGGAAGTGCGGGTGCGGCCGGAGGCGCTCGAGGCCTTGCGGATGGATCGGGACAACCTGCTGGCCCGCCAGTTCCCCCTGCTCGAATCGGTGAGCGGCAGCGGAGCGGAGGCAGGGAGCGAGGCGGTTTCCGGGGTGGCTACGCTCGAGGCTCCGGCCGAGCCGGAGTGAGGGCGTCCCCAAACCTTCGCTCTCGGGGGCCAGCGGGGACAAGGAAACGCGGGATTCGCCGGGCGAGGCCGGTTGGCCGGGTCGTGCCGATTGCCGCGGTCGCTGGACTGGCGTCGCCCCTGGCGGTTCGACTTTTTTGATTCGAGTCGCGGGCCGAACTAGCCTCCAGGAGAGTCGTTTCACACTCCTGGAGCGTTTCGATGACCCGTCGCCTCAAGCCGTTGTGGCTCCTGCCGGTGCTCGCCGGATCCGTTGTGCTCGCCGTCACGGCGCCGGTCCGCGGCCAGCTCACCCCCTACGACCCGTATGCGGACACCCAGGAGCGGCCGGCGCCGGTGGCCCCGGACGGGACCATCCAGTGGGGCGTGTTCTACAAGTCGGCGGCGATCCAATCCGCCTACGTGCGGCTCTGGAATCTGGGCGCCTGCCGGAACACGAACAAGGCGATCACTGAACCGGTCAATCGCAACAAGATGATCATCGACAGGCTCCCCGAGGCCGACTTCGAGGGCACCGTGGTCGCCGTTACGGGCGATCTCACCGGCGGGCTGGTCGCGTTCGCCGACGGGCAGGCTGGGGCAACGGCCGAGCCGCTCGTGGCGCAGCTGCACCCGGCGGGCGTGACACGGCTGCGGGTGAGCGGCCGGGTGCCGGCGGCCGTCCTCAGGCCGGGGCTCGTCCTGCGGCTCGTGGCCGAGGTCGATGGGCGGGGCCGGGCCGCCGCGCCGCTGACGGCCTTCGAGGTGGTGACGCCTCCGGCCGACTTCAAGCCTGATCCGGTCCGGCCCGGCGTTCGCGAAACGATCGTGGGCACCGTCAAGCGGATTCACAAAGATGTGCTCACCCTCGAGGTGCCCGGCGGCACGGTGCGGCGGCTGACCTTCACGGTCGCTCCGGACGCCGTGGCCACGCTCGACGCCGCGCGGCTCGATCTCGTCGCGGCCGGAGACGCCGTGCACGTGACCGGCAGGCTGTGGGCCGGCGACGGGGCCATGGGAGCCGGCACCATCTTCGTCTCCGACATCGCGATCACGAAGCCACCCCTGTCCGGGGCAGTGGCCCAGCCGGCCGCCGCCGGCGTCGCGGCCCGGCCCTGAGGCGGTTTCCGCGGGTGGCTGGAAACGGCCCGCTTTCAGCCCTAGAGTGTCGGCATGGTGGCGGCGGCCAGGGGGCCGCAGCCGTGAACCGATACCGGGGCGGCGGGTTCCAGTCCCGCCAGGATCCATGAAGCGGGCGGGCGTCTGGGCGGTGAACGACGCCGGCCGGACCCCGGTCGCCCGGGTCGCGGCGCGGACGCTCCGCAAGCGGCTCGAGGCGGTCTGGCGGGAGCTCGAGGCCGCCTGTCGCCCCCGGCACGATCCAGAGCGGGTGCACCAACTGCGGGTGGCGACCCGCCGCACGATCGCGGCCCTTTCAGCGTTCCGCGGGGTCGTTCCGACCAAGCAGCGGGCTTGGTTCGAGAAGCGGCTGCGGCGGATCCGCCGGGCGGCCGGCAGCACCCGCGATCTCGACGTGCTCACCGACCGGCTGGCCGGCGAGGCGACCGGCGAGGCCAAGCCGGCGAGCCTCGCCGCCAAGGCGGCGGCCGCCCGCGGCCGGTTGCTGGCGATGCTCGCCAGGCGGCGGGACGTCTCGCGTCAGCCGATCCGTGGCGTGTTCGACGAACTGGCCGCGGCCGACTGGCCGGCCCGGGTGGAGCGGCTGGTGGAGGGCGTGCGGCGGTCCGGCCGCGACGAGCCCTTCGCGACCTTCGGCCGCCGGCGATTCAGGCGGCTGGTGAACCGGTTCTTCCGGCGGGCGGATCGCCGGCTGGAGGATGCCGCCGACATCCATCAACTGCGGATCGAGGGCAAGAAACTGCGGTATGCGCTCGAGATCTTCGCCCCGGTGTTTCCGGCGGCTGAGCGATCCGCCTGCCATGACGCGCTCGAGAATCTCCAGGAGACGCTCGGGGAGTTCACCGACCATGCCTCCGCGGCAGACCGGTTTCGCTGCTGGGCCCGCGAGGAGGGGGTGGGGCCCGACCGGCAGGCGCTGGCAGTGCTCCGCCGGGCCGAGGATGCCCGGGCCGAGGAGGCCCGCCGGGCGTTCGTGAAGTGGTGGAAGCCGGCCCGGCGGCGGGCACTCAGGCAAAGGTTCGAGCAGACGGTGCGGCGGAGGCCGGCATGAGCGGCATCACAACGTGGCAGCCGTCGGCCGGGCCGCGGCGCCGGCTCGCGGCGGCCATCGTTCCGGGTCTGGCCCTTGTGTGGCTCGCGGTTGCATCGCTCGAGGCCGGTGCTGCCGGCTTCGAGCCGACCGTGCCTTTGGCGACGGCTTCGCCCGGTGACCCGCCGGCGGGCATGGCCTGGATTCCGGGGGGCGAGTTTTCGATGGGCTGTGCCGACCCGCGGCGGCTTCCCTTCGGCGGCAGCGATCCGATGGCCGATGCCCGGCCGATCCACCGGGTGAAGCTCTCCGGGTTCTGGGTCGACGTCCACGAGGTGACCAACGCCGAGTTCGCGGTCTTCGTGACAGCCACCGGCTACGTGACCGTGGCCGAGCGGCCCCCCCGGGCCGAGGATTTTCCCGGCGCGCCGCCGGAGAATCTGGTGGCCGGGTCGATCGTGTTCGCCCCGCCGGCCGCGGCCGTCCCGCTGCGGGACGATTCCGGCGCCGCCCACCTTCGCTGGTGGTCGTATGTGCCCGGGGCCTCGTGGAAGCATCCGACCGGGCCCGCAAGCTCGATCGAGGGCCGCGACCGGGAGCCAGTCGTGCACGTCGCCTTCGCGGACGCCGAGGCCTATGCCGCCTGGGCCAGCAAGCGGCTGCCGACGGAGGCCGAGTGGGAGTTTGCGGCGCGGGGTGGCCGCTCGGGCGCAGTCTACCCTTGGGGCGACGAGTTTCGGCCCGACGGCAAGTGGATGGCCAACACCTGGCAGGGCCGGTTCCCGGTGGAGAACACGGCAGCCGACGGCTTCGCGGGGCTCGCCCCGGTGGGCCGCTACCCGGCCAATGGCTACGGCCTGTTCGACATCTCGGGCAACGTCTGGGAGTGGTGCAGCGACTGGTATCGGCCCGACACCTACGCCCGCGACGCCCGCCGCGGCGTGGTCCTCGACCCGGCCGGCCCGGCCGACAGCTTCGATCCCCAGGAACCGGGGCAGCCCAAGCGGGTGCAGCGGGGCGGCTCGTATCTCTGCTCCGACCAATACTGCTCCCGCTACATCGTGGGCACCCGGGGCAAGGGGGAGGTGTCGAGCGGCACCAACCACATCGGGTTCCGGTGCGTAAAGGACCCGTGAGGGCGGCGGCCCCCACGGGCCGGGACGTCGGCGAATGCCCGGGCCGCAGGCCCGCCGCAACCGCGTCTGGCGAAGCTGGCGGAGCCCGAACTGGCGGTGACTGGGAGCGTTTTCCCTAGGGCTGTTCGAGGAGCCACCGCCAGAGCGGCTCCCGGCGCACGACGGCCGATCGTCCCTGCCAGATCTCGCGGCTCTCCCCTTGCTCATCCGGGTTGAGGAGCAGCAGGTTGTCGCAGCGGAGTTCATGGCCGGCCTTGATCAGGCTGCGGGTTTCGCGGGCTCGCACCTTCGGATCGCGCAGATCCGCCGTCACCTGGATGAGCGACTCCACCTTCCGCCCCGCGTGAATCACGAAATCAACCTCGGCCCGGTGCGGATCCTTCCAGTAATAGAGCCGGCATTCGCCTCGGAGTTGCCGCCGCAGGCAGGCGATCGCCACGAGTGATTCGAGGAGCCGGCCTTGGTTGGGGCTCGACTGGAATCCGGCCGCCCGCACGAAGCCGTTGTCGATCGCATAGGCTTTTTTGTTCGACGCGGCCTGTTCCCGTGGCTTGAAGGAGAACCGCGGCACCGTGAAGAGGACGAACGCCTGCTCGAGATAGCCGACGTATTTCTTGAGCGTATGACCGCTGCGGCAGCCCGCGGCGTGGCCGAGCGAGGCAAACGAAAACTCGCCCCCCGGATTCGAGAGCAGGCAGGCGGCCACGGCGTCGAGCGCCTGCGGGGCCCGCAGCCGGAACCGGCTCACGATGTCCTTGTGGATCACGGCCGCGAGCAGCGTTCGCAGATAGCCACCGCCGTCGATGGGCTTGAGCACGACCTCGGGAAATCCGCCAAGTTCGGCATGGCGGCGGCAAAGGTCGGCCGATTCCACGGTGGTTCGCTCGCCGGTCCCGTCGGCCGCCGCAAACTCGGCGAACGAAAACGGCAACAGCGGGATCGGTCGATGCCGGCCCGTAAGGTGCGTGGACAACTCTGAACTGAGCAAATGGGCATTGCTGCCCGTGAGGATCAGCCTGCGTCCAGATCGCTGCAGCCGATTGACGACGAGCTCCCAGCCCGGCACGTTCTGGATCTCATCGAACAGGATCGTCTGCGGATGGTCGTAGAGCGCGTCGATCGCGGCCACCAGCGCGTCGGTGCCGCGGGGGCCGGGACTGTCGGGCAGGTAGCCCTCTCGCCCCATCAGCCGCTCGTCGTCGAAGTTCACGTAACCGGCCCGTCCGGGCGAGCGACTGGCCAGGTGGGCTGCATAGACCGACTTCCCGGCCCGCCTGGGGCCGAGTACGACGGCGACCCTGTCATCGCCGTCGGCCCGGCCGGCGGACGTGCGGTCGATGTAGCGGGCGGCGAGGAGGTTCGCCCAATCCTGCCGCTGGCCAAGCAAAATATCGTGAAACACGCCGTTGATTGTACTCATGATCATTCGTAATGCACGTTTTCTCAAAAAAACCTGCATTACGATGCAGTTTTATGGCTGGAGAGCCCGGCTGGAGATCGAACTCGTGCGGCGGGCGCTGGCCGAGGCCCGGCACAACCAGCGGCGGGCCGCCGAGCGGCTGGGGCTCACCTACCACCAGTTCCGCGGGCTCTATCGCAAGCACGCCGACGGGCTGGGGGGCTGAGCGGCACCCGGAGTGGGGCGGGAGAGAGAGAACAAGGTTCCTGACACATCTTTCTCCGGCACATCTTTCTCAGTCAGCGTCTCACGCCCTGGAAGCCATGCCAGACAAGGTCGGGATGGTGCGGTTCGAGCGGGCGCGGGATAGCCCGCGGCGATGAACACCGAGTCGCCGGATTCCGCCGCCGGCCTTGCAGCTCGTGACCGGGTGCGGCGGGCCCACGCCCGCACGCTGAGCCCCGCGCAGCGTCTCGCGGCCATGCAGCGACTCCTGGCCACGTCGCGGGAGATCCTGGAAGGCAGCCCCGCCGGCCGCGCTCATTTTCTGCGCCGCAACTTCGCGGCTCGCGCAGTCGGCCGGAAACCGCGGACGGCTGCCCATGACTCCTGACTTTCAGCTCTTCGAAGTGCTCACGCGGCATGGCGTGCCATTCGTCGTGGTGGGCGGTCATGCCGTCAATTTCCACGGCTTCATTCGGGGCACCGAAGACACCGACGTGCTGTGGATCCGCTCGCCGGCCGCGGAGGCGAGCCTGCTCGAGGCACTCGAGAAGCTCGTCGCGGAATACATCGGCAATGAAATCGACCCGGCGACCGGGATCGAGCGCACCCATCCGGTCACGGAGGCGTTTATCCGTGCAGAGCGTCTGATGATGCTCTGCACGAGGGCAGGGTTCCTCGACCTCTTCGATTACGTTCCCCTGTACCGGCCCTCGGTCACCGCTTCATCAGCTTTCGCAGTGCCGCCAGGGGGCGGGTGTTGGCCACGTCCTCGGCCTCCAGCCCGGCCCGGCGGGCCTGCAGGATGCCGCACCGCATCACGTCGAGGCCCCGGATCGAATGGGCGTCGGTCGAGATCACGAGTTTCACGCCGGCCGCCTTGGCCGCCGCGGCATGGCGGTCGTCGAGGTCGAGCCGCCAGGGATTGGCGTTGATCTCCAGGAAGGTGCCGGTGCGGGCCGCCGCCGCGATCACCGCCTCGAGGTCGACGTCGTAGGCCGGGCGACGATTCAGGAGCCGGCCCGTGGGGTGGCCGATCACGGCCACATGCGGATTCTCGATCGCCTGAATAATCCGGGCCGTGATCCGGTCGCGGGGCTGGTTCTGGCCGTAGTGCAGGCTCGCCACCACCCAGTCGGCCTCGGCGAGCACGTCGTCGGGCAGATCCAGGCCCCCCTGCTCGAGGATGTCGACCTCGATCCCCTTGAGCACCACGATCGGCGGCCGGCCGTCGGCGGCGAGCGACTCGTTGAGCCGGTCGATCTGCGCCCACTGCGCGAGCAGCCGGCGGCGGTCGAGGCCGTGGGCCATCGTCACCCGCTGGCCGTGGTCGGTGATGGCGATGTAAGCCAGCCCGCGGTCGATCGCCCCTCGCACCATGTCGGCGAGCGTGTCCTCGCCGTCGGTGGCGGTGGTGTGCATGTGCAGGTCACCGCGGATGTCGGCCAGGGTCACGAGCGTGGGCAGCTCGCCCCGTTCCGCGCGCGGGATCTCGTCGCGGCCCTCGCGGAGTTCCGGCGGAATCCAGGGCAGGCCGAGGGCGGCATACACTTCCTCCTCCGTCCGCCCCGCGATCGCCGGCCCCTTCACCGCGTCGTCCTTGGCCAGCCGGAAGACGCCGTATTCGTTGAGCGACAGCCCCCGGTCGCGGGCCCGGCCGCGGAGCCGGACGTTGTGCTCCTTCGAGCCGGTGAAATATTGCAGGGCCGCCCCGAACGACTCCGCCGGCACGACCCGGAGATCGACCTGCACGTCGCGGGGGCCGCGGATGCTCGTCTTGGTCTCGCCGCGGAGCAGGACTTCGGCCGTCTCGGGCCAGGCCACGAGCCGCTCCATCACGGCCGCGGGCTCGTCGCTCTCGACCACCAGATCCAGGTCGCCGATCGTCTCGCGGCCCCGCCGCAGGCTGCCGGCCGGCTCGAGCCGCACGGCCGCGGGGCACTCCCGCATCCACTCGACCAGCCTGATGGCGATCGCCTCGGCCTCGCTCCAGAGCAGCCGGGCCCGCTCGGGATCGCGGGCGAAGGCGAGCTTCTCCAGGATCGTGGCCTCCGTCTTGGGGCCGAAGCCCTTGATCCCCCGGACACGGCCTTCGCGACAGGCCGCCTCGAGCGCGGCGAGCGAGTCGATGCCGAGGGCCGCGACGAGCGCCTTGGCCTTCTTCGGACCCAGGCCCGGCACCCGCATCAGGTCGAAGGCCACCGCCGGCACCTGCCGCTCGAGCTCCTCGAGCAGCGGCAGCCGGCCGGTGTCGAGCAGGGTCTCTATCTTGCCGGCCAGATCGGCACCCACGCCCTCGAGGTCGGTCAGCCGCCGGCTCGGATCGGCCCGCACGCTCGCCAGCGACTCCACCAGCCCCGAGATCGTGCGGGCGGCGGTGCGGTAGGCCCGCACCCGAAACACGTTGTCCCCCTGATACTCGAGCAGGTCCGCCACCTGCTCGAAGGCGGCGGCGATGTCGGTGTTGGTCATGGCGGGCTCCTCAGAGGGCGGCCGGGGGGCGGCGCGCCCGCAGGGCCCGCGGTCAACGCGATGCCTGCCGCCACGCCGGCAGGGCGGCCGTCGGATATTGGACATGCGCCCCGCCCCCATCGGAAGGGCCCCAGGAGGTCGTGTGGCTCGTCGGCTCGAGCAGCCGAGGGAAGGCTCCGCTTGCGGCCCCGGGTCCGGCACCGGGCAGGACAGGCATCCCGGCCGGGTTGCCGCCGGTGCCGCCAGCGGCAGGCTCCGCGTTGCCGCGGGGCGGCTCGGCGGTCGGGCGGCCATAGGTTCCGGCCCCGTTTGTCGCCGGGTCGTTGGCCCCGGCGCCGGTCGCCGCTCCGGCCTGGCCGGTGCCAGTGCGAGGCAGTTCGGGGATCGGCCGCAACGACGGGGCCGGGCTCAGGGCTGGGGGCTGGGTCGGCTGGGGTTGCACCGGCTGGAGCGTCGGTGAGGGTGCGTAGGTGCCTGCCTGCGGCGTGATCGTCTGGGCGGCGGAACCCTGGATCGTCGGCACCTGCGGGTAGGCCGGCGGTGCCACCGGCTGATACTGATAGGTGGGGGCCGGGGTGATCGAGCCCGGAGGCAGGGCCGGCGGGGCCACGCCCGGCACAGGCTGTCGGGAGATGTCGGAACCGGCACCCACCCAGGCCTGGGGCGTGGTCTGGACGGCGCTGAAGGGGCTGGCGGCCGGCGGCCCGGCGGGCATCCCTGCGGGCGGTGCGGCCGGCATCCCGGCCGGCATCCCGGCCGCGGGGGGAGCGGCGTAGCCCGGCTGCATCTGCACGTATTTGGTGGTCGTCACGGCCCGATACTGCGTGACCGGCACGTTGACGGCCTGTTGGACGTATTGCGTGACCGGCTGCATGCACTCGACCGTGCAGCCGGTGCAGGGATCGATCTCACACGAGGGCTTGTAGCTCGTCACCGGGACGCACTTGTATTCGGTGCGATACGTCGTCTCCGGCACGTAACTCGTCTGCTGCACCGGCACCATCACCGGCGGGGGCGGCGCGGCCACCGGCGCCATCATCGGGGCGGCCACGGGCGCGACCGGGGCGACCGCATACACCGGCGCCTGGCGGAAGCACGACTGGCAACCGCTGAACAAGCCGCTCAGGCAGCACTGGGCAGACGCGGGCCGGCTCGCGACCGCGGAGCAGCCGGCGACCGCCAGGACGAGAGCCGCCATTCGATGCACGTTCATCGCACGTTCCTTCCTTCGGGGACGCCGGATTTCCGCCGGCACGCAACCCTAGGACGCACCGCGGCCCGGCGACGTCGAAAAAAAGCCGCGCGGGAACATGAGTTTCCCCCTGCCGGGCCGGACGATCCGAACGACCGCCAGCACCGTCACGGCCGGCGGGCACGATTCTCGAACCGGTCGTAGAGATCCGCGAGGGAGTCGCGAAGATTGCCCCGCCGGCGGGCGAAGGCAGCGGCCAGGTCGGCCGGCGTAATCAGGCCGGCGTGATCGGGCAACCGGGCCACGATCGCCGCCAGGAGCGGCAGTGTGCCGGCCGTCGTCACGGCGGTCGGCATGCCCGCCGGCCGGTGGCTCGTAACGATGAGCCGGCCGCCCCGGAGCCGGACCGCGAGCCTCACCCCGCGGGCCGCCAGCGGGCCGACCTGCTCCCAGCCGTCGAAAAGGAACGTGGTGCCCCGCCGGGCTCCGAGGATGGCCCGGAGCACCGCGATGCCATCGCGCCGACGGCGGAGGCGGTAGAGTGCGAACGGCCGCCCGGCCGCGGTGAACGCGGCGGCGAACGCGGCCAGGAGCGTCGATTTGCCGGTGCCGTGCGGGCCGACGATCGCCAGGCAGGGGTGCCGATCGAGCTGCGCGAGCAGGGAACCCATGGCGAGCGGACGGCCCTGCGTGTCCAAGGGGCGCACCGCGCCCGGCCGCGTGTGCCGCGACGCAAATGGATTGGAGCGATGCCGGGCGGAGAAGCCGGGAGCGGTGGGCGTCATCAGGAGCGATTCGGGTAGGGGGCGGCCGGCACGTCGCCCAGATCGAAGACATGCTCGGAGACGAAGTCGCGGCCCGCGTCGAAGAACAGCCGCACCCGGACGCACCACCGGATCTTCACGATCACCCCCTCGTAGGAGAGCGGGCTCGCCGGCAGCCGGCAGCCGAACGAGCCGCCGGCGGCCGTCGCGGTGCCGCGGTCGGTGAGCCGCTCGAAGGAGTGCACGCCGATATCCTCCTCCCCCTTGCCCTCGGTGTACCACAGGATCGAGCGTTCCACCGCCCTGACCACCTGGCCAGCCGGGAGCTCCACGGCATACCTGACCTCGAGCGGCCCGAGCGGTTCGTAGCGGCGGTCTGCCGCGCAGAACTGGACCGTGACCAAGGGGTGCATGCGGGCCGGGTCGGAAGCCTGACTCACGACGGCTGTGCTCCGGCAGGGAAGACGACCACCGGAAACGACCGCGAGAACGGGGGCCAGCGGGCCGGTCGGCCGCGGACGACGATCCGCCAACCGACGGCATTGTGCTCCGAGGCGAACGAGTGCATCGCCGTGGCCGGCACGTGGATCGTCGCGCGGGCCTCGAACCGCGTGCCCGGCGTGAGCTGCAGCCCCTGCCACGAGCCCAGCGGAGCCTTCCAGACGAGGAGTCGATCGGTGCGGGTATCGGTGCCCTGGCGGAACGTGGCCCGTTCCTCGAGCTCGAGCGAGATCTCGAGGTCACGAAAGCCGCCCGACCCCCCCTGGGCGAGCAGGGCCTCGTAGGTGCCCCCGGGCCGGAGGGGATGGGCCGAGATCTCGAGCTGCGTGGTGCCGACGGCGGTGGCCAGCACCAGGCTGCGAACGAAGACCACGACGCCGGCCACCCCGACGGCGGCGAACGGGACGAGCACCGCCAGCAGAAGCCAATCGATCCGGCCACCGAGCAGGTCGAGGCCGGCGTTGACGGCGAGGACCACCAGCACCGCGTTCCAGAGGAGCGCGAACAGCCCGAAGCCGAGCAGGCTCCAACTCTCCGGGCTCTCGACCGGCAGCCTGTAGCGGAGGACGGTCCCGGGGGAGTTGACAAGGTCCTCACACGACGGAACGCCGGGGTGGCCCTCGGCCAGCGGCAGGGCTGTGGAGAGCGGGTCACGCGGCCGCCGCCCGGCCGCCGCCTGCCGCTCCTCGCTGCGGCCCCAGCGGGCGACGGCCCGGGCGAGCCCCGTGCCGCCGAAGGCCAGGAGGGCGCCTGGCAGAAGAAGCATGAGCGCCCACATCCACCAGTTGTAACCCCGAGAGAGCACCACCTCGGCGGGCCGTTCGGGGTCATGCCAGCAACTGGCCTGCCCGCCCAGGGAAAAGCGATCAAGCCACTGCAGCGCCCGGTCGCGATCGGACTCCCGGGGGCCGTCGAAGGCCCAGGCGTCCACGACGCCGCCCCCGGCCGCATACCGCAGCCGCACGGCGGGTTGCCAGGTGCTGCGGGAGCCGTCGGAGCGGCGGGCGAGTCCCTTACCGACCACCGTGGCGGAGGCCTCGGCGAAATCATGATTGATCCGCCATTCCGGAACCGCCACGCCCGTCACCAGCAGCCCGCCGAAGGCCAGCCCGGCCGCCACGAGCACCGCATGAAACAGGGCGTCGCCGACGGAGCCCCAGATCTCCGACCCGGTCTGGCGATGCCCTCGCTTCTTGGCGAAAAACCGTGGCAAAGTCACAAGCTCGCTCCTGGCCGCCCGCCCGCCACGGCGGGCTGTGCCGGCCTACGGGGCGGCCGAGACCGGCCGGCTCGTCTCCCCGCCACCGGGGTTCGCCGTGCGGAAAAAACCGATCTTCTCGAGCGCCTTGTAGACCTCTTCGAGGGTCTTTTCACCGAAGTTCGAAATCGAGAGGAGGTCAGCCCGCGTGCAGTTGAGCAGATCGTGGACCGTGAAAATGCCCCGTTCTTCGAGGCAGTTGGTGGTTCTGACCGAGAGACCGATTTCGGCCGTGCTCATTTCGAGCTTCTCTGCCATTTCATCGGACTGCATCAGGTCTTGGTACGGAATCCGAGGCATGGGGTCCCTCCCGTGCGACAGGTGTGGTGGATGGTGGGCCTGACTCGGCGACCTGTGA
>JBIKXY010000134.1:0-8170 GCA_044355515.1 Pirellulales bacterium
AGGCCGGACGGGCCGGTCGGAAGCGGAGGCGTTCATGACCGTGTCGCTCACGCTGCTGGCGGTGTTCGTCGTCGTGGCCTTCGCGATCTGGCGCGAGGGGCCGTGGAGCGGGCTGATCATGCTCTTGAACGTGCTGCTCGCCGCCAGCCTGGCCACCGCCTGGTATCCGGCAGTCGTGGCGAAGCTCGAGATGTTTCTGGGCTCGTACACCTACCTGCTCGACTTCGTGGCGCTGCAGGGCACGTTCTGCCTGCTGTTGCTCATGCTGCGGGAGATCACCGACCGCGTCTCGCGGACGCGGGTCCGATTCCGCAAGCCGGTCGAGCTCGTCGCCGGCCCGCTCGTGGCGGTGCTCACCGCCTGGGTCGTGGTCTGCTTCACGGCGGCCTCGCTGCATACGGCGCCGGTCCCCCGCGACTTCATCCAGCCGACGCCCGAGGCGCGGCTGTTCTTCGGGCTCGCCCCCGACCGCCGCTGGCTCGCCTGGGTGCGAGGCTCATCCCGCCGCGGGCCGTTCGCCGATCCCGGGCGGACCTTCGATCCCGACGCCGACTTCATTCTGCGGTATGCCACCCGGCGCGCGGCGCTCGAGGCGGAGCCGTCGTTGCGGGTGGACGTGTATTGAGCGGCCGGTCGGGGAGCGCGGCGGGGGAAGATCCATGACAGGGACTGAAGCGGCGGACGAACTGGCAGGCGCGCGACCTGTGAGCGGCCTGGCGGTGGCGGCGCTTCTGGCCGGCTGTGGTTCCGCCCTCGCGCTCTTCATGTCGCTGGCCGCGATGCTGCCGCTGGTGGCGACGGCGCTGGCTGTGGCGGCACTCCGCGAAGTGGCCCGGTCGGAGGGGCGGCGGGTCGGCCGCGGGCCGGCGCTCCTGGGGCTGGCGCTGGCGATCGGATTTGGGGCACAGGCCGCCAGCGGCTTCGTCGTCGCTCGCTGGGTCAGTGGTCGGCGGGCGGCGGCGACGGCCACCGCCTGGATCGACGCCGTTCGGGAGGCCCGCTTCGCCGACGCCATCGGGCTGTGCAGCCCGATGGCGCTGCCGCCGGTCGCCCAGGATTCGGCGCGGCCTCTGAGCGCCGAGGCCGACCGGGCCGCCGGGCTCCAAACGCTCCCGCCGGTGGCTGCGGTCGCGGCCTGCGGCCAGGCATCGCGGCCTGCCGTCTCGGTCCGCAAGGATGCAGCCGACGACGTCACGTGGATCGCCGGCCTGGACCTCGCCCCCTGCGGCCGCCCGGGCGAGCTGGTCACGCTCCGGGTCCAGCCCCAGGTCGCCGCGCGGGGCCGTCAGCCGCTGGAGCGTTGGCTCGTGACCTGGTTCGAGCTGGCGGACCGGTGAGCCGCCGGCGGGGAAGCAGCGGACCTGGTCGATCGACGCGGCCCTCGCCCCTAGGCTGCCTCGGGTCGGCTGCGATCCGCGGCTGCCGCTCGGAGCTCGGCGATTGCCGCGGCGATCGTGTCGAGGGCATCGCACACGTTGGTGTCGCCGCTCTCAAAGGCGTCGGTTGCGGCCTTGATCGCAGCCATCGTGAAGATGGCGAGGGCTGCGGGCGTGCAGTGCTGCTGGTCGGTCATGACGGCCTCCTTGGGGATCGTTCAGCCGACACATCCTGCGCGGCCACGGGGGCAGCGTATCCCGGCGGCCGGGCGGCGTCTGTCACCATGCATGCGCGGCCGAAGCGTGAGAGCACCGGGCCGTCGTGGGCATGGCTGGTCGCGAGCAGCCTACGGATGGCCCGCCACGTGGAGATGCGTATGCTGGAGAGAACGGCGAGTGAGCAGCGGTCTGCAATGAGCGGACTGTCGGCTCTCCGCCCATCGCTCGCCGACGCGGTTCGCCATGAGTGGGGGGCACGACTCGCCGTATCCGCACCACTTGTGGCTCGCGCACTGGGTCGCCGTCGATCCACCGCGGGTGTTCGATCTCCTCGAGCGTCGCCACGTCGGCCACCATCTGCTGCTCACGACGAGCGGCGACGCGGACATCCGCTGGATGAGATGCGGCACCGAGAGGGCCTACCGTTCGGCGGTCGGCAGCCTCGGATTCTTCCCCTGCGACCCCCATGCCCACAGCATGTCGATCACGTCGGCAAACGGGTTCATGGCGTTTGACGTGATCATCCCCGAGCAGCAGCTCCGCACGGTCGGGGCTGCCGAGGGCGTGTTGCTGCAGCCCGGGTTGCAGGCCACGCCCGTTTTTCAGGACGCGCTGATCGAGGCCAGTCTGCTCCGGCTGTCAAGCGGTGCAGCCGGCCGGCAGATGTCGGAGGAGATCGGCGACGAAATCGCCGCCCGCCAGATTCTGCTGCGACTCTGCGCGCTGGCCGGAGCCGTCGCCCCGGACTGGCAGAAGGACGGGAGCGTCTTCACCCCGGCCATCATGCGGCAGCTCGTCGTCTGCATCGACGCCCACCTCGGGATCCCGCTGTCGCTCGAGACGCTGGCCGACACCGTCCGGCTGTCACCCGGACACTTTGCCCGGAAGTTCCACCGGTCCGCCGGCCTGAGCCTCAACCGGTTCATCAACAGCCGCCGGATTTCGGCCGCGCTCGCCCTGTTGCGGCAGGGGACGGATCCGCTGGCGGGAATCGCCCTCGACCTCGGCTTCTCCTCGCAGAGCCATTTCACCCGCCTGTTCAGTGGGCTGACGGGACTCTCGCCCGATCAGTTTCGCCGAATGCATCGACGCATCGTCAGGTGACGTATGATCCAGGGCGACCGGGTATGTGCTCGGTGGAGCACCGTGAACAGGCCGAACACCCGGAGGTCGAACCCATGAGCCAGCCGTTGTCGTCATCCCAGTTGTCCAAGGAACTCGCCCAAATCGCCCTCGCCATGCAGGCGGAACGCACCGGGCACACGCCCAAGGCGGTGACCGTGGTCGCCAGCGAGGACACGGTCGTGCTCACCCTGCACGAGGCGTTGACGCCCGCCGAGAAGATCCTGGCCAGCAGCGAGTCCGGGGCGGCGAAGGTCGAGCAGTATCACCGGGCGCTGTTCGCCGTGTCGTGCGACGAGCTGCGGCAGGAGATCCAGCGGCTGACCGGCCGCAAGGTCCGGGAGGCGGCGGTGGTGGTGGAGCCGGCGACCGGGGCGATCGTGCATGCGTTCACCAGCGGCACGGTGGTGCAGATCTTCCAGCTCGAGCCGCACGGCATCACGACCCACGTCTCGGCCGGGATCGCTCCGGACCCCGCGGACCCCGCTGGCTGACCGCGGGGTGAGCGGCTCCGGTTCCGGCGCCGGCCGCAACTGTCCGGCCGCTGCCGGCCGCGGCACCATGCTGGATTCGCCCCAGCTGCCGGCGCGGGCCTACCATCCGGCGTGGCCAGGGATGCCGCGATCCATCGCCCGCTGCCGTGAGCGCCTTCGGCCTCGGCGGCCGGCGCCGCAGTCGGGCTCCCGGAGCGCCATCCATGCATCTGCCCAGAGTGACGGCCGGGCCGGCTCACGACCACGACGATGATTGGCTGCTCGAGGCCATCGCGATTACGATGACCCGCATCGACCCGCGCAGTGCCACCGGGGCTCCGGTTCTCGTCGCCGAACTGCGGCCGCACCTCGCCCCGCATTTTCCCGGCACCGCTGATTTCGTCGCGGCCCTGCTGCGGCTGGAGCGGTCCGACCGCCTGACGCTGATCCGGCGGGACCCGGCGTTTCCCGTGGTCGGCGGCGACCAGATCGAGTGCTCGTCTGACGGGCTGTTCGAGGTCATCGGAGTCGCCCTCCGATGACCCACGCCGGCAACCCCTTCGACAATGGGATCGTGTCGGACGCCTGGTGCCGTCCCGCGGTCGATGTGCCGACGATCTATGGGGCGGTGTCGGACCTCTGTCACGACCTGCTCGAGGACGTGCGGCGTCACGGCAATCGCCGGTCGCTGCTGATCCATGGCACGGCTGGCAGCGGCAAGACGCATCTCCTGGCCCGACTGCGGGCCACGTCCATGACGGAGCCGGAGGGAGCCCCGCTCCGGCAGGAACCGCCGCCGTTCTTCTGCTACGTCCGTCTGGCGACCGCGCCGAACATGATCCGCCGCCACCTGCGGGCCTGTCTGGTGCGGGATCTCCTCCGCAAGGACGCCCGGGGCACCACGCAACTCGAAGCGATCGTGCTCGCATCCCTGGCCAAGGAGTCGGGGCAATCGTTCGATCGAGACCAGGCGGCCGCACTGCTCCGCAGGATTCAGACCGACGCATCCGGCTGGGAGGAGCTTCGCGAGTCGTTCGGGGAGCTGGCCACGCGGCTCTCGCTCGATTACCCGCTGGCCCGCGGCCTGCGGTTGTTTCTCCTGCGGCAGCGGCGGCACGAGGTGGTCCAGTGGCTCGAGCATGGTGAACTGCCGGATGAGGTGCGGGAGCAGCTCGGATTCGACATGCCCAAGGACGAGGACGCAGCGGCCGACCCGGAGCGCATGGCCGAGCACGTCGTGCACCGGCTCGCCCGGCTCATCGCCGACACGCGGCCCGTCGTGCTCTGCTTCGACCAGATCGAGTCGCTGCAGGTCTCGCCCGACGACCGCACCGGGTTCTTCGCCTTCGGCCGGCTGGCGGCGGATCTGTTCGACCAGTTGGAGCCGCTGCTGCTGGTGACCTGTGCCCAGAGCGCGCTGTTGCCCCAGATCAGGCAGGCGATCGCCCGGGCCGACTACCACCGGCTCGCGCAGCAGGAGCGGGTGCTCGAACCACTCACCGAGGCCCAGGCGGTCGCCCTGATTCAGGCCCGACTGGCCGCCTCGCCGTCGCTGCGGGACGACCCGCGGCGGCAGCAGGACCCCGTCTGGCCACTCGGCGCGGCGGGCCTGCGGCGGTTTCTGGGGGAGGGTGACCGTACGCCGCGGCGGCTGATCGCGCTCTGTCGCGACGCTTTCCCGCATGCCGGCGAGCGGCCCGCCGACAGCGACGCTTTCCTCACCGACCTCTTCGAGAGCCGCCGCCTCGACGCCGTCGCCCACCTGGCCGATCCCACGGCCGCGTTCGTGCACGGCCTCGCCCTGGTGATGGCCGTCCGCAGCCACATCCCCGTGACGACGCCGGCGAACCGGCCCGACGTGGACCTCGTGCTTTCGCTGCCCGAGCGGCAGGTGGCGATCAGCGTCTGCAACCACGAGGGCAACGGGCTCACCGCCCAGCTCAAGCGGATCACGCAGCAGCCGCTCGGCGTGCATGAGGAGCGGATCATCGTCCGCGACATGCGGCTCCCGATCCCCCACACCTCGCACCGGGCCTGGGAGTATTGGCAGCAGCTCGCCACCGACCAAGAACGTACCGCGGCGGGGATCTCCCGACTCCGCACGCTCTGCCCGACGCCCGAGATGCTCGCCGCCCTCGAGGCCGTCCGCTCGGTGATGTCCGATGCCCGGGCCGGCGAACTGGAGTGCCGCGGCCGGACGATCCCACCCCACACGGTGGAGGACTGGCTGCGAAGCGGGCTTCGCGACACCGATCTCGACGCGCTGGTGATCGAGATCGAGCACGGCCCGGTCCGCAATGCAGCCGTCGCCGAGGTGACGCGGACGCCGCTGCGGGACGCCGCTCTCGAGCAACTGCAGCGTCGGCACCTGATGCGGTTTGCCGAACTGGTGGCCGCGACGGGCACGACGCCGGCGTCGCTCCAACGGCTGATCACCGCCGGGGAGCCGCTGTTCGGGGTCCTCGGCGACCCGCCCGTCGTGGTCTTCGAACGGTTCGCCGGTGCGGCGAGCCCACACCCCGAACCCTGAGGCTCCGCCCGTGCCCGTCGAGGTCAATGTCCGTGAGATTCGCCGGCGGCTGCTCGCCGAGGGCGTCGAGCTGGCCGGAGCGGACGGCCAGTCGGCCGCGTCGGCGGGCCTGTGCAGCCTGTTTCAGGACGTGGTCGCCGGCTTCTTCTCGCCCGGGTCGCCGCTCTACGTGATGGCGGTGCTCGAAGACGTGCCGGTGGGTGCCGCCACCTGGCGGGCGGCGCTGGTCGATGCGGTGTACCGCGGCGTGGTGGGCCCGATGATCGAGCAGCAGCGGGCCACGCTGACGCAATTGCCCGAGCAGGTCGCGTCGTTCTGGGACGCCATAGTGAGGCTCTGCGACTGGCTCGTCGGCCTGCTGCTCGCGTTGCACCGCACGCACGGCTCACTCGACGCCGCCCGAGATCTCGTGGATGTCGAACGGCAGCTGCGGACGGAACTCCGCGAGCCCTCCTGGGCCGACAGCGTGATCCTCGCGGGCCCGGCCGACGTTGTGCTGCGGGGCAACCACGCCACCGACTGGTGCGTGGTCATGCTGAAGACCGCCGGCACTGCGTTGCAGGCAGGTGTCGGCTTGGCCGCGCTCTACAACCTGTTGCTCGCCACCCCGGACACCGCTGCCGGCGAGCCGCGGGTCGTGTCGTTCACGCCTGAGATCACCGAAGAGCGGGTGAAGGCTGCGGACCTCAAGGCGGCCCAGGCCCGGCTCAAGAAGGCGATCGGCCGCGTCGCGGGGGTCGAGCCGCCGGCGGCCGCCGTTCCCCCAGTCGTCGTGCCTCCGGGCCGAAGGTGGAGCCGGCTCACGCCGGAGCACCTGAAGATGCAGCAGAATCTCATGCGCGTGCTGGCCGACTACGGTCTCGACACCACGATCGAAGGACCGCCGCTCCTCGGGCCGACGTTCATCCGGTTCCTCGTGCGGCCGGCCAGTGGAGCGAAGGTCGCCCACTTCACCGGACTGATCGACGAGATCGCGCTCGGCATGAGCCTGCGGAGCCCGCCGATGATCGAGCGGTTCGGCGGCCAGATCGCCATCGACGTCGAGCGGCCCGACCGCCACGCCGTCGCATTCGACGAGCTGCGGCCGCTGCTCCCGGCGACCGATCCGCTGCTGGGCAACTCGCGGCTGCTCGTGGGCGTCGATCTCGAAGGCCGGCCGGTGTTCATCGACCTGGCCCAACCGGAACACTGCCACGTGCTGGTGGTGGGCACGGCCGGCAGCGGCAAGAGCATCTGGCTGCGGGCCGCCATCGCCAGCCTCGTCGAGACGAACACGCCTGCCACGCTGCAGCTCGTGCTCATCGACCCCAAGCGCAACGCCTTCATCGCCTGGCGGGACTCGGAGTATCTGCGGGAGCCGATCATCTTCCCGAACGAGGTGTCGCCGGTGGCGGTGCTTCATGGGCTGATCGAGGAAATGGAGGCCCGCTACAAGCGGATGGCCGAGGCCGACGTGGACGACCTGGCCGAGCTCGTCCGCCGGGAGGGCCGTAGCACGCCGCGGATTGTCTGCGTCTGCGACGAATATGCCGATCTGATCGAGCACGGTGAGGACCGCAAGCAGGTGGAGATGGCGATCGCGCGGCTCGGCGCCAAGGCCCGGGCGGCGGGCATCCACCTGATCCTCGCCACCCAGACCCCGCGCCGCGAGGTGGTGAGCGGCACGATCAAGGCGAATCTGCCGACCTGCGTGGGCCTGCGGGTGTCGAGCGGCGCGGAGGCCCGGATCATCGAGACCCCCGGGGCGGATCTGCTGCTCGGTCACGGCGACCTGATCCTGAAGTCGATCGGCGAGCCGCAGCGGCTCCAGGGGGCGCTCCTCCCGGCCGCCGGCGGCCGGGAGCTCGCCGGGGCGGTAGCCGACGCCGCGGAGTGACCCGCAGTCAGCCGCCGTCGGGGAAGCAGCGGACGAGGTCGATGGTCGCGGCGCCGGCGGCGAGCATCACCAGCCGGTCGAAGCCGAGCGCCGCGCCGACACCGGCCGGCATGGCGGGGCCGTGGGCGGCGAGCAGCCGCGCGGGCACGGGCAGGACGGGCCGCCCGCCCGCCCGCCGGATCTCGTTGGCCGCCGCGATCCGGGCCGCGAGCGGCCCGCGGCCGGTCTCCTCCTCCCAGCCGTTGACGAGTTCGACGCCGCGAACGAACAGCTCGAACCGGCGGGCCGCGGCCGGCGGGCCGGCGTCGATTCGGGCGAAGGCCGCCTGTGCGACCGGCCAACATTCCAGCATCAGCGGTCGGGCGTGGCCCAGCCGCGGCTGCACGACCTCCGAGAGCAACAGCTCGAAGCAGCGGTCGGCAAGCTCCGCGGAGGCGAGCGTCGCGAGGCCCTCGGGCACGACCGCGATCTGCCGGCGGACCGCGGCGAGCAGTTCGGCCGGCGATGCCGACACCGGGTCGATGCCCGCGTGGGCCAGAAACGCCGCCGCACAGGTCGTGCGGTCGAGCCCCTC
>JBIKXY010000135.1:0-8157 GCA_044355515.1 Pirellulales bacterium
GGCATAGTCGATCGTCCGCGGCTGGTCGATCCGGCCGAGCGAGCCGTCGCCGGTCTCATCGACCCCTGCCAGGCCGAAGTCCACGAGCTTGGCCTCGCCCAGCGACGAGACGAGCACGTTGGAGGCCTTGAGATCGCGGTGGGTCACGCCGCGGCGATGGGCATAGTCGAGCCCGGCGGCGAGCTGGACCAGCAGGTCGAGCGCCTTGGGAACCTCGACCGCGCCGCGGATCTTGACGAGCTCCCGCAGCGTCTGGCCCTCGATGAACTCCATCGTGATGTAGCTCGCCCCCCCCTCCTCGCCCACGTCGTCGATCGCCACGATGTTGGGGTGCCGCAGCAGCTGGCCCATCTCCCCCTCGTGCCGGAAGCCCCGGCACTTGTCGGGGTCGTTCGCGTAGCGGCTGCGCAGCACCTTCACGGCGAGGGTTCCGCCGGTGTCGCGGTGGATCGCCCGATAGACCCGCGCGAACGATCCGGCACCGATCTGGTAGAGCAGCTTCGCGCGTCCGTAGAAGTAGCCGCGGCGATCCCCCTTGAGCAGCTTCTCCAGCTGGAAGCCGGTGATCAGCTCCCGCCGCACCAGCGCCCGGCCGAGGGCGGCGGCGTCGCCCCCATGGCCGGCCTCGCCGCTCGCCTCGTGCACCGCGGCCGGAGTCGCGAGCTCGAGATCGCCGACCAGGTGGGCGAGGTCGTCGGCGGAGGCTGGCTTCATGGCGGAAGACGACGCGACAGGCGGTCTCCGCTCACGAGCTCGAGTGAACGGCGCGGACCCCCTCCGAGAAAATTACCTGCTCCTCCAAGGAAAAGCGAGCGGCGGTGCCCTTCGCGAGCCGCCGTTCCGCCGCGATCCCGGGGGCAGAGACGTCTGGAGCCGAACCGGCCGAACCTGCTACAAGCCGCCGCTGCTCCCGGCTCCCGGAATCGCCCATGCCGCCAGCCTCGCTCCCCCGCCGCGACAGCCGGCTTTGCCGGGCGGGGTGCGGCATGTCCGCGGCCGTCCTCGCGGCGGTGGCCGCGACCCTGGCCGGGGCGGGCGAGATCGCGGACGACTTCGAGGGGGCCGCGACCTCCTGGCGGCTGGGCAACACCGGGCCGGAGGTCCGGATCGTGGAGCACGCACGAGCGACCGACTCGCCCCACCGGGGCACGCGGTGCGAGCGGGTCGTCGTCGACATCGCCTCCCCCACGACGCTCGCGTTGGAGACGCCGCTCGGCCCCGCCGCGGTGATCGACGAACTGCGGGCCTCGGTCTGGGTGCGGGCCAGCCGGCCCGACCTCCGGCTGGCGGTCCGCGTCCGGCTGACCGGCAGCCGGGACCATCCGCATCCGGTGGAGGTGCTCGTGGCCGGCAGTTCGAGCCGCGACATCGGCCGCTGGGAGCTGCTCGAGGTGGGCGACATCGCCCGCGGGCTCGCCCGGCAACTGCCGGCCTTGCGGCTCGAGCACGGGTCGGACCTCGAGGCGGAAGGGGCCGTTGTCACGGCGCTGGTGCTCGACGGCCCGGCGGGCCCCGGCCGGCACGAGATTGCCATCGACGACGCGGCGGCCGGCGGACTCGTGGAGATGGCAGCGATCCGCGACCCGCTCGTGCAGCCCGCCGCGGCCGCGGCCGCGCCGCCTCTCGATCCCCCGGCGGGCCTGGCCCGCGGGGTTTTGGAGGTCGACGGCCTGCCCTTCTTCCCCCGGTCGATCGACTGGATGGGCGAGCCCTTCGCGGTGCTGGCGGAGCTGGGCTTCAACTGCGTGCGACTGGCGGAGCCCGCGGCGGCCGACCAACTGGCCGAAGCCCGCGCGACCGGCCTCTGGATCATCTGCCCGCCGCCGCCGATTCCCGACATCGACCGGACCGAGCCGGAGCGGGTGCCGTTGCTGCAAAACTGGGACCGCGTGCTGGCCTGGGATCTGGGCGGCGGCCTCACGGAGGCCGCCGTCGAGGAACTTGCCGAGCGGGGGCGGCGGATCCGGACCTGCGATCCGCGGCCGGGCCGGCCGCTGGTGGGCTCGGTCGACTCAGGCCTGCGAACCGTCTCCCGACACCTCGACCTGGTCGTGGCCCGGCGGGCGGTGCTGGGCACCACGCTGGAGCTGGTCGACTGGCTCGAGTGGCTCAGGCAGCGGCCGCGGCTGGCCCGGCCAGGAACGCCCTTCCTCGCCACGCTCGCCACCGAGATCGATCCGGCCGCCGCCCGCCAGGCCGCGGCGCTCTCGGGGATCGGCGGACGCGGCCTGGCGATCGACCCCGAGAGCCTGTCGCTCGCCGCGTTGTCGGCCGTGGCCGGCGGGGTCCGCGGGATCCTGTTCACCTCCTCGCGGCGACTCGACTCCGACGAGCCGGAGGCCCGGATGCGGGCCGCGGCGGTCCGGGACATGAACCTCCGGCTGGCCGTGCTCGAGCCCTGGGGCGCCGCCGGGAGGTTCGCGGCGCGGGCCACCACCAGCAGCCCCGAGGTGCAGGCCTTCGTGCTGGAGGCGGCCCGGGCCCGGATCGTGCTGGCCTGGCGGGCGGTGCAGGGGTCGCAGGTGGTCGCCCGCCGTTACGAGGGGGCCGACATGCCCGGCGAGGATCAGCCGCTCTCGATCCTCGTCCCCGGGGTGCCCGAGGCGCATCGCGCCTGGGAGATCGCGCCGGGCGGACTGCGGCCGGTGCGGCAGCAGCGGGTGACCGGGGGCGTGTCGGTAACCCTCGACGCCTTCACCACGCACGCCATGATTCTCCTCAGCGGCGAGCCGGCCGTGACCGGCCGCGTGCAGGAGCAGGTGCGGTCGCGCGCGGGAATCGAGCTCGCCTCCGCCCGCAGCCTGGCGGCCCTGGCGCTGGGCAACGCCGGGGAGCTCCTCGGCCGGCTGCCGCCGCAGGCCTTCAGCGGTCCGCCCCCGGTCGCGGCCGGGCCGATGCTCAGCGAGGCGGGCCGGCTGGCGGCTGCGGGCGAAGCGCTCCTGGCAAGCGACCCGACCGCGGCAGCGCAATCGCTCCGCAAGGCCGCCGCGATCGCCGGCCAGTTCGAGCGGCGGATCTGGGAAAACGCCGTCAAAGCCGAGGGCTCGATCGTGTCGAGCCCGCTCGTCTGCTCCGACGCCACGCTCGCCGAAGCCTGGCGGTTCATCGCCGCCCGGGCCGGCACCGCGGCGGGAGAGTCGCTGCTGGCCGGCGGCGAGATGGAAGAGCTCGAGCCGCTCGCGCTCGGTGGTTGGCGTCACTACGCCCGGCCGCCGGAGGAGATCCGCACCGCGGTGGAGGTCAGCCGCTCCCGACCCGCCTCGGGCCGCGGCTGCCTGCGGCTGGTCGCCGAGCCGGCCGATCCCGCCCAGGCGCCGGTCGCGGTCGAGACGCCGCCGGTCTGGATCACCACGCCGCCGCTCGCCGCTCCGGTCGGCAAGCTCGTGGAGATCTCGGCCCAGGTCTGGGTGCCCGCCGCGATCACCGGCAGCGTGGACGGGCTGCTGGTCTTCGACTCGCTCGGGGGCCCGGCGCTCGCCGAGCGGGTCGGCCCCACGGGCGACTGGCGCCGGCTGGTGCTCCACCGGATCGTGCCCGCCGAGACGATCGGTGAGCCACTCGTGGTCACCTTCGCGCTCTCGGGCCTCGGCGAGGCGCGGATCGACGACGTCGCCGTGCGGGTGCTCGAACGGGGCGGGCCGGCGGCCGCGGCGGGCACGCCCGCCACGCTCGTCTCGACACCCCGGCCCGGCGCCGCGGCCTTCCCGTCGCCGTCCGACCTGCTGCGGTCGCCCCTGCCGACCCCGCTCCCGCCTCCGGCCTCCCCGGCGGCCGCCGCCTGGCCAGGCACGAACCTCGGCTGGCCCAGGCTCTTCGCCCCGGGCAACGAGCCGCCCCCCGGCCCCGGCGGCGGCACGGTCGATCCCTTCAAACGGGCCCGCTCCGGCTCAGCCGCGAGCCCCTGAGCGGGTCGCGCGGGCCAGGGCGTCGAGGTCGCGGATCCGCGCCACGCAGAGCTCGAAGAGCTGCGGCTCATCGAGCGCCGCGACCTCCGCAACCGTGATCACCTTCCCGAACTCGAGCCGGATCCGTCCCGGCCGCGGCAGCCGCCGCGACCGCGGCCAGCATTCGTAGCCGCCCACGATCGCCACCGGCGCGATCGGCACACCGGCCCGCTTCGCGATCAGGGCGAAGCCCGGCTTGAACTCGCCGAGCCGACCATCCGCCGTGCGGGATCCCTCGGGAAACACCGTCACCGCCTTCCCGGCCTTGAGCCGCCCGATCACGGCCCGCATCGCCGCCACCATCGAGGCGTTGCGGTCGATCGGCACCGCGTCGAGCGCCGCGATCACCGCGCCGAAGGGGCCGAAGTGAAACAGCGTGCTGCGGGCCAGGCTCGAAAGCCGCCGATCGCAGGCCAGCCCCAGCAGGAGCGGATCGAGATGGCTCTGGTGGCTGGAGAGCACGAGCAGGCCGCCGCGGGGGGGCAGCGGCTCGGCGAACCGCACGCGAATGCCGAACACCGCCACCCCCAGCGTCCGGCAAAGCACCCACAAGACCGGATACAGGATCCGGCCGAAGACCGAATGGCCCGGGGGAATCGCCGGCTCCTTGGGCCGCCGCGCCGCGGCCGGCTCCGGTCCGCTCGCCGCGGGCGTCATGGCGCGGCCTCGCGCGACCGCTTGCCGGCGACGAGCGCCGCGAGTTGATCGACGACCTCGGCCGCCGAGAGGCCGTCGGTCTCCAGGATCACGGCATCGGCGGCCGGCTGCATCGCCCCCACCGGACGGATGCGATCCCCCTCGTCGCGACGGGCCTGCGCCGCCCGCACCGCGTCGAGCGACGACGGCACGCCCCGGTTCTCTTCCTCGCGATGGCGGCGGCGGGCCCGCTCGTCGGCCGAAGCCGTGAGGAACACCTTGACCTCCGCCCAGGGAAAGACTTCCGACCCCTGGTCGCGGCCCTCGGTCACGATGTCGCGGCCCTCCGCCAACCGCCGTTGCAGCCGCTTCAGGGCCGCCCGCACCGGCGGAGCGTCGGCCACCGGCCGGGTGGCCTGAGTGACCCGTTCGGTGCGAATCTCCGCCGACACGTCCCGATCGCCGAGCAGGACGCGGCCGGCCCGAAAATCGATCGCCAGCGAGGCGGCCAGGTCCGCCAGCGCCGGCGCGTCCGCGAGCGGGATGCCCCGCTCGAGCGCGACGAGCGCCACCGCGCGATACATGGCGCCCGTGTCCAGGTAGCACCAGCCCAGCCGGGCGGCGAGGGCCCGCGCGGCCGTGCTCTTGCCGGCGCCGGCCGGCCCGTCGAGCGTGACGATCATGCCTCACCCCCTCGCGCGTCCGCGGCCGCCGGTGCGAACTCGACCGCGAGCCGCAGCCACTGATAGCGGTCGAGCCAGACGGACGTGGTGCGCCCGGCCGCCGTCACGGCCACGTCGGGCAGCGGATGGCCGAGCGGATCGACCGCGGCGGCCCGCACCACCTCCCGGGCCCACTCGATGCGGACCTCGCCCGCTCGGCCGGCCGACTCCACCAGGCCCGCCCGCAGCACCGTGGCCGGATCGCCCTGCTGCCGCGGCTCAATCGTCAGGCGGAGATTGGCGGGCAGCGCGGGCCCCGCCGTCGGCGGGCCGCCGGCCGCCAGCTCGAGGGCCATGTCCCAGGGCCGCTCCAGGCCGATGCCCACGGCCAGCCGGCAGGTCACCTCCCGGCCGCCCCCGAGCAGGATCGTGTCGAGCACGTGCGGGCTCGACCGCAGGTGCCACGGCAGGCCGCCGGTCAGGATCGCCACGGCACCGGCCGCCCGGCTCGCCACGGGCGCGATCTCCAGGAAATGCGGCGCGGTGAACCGCGTTCGTTCGGTGACGATCGACTGGAGATGCAGGCTGCGGCGAACCTCGACGTCTTCGTTCTCATGCCAGGCGAACCGGCAGGCGACATGGGCTTCGAACAACGGGCCCGCGACCGGCTCCTCGAGCCGGACCTCGATCTCGAGCATCGCCAGCGGCAGCCCCGCGACCAGCCGCATCCGCTGGGTGAACCGGCCCCGCACCCGGCCGGCCGCGTCCACCAGCCGGCCGCGGCTCTCGATCGTGCCGCCGGTCGCATCGCCGGCGCGGGTGATGGCGTCGGCCTCCATCCGCGTGTGCTCGGCCCGATCCTCCGGCGGCTCCCAGTGGTCCGCGGTCGGCGGCCTGGTGGTCCGGAGGGCGAGCTGCTGCGAGATCCGGTTGCCCCGGTCGGCGGGGCGGCGGAGGGACAACAGCCCGCCCGTCCGCGGATGCGGCCGCAGCTGCGCCCAGCCGTTGTCGAGCAGGAGCGAGTCGTCATCGCGGCGAACGCCGAGCAATCCCGCGGGCAGCCATCGCGACGTGCGGACCGAGGCGGAACCGGCGGCGGGCGGCCGGTCGCGGGCCCGAGCCGGGGGGAGCAGGCCAGCCAGCGGGCCGCGGGCGGCCGCAACGAGGCGGGCGGCCTCCTGCCGGGTCACGGCGGCGACCGCGGCCACCGGATCCTCCGCCGCGGTCGCGACGCCGGGGGCCGCGGCGGCGAACGCATCGGGCTCGAACGAGGCGTCGATCCCCGCGCCGGCGGTGGCAGCGACCAGTTCGGAGGGCGTGACGAACCGGCCGACCAGCCCGCACCAGTGGCCGATCCGCCGGACCAGATCGTGCCACGGGCTCGCCGCCCCGGCGTAATGGGCGAACGCGATGACCGCCGCGTGGTCATGATCGAGGGAGTCGCCGATGCGGTCCGGAAGCTCCAGGATCGTCGTGGCCCGACCGGCATCGAGCGGCGACCGGGCGAGCGCCTCGATGCTGCCGGCTCCGGTGCCCTGCCAGCGGATCCGGCCCCCCCCCGGATCGGGCAGCGGGCTGCCGTCGAACAAGCTCCAGATCGCCGCCCCGAAACCGAACCCCGCCAGGAGCTGGGGCATGATCGCCGACGAGCCGCCGGAGATGGCCGCGAAGCACGCCGGCGGCCGGCCGAGGTGGTCGATCCAGGCCCGCCGGCCGGCGGCCAGGGAAGCCGCGATCGCCTCCGGCACGCAGAGCTCGAGGGGGCGGGAGTCGTCGCGACCGCCGCAGGCTTCGGCCCGCCCCGCCTCCACCGCCGCGCGGAGCGCCGCGCCGGCGACCGGATCCCTCTCGGCCAGCCGCCGCACCGTCGCCCCTTCCGCCACCAGCGCCAGCGGCACCGGGCTTTCGAGCTCGGCCAACACCGCGGCCCCGCCGGTCGTCGGCGCGAGCAGCACGAGATCGACCGCCCACGACTCCACCGCGTAGTACCGTGCCCGAGTGGCTTCCAGGCAAGCGAAGGCAGCGGCCAGGCCCTCTCGGGCGGCCGCGTCGTCACCCGCCACGGCCGCCCTCGACGCCGCCAGGACCAGGGCATCGAAGTCGGTTGCAGCCAGATCGGCCTCGGTCCGCATCCGGCGGGCAAGCAGCTCGGCCAGGAGCGTGGCCAGCCCGAGCGCCCGAAAGTCATCGACCCACGCCTTAGCCGGCAGCGAGCCGGCCGCGGTGGCGCCGACCCCCAGCACCGCCGCCAGGGCCGCGGTGATCGCATCGCCGCCGACCTCGTGCCGCACCCACCGCCGCGGATCGTCGGGATCGGCCTGGGCCGCGAACCGGTGATCGCAGAAGGCCGGCACCACTCCTGCCGCGACGATCTCGGGCGGGGGTTGATCGACGCTTGCCCAGGCGGGCGGCCCGCCCGTGGCGGCGACGAGCGCGGGATGCCAGGCGGCCGTCCAGGCGACGAGCAGGCCGGCGGCCTCCGACTCCTCGAGCCAGGTCGGAACCTCGTCGAGCGTGTGGCAGGGAAAGAAGACGATGACGCGGCCGGGCAGCATGCCGACAGAGTGTAGTGACGCGGTGAAATGCCGTCCCGCGGCCGGCGCGGAAGGTTTGACACTGCTCCGCCGCCATTCCTAGGATTGAGGTTGTGACGCGGCCGGGAACGGATCTTTCGGCTGTCTACCCGGCCTCGTCCGGCCTCTCCTCCGAGCGGAACATCCGGACCATGGCGGCCAGTCCCTCCGTCTGGGGAATCGATATCGGCAAATGCAGCCTCAAGGCGATGCGTTGCCGGGTGTCGCCGACCGATCCCCGCCGGCTGGTGGCCGAGGCGTTCGACGTCGTCGAATACCCGATGATGCTCTCCCAGCCGGAGGCCGATCCGGCCGAGTTGGTGCGGGCGGCGCTGGCGGAGT
>JBIKXY010000136.1:0-8148 GCA_044355515.1 Pirellulales bacterium
ACGCTCTTCAACGCCCTCACGATGTCGCAGGCGGCTCAGAGCGCCAACTACCCGTTCTGCACGATCGAGCCCAATGAGGGGATGGTGAGCGTGCCCGACGACCGGCTGCACCGGATCACCGCGCTGATCCCCACGAAGAAGGTGATCCCGGCCGCGCTCAAGCTTGTGGACATCGCGGGGATCGTGAAGGGGGCCAGCGAGGGCCAGGGGCTCGGCAACAAGTTTCTCTCCCATATCCGCGAGGTGGACGCGATCATCCAGGTGGTCCGCAGCTTCGAGGATCCCGACGTGATCCACGTGGCCGGGAAGGTCGACCCCGTCTCCGACATGGAGACGATCGAGATCGAGCTGTTGCTCGCCGACATGCAGCACCTGGAGAACCTCCTGCCGCGGGCCGAGCGGGCCGCCAAGAGCACCGACAAGGAGGCCCGGTTCAAGTACGATTCGATGAAGAAGTGCCTCGACCATCTTCAAGCCGACAAGCCGCTGCGGACGCTCCCGCTCTCGGAGCCGGAGCGGGCGGCTGTCAAGGAGTTCGGGCTGTTGACGGCCAAGCCGATCCTCTACGTCGCCAACGTGGACGAGAGCGACGTCACGGGCTCGGGGCCGCTCGTGCGGGCGGTGCGGACGCAGGCGGCGAAGTCGGGAGCGGAGGTGGTGCCGGTCTGCGCCAAGCTCGAGGCCGAGCTGGCCGAGCTCGACGAGTCAGACCGGGCCGAGATGCTGGCCGGGGCGGGGCTCGAGGAGCCGGCACTCGCCAGCCTGGCCCGCGCGGCCTACAAGACGCTCGGCCTGCAAAGCTACTTTACGGCGGGCGAAAAGGAAGTCAGAGCCTGGACGATCCCCGTCGGGGCCACGGCCCCGCAGGCGGCCGGCGTGATCCACACCGACTTCGAGAAGAAGTTCATCCGCGGTGAGATCTATTCGCTCGCCGACCTCGAGGCCTTCAAGACCGAGAAGGAGATCCGGGCCCACGGCAAGCTCCGGGTCGAGGGCAAGGACTACGTGATGCAGGACGGCGACATCTGCCACTGGCTGGTGTAGGGGGGGCGGCGCGCGCGGCGCCTTCTTGCCGCATGCGTCGTCGGTGCAGCAGGCTCGGGGTCACCCACGACCTTGACGCTCAGGCCGAGACCGACTGCGGGCGGGCTTCGTGATGCTGGAGGTCGGCGGGGAGCCACTCGGCGTCGGCGGCTTCCTCGTCGACCGCTGGGCCGAAGGCGCCGGGCTCGAGCTCGGCCTCCTCGACGTGGCCGTCGCGGGCGCTGGTGCCAAAGAAGGAATACATCACCGGCACGAGGATCAAGACCAGGAGCGTCGTGGTAGCCAACCCGAAGGCCATCGAGGTGGCCATCGGCACGAGGAACTGGGCCTGGAAGCTCGTCTCCAAGAGCAGCGGCAACAGGCCGCCGATCGTGGTCACGCTCGTGAGCAGCACCGGCCGAAACCGGAGGCAGCCCGCCTCGCGGAGGGCCTCGCGGAGCGGATGGCCGGCCCGGACGCGGTGGTTGATGAAGTCGATCAGCACGATGGAGTCGTTGACCACCACGCCCGAGAGGGCCACCAGGCCGAACATGCTGAACAAGGTCAGCGGCATGCCCATCAGGGCGTGGCCGAACACGGCACCGGCGATCCCGAAGGGGATCACGAGGATGATCAAGAGCGGCTGGAAGTAGCTCTTGAACTCCATGGTCAGGAGCACGAACATCGCGAACAGGGCCACCACGAAGCCCACCCCGAGACTGCGGAGCGATTCGTTGGTCTGCTCCCGCTGACCCTCCCAGCGGACTCGCACGAGCGGATACTCTGCCAGCAGGTCGGGCATCAGCCGCTTTTCCATGTCGGCCGTGATCTGGCTGCTCGTGAGGGAACTCTTGGCCACGTCGATGTCGGCCGTCACCGAGATCGACCGCTTCTGGTCGAGCCGGTTGATCTCGGAGTAGCCGCGATCGACCGTGATGTCGGCCAACTCCTCGAGCGATCGCTTCGCGCCGTCGGGCCCCGTCACTCGGATCTCATCGAGCGTGGCGAAGCTCCGCCGCTCGTCGCGGGGGTAGCGGACCATGAGCTTGACCTCGTGCCGGCCCCGCTGGAGCCGCATCACCTCCTCGCCGTAGTAACTGGCCCGGATCGTGCCGGCGAGATCCGCCAGCGACACGCCGAGCGCCTCGGCCCGCGGCTTGACCTTGATCTGATATTCCCACTTTCCCGGCCGCGAGTCGTCGTCGATGTCGATCACGCCGGGATACTGGGCCAGCCACTCCTTGCACCGCTCGACGGCGGCCTCCAGTTGTTCGACCGCTTCCGGATCCGACTGGGCCAGCAGCTTGAACTCGATCGTCTTGCCGCCGGGCCCGATGTTCTCGGTGCCGAACAGGAGCGACTCCGTGCCCACGAACTCGCCTGCCGCCTGCCGCCACTCGCTGATGAACTCCTCGCTGGTCACGTCCCGCCGCTCCCCCTCGACGAGTTCGACCGCGACGGCGCCGACGTGGCTACCGCTCATCCGGGCGTCGGGGCCGACCTCGCCCTGGGCCGCCACCTGGCCGACCGCCCGGTGCACGAGCGTCACGATCGGCTCGCCGCCGGCGGGCAAGAACTTCTTCGAGGTCGCGACCGCAGCCTGCTCGATCCGCCGCGTCGCCTCCTCCGTGACGCTCGCCGGCGTGCCGTCGGGAAACACGATCTTGGCCAGGAGCCGGTTGGCGTCGATCTTGGGAAACAGCTCGAAGGGGGTGATCCCGCTGCGGACGATGCCCAGGGCCACGAGCAAAATGCCGAAGGCCAGCGCGAGCGTGGAAGAGCGGTTGTCGAGCGCCACCTCGAGGACGGGCGAGTAGATCCGGCGCACGAACCACTTGAGCCCCGCGTCGCAGGCCCGCTGCAGCATGGCCACCACCGGCAGCAGGAGCCGGAGCGGATAGAGCACGATCCCGAGCAGCGTGAATACAAAGTTCTTCTCGTGGGCCAGGTGTCCGGGCAGCACGAGGATCGACTCGCCCAGCGACATCAGCAGCGTGGTGATGAAGGCGAAGGGCATCACCGCGATGAACTTGCCCATCACCCCCGAGACGAAGCAGAGCGGCATGAAGGTAATCACGGTCGTGAGCACGCTCGAGATCACGCTCGGCACCACTTCGACCGTGCCGTCGATCGCGGCCTGAACCAGGGGCTTGCCCATCCGCCGATGTCGCTCGACGTTGTCACTGACCACGATCGCGTCGTCGACCACGATCCCGATCGCCATCAGGAAGGCGAACATCGAGAGCATGTTGAGCGTCTGGTCAGTGCCGAACATCAGCATCCCGGTGCCCAGCATCGAGAACGGGATGCCCATCGCCACCCAGAAGGCGATCTTGAGGTCGAGGAACAGGGCCAAGACCACGAACACGATCGCCAGCCCCTGGAGTCCGTTCGAGATGAGCATGTCGAGCCGGTCGCGGACGTCGATCGATTGGTCGGCCCAGGTCACGAGTTCGTACCCGGCCGGCAGCCGGCCGCCGTCGCCGATGTAGCCGTTCACGGCGGCCACCATGGCCAGGAGGTCTTCGCTGGAGGTGCGGTCCACCGAGATCACCATCCCCGGCCGGCCATTGATCTGGTTGGTGGAGGCGACGTCGGCGAACTCGTCGCGGACGGTGGCCAGGTCGCCGACGGTGAGCACCAGGCCGTCGGGCAGGGTGACGAGCGGCAGCGTGGCGATCTCCTCGCCGGAATACCGCTTGTTCTTGCCGCGCAAAAGGATCTCGCCGCTCTCGCTGCGGATCAGGCCGCCGGGCAGCTCGAGGTTTTCGCGGCGGACAATCTCGGCCACGGTCTGGAGCGAGAGGCCGTATTTGCGGAGCGTCGCCTCCGGGATCTCGATGTCGATCTCGTAGTCGCGGGCGCCCTGGATGTTGGCCGCCGAGACGGCCGGCAGCGAGAGCAGGTCGTCTCGCACGGCCTCCGTGACGTCGCGGAGCTCCTCTTCGGAGGCCTCGCCGTGCACCGCCGGATCGGGCGCGAGCACGCCCACCTTGATGGCCGGCGTGCGGAGCGTGATCTGCTCCACCTTCGGGTCTTCGGCCAGGACCGGGAAGCTCGGGATCCGATCGACCTCCGAGCGGATCTCGGCCAGCGTCTTCTGCACGTTCTTGACGCTGTCTCGCAGCTCGAAGACGCAGAAGCCCGCCCCCTCCTGGGCCACGCTCGTGACCTTCTTGATCCCCTCGACGCTGCGACAGGCCTCCTCGATCTTCTGGCAGATGCCCTCCTCGACCTCTTCGGGCGTGGCCCCGGGATAGGGCACCGTGACCAGCACGATCTCGAGCTCGAACTCGGGAAACACCTCGCGACGCATCGAGGCGAAGGCCATCGCGCCGACCAGCAGGATGGCGATCACCAGCGTGTTCATCGCCGGCTGGTTGCGGATCGTCCAGGAGATGATCGATCTCACGTGTCGTCTCTGTCTGGGGTGACGGACGGAGCGGCGGTCGCGGCCGCGGAACGCGCGGCCGGCTCCGTCACCGCCATGCCCGGCCGCGGGTTGGTGAGCTGGCTGGTGATCACGCGGTCGCCGGCCACGAGCCCCGACGGGCCGGCTTCGAAGATCGCCCGGCCGCCGGCCACCTGGACCGGCCGGGGCCGGAGGATCTCGAGCCGGCCGTCGCGGATGAGCCAGACCTCGCCGCTCGGCCGCCGGGCCTCCTCGGGGATCGAGACCAGTTCGTGCGGCGAGTCGACGTGGACCCGAACCTGCACGAACATTCCCCGCAACAGCGACCGCGGCGAGCCCGGGGGCGGCGTCTCGAGCGCGGCCCCGTAGCGATCCATGGCTCGCACCTTCGTGGGTTCGGTGACGATCACCCGGCAGGGCAGCGTGCGGGTCTTTTCATCGAGGCCGCGGCCCTCCTGCCGCGAGAGATATCCGTCCCATTCGTACCGGCTGTCGCCCACCGTGAACACGACCGTCACGGGCGTATCGGGCATCTCGTGGGGGCCGCCGGCGAGCGGATCCGCCGCTCCGCCCGACCGCCAGACCCGGGCCAGTTCATCCATCTGCAGGCTCGTGCGGATCTCCGCCTGCCGCGTGTCTTCGATCGTGACCAGGGCCATGCCCTTGGCGACGTAGGAATCCTGCTCGACATGGTCCTCGACGATCACGCCGTCGGTGGGCGCGGCGACCCGGGTCCGGGCGAGGTCGAGCTTGGCCCGGCCGAGCATGGTCGCCGCCAGGGCATTCGCCTCCTCGAAGCGTTGCTTCCGCTTGAGGAGCACCCGTGCCTGCCCCTGGAGGTTCGTGAGCGTGGTCATCGCCCCGAGTTCCTCGCGGATGGCCCGGTCGTGCTCCGCTTCGGTGACGATTCGGCCGGCCTTGAGCCCGTCGAGCCGCTTGACCTCGCGGCGGGCGAGCTCGAGCTGCTGGGTCGCCAGCCCGATGCCCGTGGCGTTCTGCTTGATCTCCTCCTCGGCCTCCTCGATGGCGAGCGCTGCCTGGGCCGCCTCCCGCTCCAGCCGAGCCACCTCGAACTCGTAGTCGCGGGGGTCGATCTCAAAGAGCGGCGTGCCCGCGGTCACGAACCGGCCGGCCTTGCAGGCCTCCGACTTCCGCAGCACGCGGCCCGGCACCTCGGCCGCCAGCGTCACCTCCCGGAGCGGCACCACCACCCCGTCGAGTTCGATCGTCAGGCCGCCGGGCTCGCGAATCGCCTCGACGGCCCGAACCGGGGCCGCGGCCGGCGTCGCGGCCTGCTTTCGCTCCGGCGGCGGCTGGCTGCCCAGAAAGCGGAACACCGCGAACCCGGCCCCGAGAATCAGGACGGGCATCAGCCAGCCGACGATGGTGCGGACGAGCTTCATGTCGAGGACGACTCCGAGGCGGGAGCGGGGGATGCGGTGAGCGCCGGGCCTGCCCCGAGGGCGGCGAGCGTCAGTCGCGTGACGTGATCGGCGAGCGCGGCGGGGGTGTGGAGGGAGCCGAGCTCTTCGGCCGGCACGAGCATCCCCACCACCTCGCCGGCCGCCCGGTAGACGAAGCACTGTCCCATCACGCCCACGGCCAGCCGCCGGAGGCGGGGCTCGTCCAGCCGGCCCGCGGCCAGCTCCGCCAGGATCGAGACGAGCAGTTCGAAGTGGGGCCGGAAATAATCCTCGGCAAGTTCCCGACAGGCTTCGGTCGGCTGCAGCACCTCGCGGAGCATCAGCCGCACCTGCCAGGGGTGCTGGCCGAGGCCGAGCATCCGCTCAAGCGTGTTGCCGAGAAACTCCCGCAGCTTGCGGGCGGGCGGCGTGCCCGGCTCCCAGCGGGGCTCGGGCACCTGCCGCACCCGCTCCTCATGAGCGTGCTTGACGCTCTCGATGTAGAGCCGCTTCTTGTCGCCGAAGTAGTAGTTGACCGCCGCCAGATTCACGCCCGCCGCCAGACAGATGTCCCGGACGGTGGCCGCCTCGTAGCCCTTCTCGGCAAACTCCCGCCCCGCCGCGAGCAGGATCCGGTCCTTCGCATCGCCGGGAGAAGCCTTAAGGGACTGTTTTTCTGCGACTTGCTGGATCATGGCCGAACCTCAGACGCCCGTTTCAAACGAGCGTTTCAATCGATTGTATATCGGTAGGACCGCGGAGTCACGGCCGGATTAACCGGTGGAAAGAACCGCTCCGGCTCGCTCGGCCTCACCCGCGGAGCTGCTCGCGGTAGCGGTCGAGAAAGTGATTGGCCACCTCGGCGTTGAGCGTGCCCCAGGCCTCGTCGAGGAGGGTACCGGAGAGCAGGCCGCCGGCGGCTTTGGACGCGACAGCTCCGAGCAGGTCGGTCAGCCGCGTGACGGGATCCCGCCCCACCAGCCGCTCGGCATCCACATGCACGAACTCATTCGCCACCAGCGACATCGTGGGCAACTTCGGCACCGGATCGCGGCCGTTGACGTAGCGGAAGATCTTTCCGGCGAACTCCCGATTGATCGCCTCGCAGGCCACCCGGTTGCCGATCATCGGAGCCCCGAACGTGCAGACCTCGTGCACCGGGACGAACCGCCGCTTGAGCAACCACGCCGCATAGAGCGCGAGCGCCCCGCCGAGGCTGTGCCCCGTCAGCCAGACCGGTCGATCCCGCCGCTTGACCTCGACCTCGATCGCTTCGGCCAGCGGCGGCCAGATGTCGGCGATCGCGTCGGCGAAGCCCTTGTGAAACCTCGCCCCCACCCCCGCGGCCGAGAGGTCGTGACCCAGCCGCCCCTCGGGCACCACCAACAGGTTCATGGCGTCGGTGAGCAGGATGTCCTTGAGGCCGTCGAGCGTGGCGGGCGACTCGGTGCCCCGAAACGCCACCACGATGGCAGCCTCGTCGGTGGCCAGCCAGGCCTGCGTGTTGCCGACGCTGTGGAGTGTCGCGTCGAGCCCCAGCAGCGTCTTGAACTCCACCTGCCCCGCCGTCGCCGGCAGGTAGGCAAGCGCCGCGGCCTCGCAGAGAAACCGGGCGTTGTCGAGGCCACCGGAGGCAGCTTCGTCGAGCCGAAAGCCGCCTCCGGAGCCGAGCCCGCGTTCAGTTGACATACCGTCGCTCCTGCGTGTCGCCGGCGGCGTTCTTCCACTGCCGGAGGATCGCCGTCGGAATCCCGTTGCCCGAGACGTCGAGCTGCGTGAGCCGCCGCGGCGGGGCGTCGAGCAACCGCCGCAGCCCCTCGGGCGTGATCCGGGTGCGGGCGATCCGCAGGGTCTCGAGGGCCGGCAGCTTCGCCAGCGTCACCAGCCCGGCATCGGTCACGCCCGAGTCGTTGAGCGTGAGCTCCCGCAGCTTCTGCAGGCCGACGAGCAGCTCCAGCGTCTCGTCGGTCACGTCGGGATTGCCCATCTCCAGGATCGCCACGTCGGGCCGCTGGGCGAGGATCTCGTAGTTCTCGCGATCCCAGCCGGTGAGGTTGAGGGCCCGCTCACCGTCGAGCAATCGCTCCCGTTCCCCCAGGCCCACGATCCGCAGATAGATGTTCTGGTAGGCGAACGGCACCGCCCCCACGACCAGCCCGCCCCCGAGCAGGGCCAGCGGCACGAGCAGCTGCCGGGCCTGCCGTTTTCCCAAGAGCACCGCCAGCCCGCGGCCGAGGAACCAGAACAGGCCCCCGGTGGCCGCGATCAGACCCGCGAACACCAGCACCACGCCGATCTGCTCGCTCATCG
>JBIKXY010000137.1:0-8084 GCA_044355515.1 Pirellulales bacterium
GTCATGGGTGGTGCCCGCGCCCCCCCCGAGCACGCCCACCACGAGCGTGCGGTCGTAGGCGGCGAGCTGCTCCATCACCTCGGGGCCGAGGTATGGAATCTTGAGGAACACGGGCCGCCCGGCCCGGGGCACGCCGGCGAGTGCCCGCACCACATGGTCGGCGAGGAACCGGGCCACGTTGCCGGGCCGCGCGTCGGCGGCCTTGCCCGGCACCGACCCGGGGGCGTTGGGGTAGAAGACCTCGAGGAAGTGCCGAAACCCTTCCCGCTCGGCCTCGAGGCGAAACTCCCGGTAGGCGGCGAGCATGTCGCGATCCAAGGCGGCGTCGTCATTGAGCGTGACCGAGAACAGCCCGAGGTTCGCCCCCGGATAGGGGCCGCCGCCGCCAGCCTCTGCCGGCATCGTCGCCCTGCCCCAGCGGGCCTGATGAATCGTGGTCGTGGCGAAGGGGAGCGCGGGCTGGCGGCCGTAGCCGCCGGTGCCGGCGGCCAGCCAGATGTCGGTCGTGTCGTTCAGCCGCACGGCCGGGGTGACGGGGCTCGTCGCGAACAGCCCTTCGTCGATCGCCAGCACCTCGCTCGTGCTCCCGCTCATGAGCATGATGTCCACGAGCCCCTCGGCCACGAGTTCACGGATGCTTTGGCGATACTCGTGAATCGACCTGAAGGGCCCCTGCCCCTGCAGGCCGCCGGGAGCCAGCCCCGGGGCCGCCAGGCCGAAGGCCATGTCGGCATCCTTGGCGTCGGCCAGGATGAAGTCGCCGCAGCTCGGATCGGCCAGGATCCGGGCAAGCTTCGCGTCGAGGGTTTTGACGGGGGCGGAAGGCATGGCGCTCGTTCCACGATACCGCCGCCGCGGTGCCCCGCCCGCACCCTGATAAAAAACCATAAAACTTTTATGTTTTCTCGTAACTTCGAAGCGGGTATCGTTCGGGAGTTCGCGGCGGCTGCCGCACCCCCGCTCCGAGGACACCGATGCTGCCCACCCCATACCGTTTTTCCCTCGGCCCCTGGAACATCGGCCGCGGCGCCGATCCCTTCGGGCCGCCGGTCCGGCCGGCCGTCTCGTTCGAAGACGTGCTCGCCACGGCGGTGGACCTCGGCTTTGAAGGGATCCAGTTCCACGACGATGACGCCGTGCCGGATCTCGAGAACCTCGCCCCGGGAAAGATCACGGCCGAGGCCGAGGCGATGCGGAAACGGCTCGCCGACCGGGGGCTGGTGGCCGAGTTCGTGGCTCCGCGGCTCTGGGAGCATGCCCATGGGATCGACGGCGGCTACACGGCCAACGACCCGGCCGCCCGCCGCTGGGCGATCGAGCGTTCGAAGCGGGCCGTGGACGTGGCGGCGGCGCTCGGCACCGACCTGCTCGTGCTCTGGCCGGCCCGTGAAGGCACGGCCGTCCGCGAGAGCAAGGATCCGATTCGGGCCTCGGGGCAGTTGCTGGAAGCGATCGACGCCATCCTCACCGCCTCGCCCACGATCCGGATCGCGATCGAGCCCAAGCCCAACGAGCCGGTCGATCATGCGTTTCTCCCCACGATCGGCCACGCCCTGGCGCTCGGAGCCCGGGCAACCGACCCGGCCCGCGTCGGCGTGCTGATCGAGAGCGCCCACGCCATCCTGGCCGGACTCGACCCCTCCGACGAGATGGGCTTCGCGCTGGCCGCGGGCAAACTCTGGAGCGTGCACCTCAACGACCAGAACGGCCTCAAGTTCGACCAGGACAAGGTGTTCGGTGCGGCCAACCTCCGCGGTGCTTTCGACCAGGTCCGCGTTCTGGAGGCCGCCGGCTACGCGGCCAGCGGGGCCTTCGTGGGCTTCGACGTCAAGGCCCAGCGAACGCAGTCCGCCGAGTCGGCCACCGCTCACCTGGCCACGAGCAAGGCCGTCTTTCTCCGGCTGGTCGAGAAGGTGCGCTCGTTCCCGGAGCAGACCGCGGCCGAGTGCATCGCCGCCCGCGACTACGAGGCTCTCGAGCGGCTGGTGTTGGAACATCTCCTGGGCTGCTGACGGGAGGTGTCATGCCGGGGCACGCCGAAGATTGGCCCATGCAAACGCCCCCGAGCCCCGGCCGGCCGCTGGTGGCCGTGATCCTCGACGCGGCCAGCCCCTATGACCGGCTGATCATCGGGGGCGTCGCCCAGTACGCCCGCGAGCACGGGCCCTGGAGCCTCTACGTCGAGGAGGATCCGCTCCAGAAGCTGCCGGATCTGCGTCGCTGGCACGGCCACGGCATCATCGCCAACTTCGACGACCGGGCCGTGGCCAGGGCCATCGAGGGGCTGTTGATTCCGATGGTGGGCGTGGGGGGCGGCTTCGGCTGGCATGCCCCCGGCTCCGGGATTCCCTACATCTACACCGACAACGAACGAATCGCCCGCCTGGGCGCCGAGCACCTGCTCGGCTGCGGCTTCGACCAGCTCGCCTTCTGCGGATTTCGCCGGACGCGGGTCAACGGCTGGGTGGCGGAGCGGGCCGCCGCCTTCGACGCGGCCTGCCGGGAGGCGGGCCGCGGCTGCAGCATCTTCACCGGCCGTCAGGCCACGGCCCGTCGCTGGCAGGAACTCCAGCGGGAGCTCTGCGACTGGCTCGTGGGCCTGCCCAAGCCGGTCGGCATCATGGCCTGCAACGACGTGCGGGCCCGGCACCTGCTCGAGGCCTGCCGCACGCTGGGGCTGGTGGTGCCCCGCGACGTCGCGGTGCTCGGCGTGGACAATGACGAGGTGATGTGCGAACTGACCGAGCCGCCGCTGTCGAGCATCGACCAGGCCGCGCGGCGGATCGGTTACGAGGCGGCGGCGGTGCTCCACTCGCTGATGCGGGAGCGGGCTTCAACCGACCGCCAGCCGGTGGGCAGGCCAAGGCGAAGTTGTGTGATTGCCCCGATCGGCGTCGTGGCGCGAGCGTCCACCGACACGATGGCCACGGAGGACGAGACCGTTCGGCTCGTCCTCGACCGGCTCCGGGCCGATCCCTGGGCGCGGCCCGACCTCGCGGCCCTGGCCGCGACGGCCTGCGTCTCCCGCTCGACCCTCGAGCATCGCTTCCAGGCGGTCGTGGGCCGCTCGATCCACGAGGCCTTCGTGCGGCAGCGGGTGGCCGGCGTCCGCCGGCTCGTGGCCGAGACCAACCTGCCCCTGAAGGCGATCGCATCCCGCACCGGCTTCAAATCGGTGCAATACATGACGACCTTTCTCCATCGGCACGCGGGACTCACCCCGGCCCGGCTGCGGTCGCTCGAGCGGGCCGCCTCACGTCTGACGGGGTCGCTTGAAGACCGGTCCAGCAAGGCTCCCGACGACCTCGCAGCGAAGGCTGACGCTCCCGCGGCCCTCCCAGAGAAAACGTAAAACATTCGCTGTCCGTTCCGGCCATGTCCGATGATAAAATCGAGCGGGCGACTGGCATGACCTGCCTCACGGCTTCAGACCGAGCAGAAGCACCGCCGATGCGTAGAGCACTCCCGCCACACGGCCGACGGACAGCGAACCTCGTCGCCACGCTGCGTTCCGGCGTGCTCGGGGTGGGCTTGCTGGCCGCAGGCGTCGGCTGCTCGTGGGGCAGTGCCGCCGAAGCAACCGACTTCGCGGGCCGTGTGGCCCCGCTCCTGGCTGCCAAGTGCGGGGCCTGCCACGGCCCCACGGCCGCGGAGAGCGGCTTCCGGATCGACATCCGCGAACAGGCCCTCGCGGGAGGCGACTCCGGCACCGCGGGCATCGTGCCGGGCCAGCCCGCCGAGAGCGAGCTGTTCGTGCGCGTCGCGACGACCGACAAGGAACTGCGGATGCCCGCCGAAGGCGAGCCGCTCTCGGCCGACGAGCAGGCGGTGCTGAAGGCCTGGATCGAGGCCGGGGCGCCGTGGCCGGACGATCTGGCCTCGCTGCCCGCGGAACTGCTGCCGGCCGCCGAGGCGAAGCCGGCGAAGGGGGCCGGCCATTGGTCGTTTCAGCCCGTCGTCCGTCCACCGGTTCCGAGGCCCGCAACCGGCCCGTTCCCCAATCCGATCGACGCCTTTGTGGGCGAGCGGCTCGCGGCCGAGGGCCTGGAGATGAGTCCCGAGGCCGAACCGCGCAGCCTGATCCGTCGGCTCTCGTTCGACTTGGTCGGCCTGCCGCCTTCGCCCGAGGAAATCGCCGCCTTCGAGCAGGCCTGCCGTGCGGCCGGCGGCACCGACGCCCCCTACCTCGAACTCGTCAACCGCCTCCTGGCCTCGCCCCACCACGGCGAGCGCTGGGCGCGACACTGGCTCGACGTCGTGCGGTTCGCGGAAAGCGACGGCTTCGAGACGAACACCGCCCGCGCCAACGCCTGGCCATACCGCGACTGGGTGATCGAGTCGCTCAACGCCGACAAGCCTTACGACCTGTTCGTGAAGGAGCAACTGGCCGGTGACGCCTTCGACGCCGACGCGGCCACGGGTTTCCTCGTGGGCGGGCCGGTGGACCGCGTCAAGTCGCCCGACCCCGTGCTCACCGCCAACCAGCGGGCCGACGAGCTCCATGACATCGTGAGCACCACCGCCGGGGCTTTTCTCGGCCTCACGGTCGGTTGCGCCCGCTGCCACGACCACAAGTTCGATCCCGTCCCCCAGGCCGACTACTACCGGCTCAAGGCCGCGTTCGAGGGCGTGCAGCACGGCGAGCGGCCCCTGGAGCGTGCCGCGGAGGCGGCGAGCCGGCGGCGATCCCTCGCCGAACTCGAGCGGGAGCGGGCCACGGCCCTGCGGCGGTTGGCGGAGCTGCGGAACGCCAGCCCGACGCCGGCGCTCGAGCCCCAGGTGGCGGCCGGCGAGAACGTTGAGGTCTTCCCGGCGGTGACGGCCACGTTCCTGCGGTTCACGATTCATGCGACCTCCAACGCCGAGCCGTGCCTCGACGAACTGGAGGTGTTCACGACCGACGGCGTGAACGTGGCGCTTGGAGCGCGGCCGACCGCCTCGGGTGTGTACGCCGGCGGCGGCAATCCGATCCACCAGCTGGCCCATGTCAACGACGGGAAGTATGGCAACTCCCACTCCTGGATCTCGAACGAGCCGGGCACGGGCTGGGTGCAGCTCGAACTGGCCAAGCCCTTGGAGATCGAGCGAGTGGCCTGGAGCCGTGACCGGAGCCCCACGCCCCGGTATTCCGACCGGCTGGCCATCCGCTACGAGGTGGCCGTGTCGCTCGATGGCAGGGAATGGAAGCCGGTCGCCACTGACGCCGATCGGATCCCGTTCGGCAGCGACGCGCCGCCGGCCGAGCAGTTCGCCGGGCTCTCGCCCAACGAGCGGGCCGAGGCCGAGAGTCTGCTGACCGGCATCACCGCTCTCGACAGGCGGCTCAAGGGCCTCAAGGAGCCGCCCACGGCCTACCTTGGCACGTTCCAGCAGCCTGGGCCGACCCACCGCTTCTTCCGCGGCGACCCGCTGGCTCCGCGGGAGGAGATCGCTCCGGGCAGCCTCACCCAGATAGGGTCACGGGAGGATCTGCCGGCCGAGTCCCCCGAGCAGGAGCGGCGGAGGCGGCTCGCCGAATGGACCGCCTCGCCCGCCAACCCGCTGACGGCCCGGGTGATCGTGAATCGGCTTTGGCAGCATCACTTCGGCGCCGGGATCGTGGACACGCCGAGCGATCTGGGAGTCAACGGCGGAGCGCCCTCGCACCCCGCATTGCTCGACTGGCTGGCGAGCGAACTCGTCGAGCCCGCCAACCCCGCCGATCGCTGGCGGCTCAAGCACCTGCATCGGCTGATCGTCACGAGCCGGACCTATCGGCAGGCGACCGCAGCCCGGGCCGACGCGCTGGCAGTGGACGCCGGCAGCCGGCTGCTCTGGCGCTACCCGCCGCGGCGGCTCGAGGCCGAGCCGCTCCGCGACGCGATTCTGGCGGTCAGCGGCAGCCTCGACCGGCGGATGGGCGGCCCCGGCTTCGACCTGTTCGAGCCCAACGCCAACTACGTGAAGGTCTACGTCACGAGGACGGCCTTCACGCCCGCAGAGTTTCGCCGGATGGTCTACCAGGCCAAGCCGCGGGCGGAGCTCGACACGTTCTTCGGCGCCTTCGACTGTCCCGACGCCGGACAGGCCCAGCCGGCCCGCACCGTGAGCACCACGCCGCTGCAGGCGCTCAACATGCTCAACGGCGAGTTCCTCCTCGACCAGGCCGAACGGTTCGCGGCCCGCGTGGAGCAGGAGGCGGGAACCGAGCCGGCCCGCCAGGTGGCCCGAGCCGTCGTGCTCGCTTTCGGCCGGGAGGCCACGGCCGATGAACGTGCGGCGGGAGCCGCGCTCGTCACGGCCCACGGCCTGCCGATCCTGTGCCGCAGCCTCTACAACGCCAGCGAGTTCATCACGGTGTATTGATGCATCATCCCCTCTCCCACGCCGGCCGCCACCTGCTCGATCGCCGCACGTTCCTCCACTGGGGCGGCACGGGCCTGGGCGGGATCGCCCTGGCATCGCTCCTCGACCAGCAGCGGCTGCTGGCGGCCGGGCCGCCGATCCGGCCGCAGATCGATCCGGCTCGCCCCTCCGCGCCGCGGCCGCCCCACGTCGCCCCCAAGGCGAAGAACGTGCTGGTGATCTTCTGCTCGGGGGCGGTCTCGCATCTGGACACGTTCGACTACAAGCCCGAACTCGTGCGGCTCCACGACACGCCGATGCCCACGCCCGGCGGCGGGAAGCTGATCACGTTCCAGGGGGAGCAGGGCAACCTGATCAAGCCGCAGTGGGAGTTCAAGCCGCGGGGCGAGAGCGGCAAGCTGACGAGCGATCTCCTGCCGCGGCTGGGCGAACTCGCCGACGAGATGTGCTTCATCCACTCGATGACGGCCAAGAGCAACACCCACGGGCCGGCCGAGAACCAGATGGCCACCGGGTTCACGCTCGACGGCTTCCCGAGCATGGGCGCCTGGGTCACCTACGCGCTGGGCAGCGAATGCGACGACCTGCCCGCCTTCGTGGCGATCCCCGATCCGCGGGGCGTGCCCCAGGTGGGCCCGCGGCAATGGCAGAGCGGCTTCCTGCCGGCCGTGTTCCAGGGGACCGCGTTCAATGCCGACCGGCCGATTGCGAACCTGGCCCGGCCCACCAGGCTTGCCGAGCAGGCCGACCAGGCCGGCCGCGAGTTTCTCCGGCGGCTCAACGAGGCCCACCTGGCCCGCCATCCCGGTGACGGCGACCTGGCCGCCCGGATCAGCGCCTACGAACTCGCGGCGAGGATGCAGCTCTCCGCCGCCCGGCTCGCCGACCTCTCCGACGAGTCGCCGGCCACGCTCGCCCGCTACGGCGCCGATGACACGCAGAACCAGCTCAAGGCCCGGTTCGCCCGCAACTGCATCCTGGCGCGACGGCTCGTGGAGAAGGGGGTGCGGTTCGTGCAACTCTTCAACGGGGCGTACGCGATGGGCGAGGGGGTGGGCAACTGGGACGGCCACAAGTCGCTCGTGAAGCAGTATTCGGTACACGGTCCGATCCTCGACCAGCCGGTGGCGGGCCTGCTCGCCGACTTGAAGGACCGAGGCCTCCTGGCCGACACGCTCGTGGCTTTCGTGACCGAGTTCGGGCGGATGCCGACCTTCCAGAAGGGCGCCAGCGGCCGCGACCACAATCCCTCCGGCTTCACGGTCTGGCTGGCCGGGGCGGGCGTGAAGCGGGCCTTCTCCCACGGGGCGACCGACGAGTTCGGCTACAAGGCCGTCGAGCAGGTGACGACGATCTACGACCTCCACGCCACGATCCTCCATCTGCTCGGCCTCGATCACACGCGGCTCTCCTTCTACAACAACGGCATCGAGCGGCGGCTGACAGACGTGCATGGCCACGTGATCACGGAGATCCTCGCGTGACGGCGGGCAAAAGGTTCGACTCCGCCGTGGTGGGCACCTGCGTGGCCGACATCCTGGTGCGGCCGGTGCCGCTGGGGCAGGCCGTGGGCGGCGGCCGGCTGTTGCACGTCGAGCCGATCGAGGTCACGACCGGCGGGATCGTCTGCAACACAGGCATCGCCCTGGCCCGGCTCGGTCTCGCGGTGGCGGCCGGGAGCCTGGTGGGAAGCGACCCCTGGGGCGACCTCATCCGCGGGCGGCTCGAGGGCGAGCGGA
>JBIKXY010000020.1:0-25420 GCA_044355515.1 Pirellulales bacterium
GCGTCGGTGACGCTGGTGGTGCGGTTGTAGACGGCGATCCGGAAGCCCCGGCTGGCGATGTTGAGGGCCAGGTTTTCGCCCATCACGGCCAGGCCGATCAGGCCGATGTCGCAGGTGCCCTCGTTTGCCATATCGCCAAAACTCCTCGCTCAGGGGGGTGCGGCTCGCGGCGGGTGCCGCCATCCGCCTGGAATCCATCGGCTCCAGGACGAGCGGAGACTATATCGCCCCCGGTTTTGGGCGGCCATCACAGGGTGTCCGGGCCGAAAAAAGGATCGATTGAAGACGCCCGCGGCCTTTGGCCGATGCCTAGGCATGACCCGGGCGATCCGCCTCTCAGGCACGATCGGCCGGGTCGCGTCAGCCGGAAGACCTTGACCAGGTCGCCCAGGCTGCCGTAGCGTGACGAAAGCCGGAACCTCCCGGCCGCAGACATACGGCTCCGTAGCCAAGTGGCTAAGGCAGCGGATTGCAAATCCGCCATCGTCGGTTCGACTCCGACCGGAGCCTCTTTCTTTTCTCCCGTGCCGGGCCGTGTCGCAGGGGCGCATCACTCGGCTCCTTGGGCTGCCCGTTGCCGCAGCTGCGTGCCGGGAGAACGGCATCACCGGGCGGACGCGGCTGAAGTTGCTTTCCCGTGGAGCCTTGCGCATGAACACCGGCGACAGCCCGATCACGACCGACGCCGAACTGGAAGCGACGCTCGACCGCATCCGTCACTTCCAGAGCCAACTCGTGCGGCTCCGCCAGGTGGAGACCGGTCCGGAGGCCTATCGGCTCTCCGCCTCGGGATTTCTCGCCGAGGTCGATCGGATGCAGGCGGCCGTGCGGGCCTACCTGACCGGGCCGGCCAACCGGCTGGCCGCGTCGGCGTGATAACCAGGCGGCGGAATCACCCATCGCTCGCCTCTTCCGCGAGGATTCACGAACCCGCGGACAGGCTTCAGACCGTCCCCCGAAACCTCGTAAAAGCCGGTCATTCCGCGGTGCATGGGGCTTCTTTTCAGGCTTGAGCAGAGCGACCTTCGCTATTAACGAAAAAAGGCGATTGCGTTCATAGTGTATCGCGGGCCGCGAGATTGCGGATGTCTTCGCGCCACTTCGCCGCCCAGCGCAGCCCGCTCCGACGCCCCGGATTCGTCTGAACGGACGGCGTACGCCACTCCGCGTACGAGCACGGCCGCCCGGAGGTGCGGCCGGCGGGCAGGGGGCATGGATGCCCCTGCAGCCGTGGAATCAGTGCTGCAGCTTCTTGTAGCGGAACCGGTGCGGCTCGTCGGCCTCGAGCCCCAGCCGCTCCTTGCGGCTCCGCTCGTAGACCTCGAAGTTGCCCTCGCAGACGTGCACGTAGCCGTCTCCCTCGAAGGCGATGATGTGGGTCGCGAGGCGGTCCAGGAACCAGCGGTCGTGGGTGATCACCACGACACTGCCGGCGAAGTGCGTGATGCCCTCCTCCAGCGATCGGAGCGTGTCCACGTCGAGGTCGTTGGTCGGTTCGTCGAGCAGGAGCAGGTTGGCCCCGCCCCGGAGCAGCTTGGACAGATGAACGCGGTTCCGCTCGCCGCCGGAGAGCTTCCCCACCTTCTTTTGCTGGTCGGGGCCCATGAAGTTGAACTTGGCCACGTAGCTGCGGGCGTTCACCGTCCGCTTGCCGAGCTCGATCGTGTCGTGGCCGCCGGAAATCTCCTCGAACACGGTCTTGTTCGGGTCGAGCGCGTCGCGGCTCTGGTCCACATAGCCGATATCCACCGTGCTCCCCACCTTGATCGAGCCCGTGTCGGGCTGCTCCTGGCCCACCAGCATCCGGAACAGCGTCGTCTTGCCCGCGCCGTTGGGGCCGATGATGCCCACGATGCCGCCGGGGGGCAGCCGGAAGGAGAGGTTCTCGAACAGGAGCTTGTCGCCGAAGGCCTTGGAGATGTTCTCCGCGTCGATCACCTGGTCGCCCAGCGGGCGGCTGGCCGGGATGAAGATCTCGATGTCTTGGTCGCGGACGGCCGCCTGCTCGGCAGCCAGCTTCTCGTAGGCCGCCATGCGGGCCTTGCTCTTGGCCTGCCGTGCCTTGGGCGACATCCGCACCCACTCGAGCTCCTTGTCGAGCGTCTTCTGCCGGGCGCTGGCCTGCTTCTCCTCGAGCTCCAGCCGGGCCTTCTTCTGCTCGAGCCAGGCGGTGTAGTTGCCCTCGAAGGGGATGCCGCGGCCGTGGTCCACCTCGAGGATCCACTTGGCCACGTTGTCGAGGAAGTAGCGGTCGTGGGTCACCGCCACCACCGTGCCCAGGTACTCGGCCAGATGCCGCTCCAGCCAGTTCACGCTCTCGGCGTCGAGGTGGTTCGTCGGCTCGTCGAGCAGCAGCAAATCGGGCTTCTCGAGCAAGAGCTTGCAGAGGGCGACCCGCCGCCGCTCGCCGCCGGAGAGGTTTGTCACCGCCCAGTCGCTCGGGGGCAGGTTCATCGCGTCCATCGCGATCTCGACCTGCCGGTCGAGGTCCCACAGGTTCTTGGCGTCGATCTCGTCCTGAACGGTCGCCTGCTCGGCCAGGAGCTTCTCCATCTCCTCGGGCTCGAGCGGCTCGCCGAGGCGGGTGTTGATCTCCTCGTACCGCCGCAGCACCGCCCGGGAGTGGTCCACTGCGTCCATCACGTTCTCGAACACCGTCTTCGTGGGGTCGAGCTTGGGCTCCTGCTCCAGGTACCCGACGGTGTAGCCGTCGGCCAGCCGGGCCTCGCCCTCGAACTCCTTGTCGATGCCCGCCATGATCTTCATGAGCGTGCTCTTGCCGGCGCCGTTGCGGCCCAAGAGGCCGATCTTGGCCCCCGGATAGAAGGCGAGGTTGATGTCCTTGAGCAGCTCCCGCTGGCCGAACTTCTTGAACAGGTGCGAGATCTGGAAGATGAAGGCGGCGCCCATGGGAAGAGTCCGATCGCGGCGGGGTCGTGGGGGGAGAAACGGAGATCCGTATGGTATCGCTTCGGTCGCCGCCTCGCGATGGAGGCTCGTTGCAGGCGGGTAGGGGATGCACTACCATCGCCAAGGACCGCCGCGGATGTCTGCCGTCGGGCGGCCAGACCAGACCCCGAGGAGTGTCGCCATGCCCGCCTACGCCCAGCCCGACGTGCTCGTCTCGACCGAGTGGGTGGCCGAGCATCTGACCGACCCCAAGGTGCGCGTCGTCGAGTCGGACGAGGATCGGGCGCTCTACGTGCAGGGGCACGTGCCCGGGGCCGTCGAGATCGACTGGCAGACCGACCTCCAGGACGCCGTCCAGCGGGACTACATCGACCGGGCTGCGTTCGAGCGGCTCTGTGCCGAGCGGGGGATTTCCAACGACACGACGGTCGTGTTCTACGGCGACAAGAACAACTGGTGGGCCTGCTACGCCTTCTGGGTGTTCAAGCTCTACGGCCACCAGGACTGCCGGATCATGAACGGCGGCCGGAAGCGGTGGGAGCTCGACGGCCGGCCCTGGTCCACCGAGCGGGTCTCATACCCCCGGGCGACTTACGCGGCCAGCGAGCAGGACGGCTCGATCCGGGCCCTCCGAGACGAGGTGCTCAAGCACTGCAAGGCGGGCAAGCAGCTGCTCGACGTCCGCAGCCCCGAGGAATACCGCGGCGAACGGATGCACATGCCCGACTACCCCAACGAGGGCGCCGTCCGCGGCGGCCACGTGCCGGGGGCCCTCAACGTGCCCTGGCCGATGAACTGCAACGACGACGGCACCTTCAAGACCGCCAAGGAACTCGAGCAGCTCTATCTCAAGGAGCTGAAGATGAAGCGGCGGTCGCCCACGATCGCCTACTGCCGGATCGGCGAGCGGTCGAGCCTCACCTGGTTCGTGCTCAAGTATCTGCTCGGGTTCGGCAACGTGAAGAACTACGACGGCTCGTGGCTCGAGTGGGGCAACGCCGTGCGGGTGCCGATCGCCAAGGGGGCCGAGCCGGGCGGGGTCGCTGCCGCCCCGGCGACGGCCGACGCCTGAGATGGGCGACGTCGGGTCGCGGATCGAGGACGTGGTGGCGGAGTTCGCCGACCTCGACGGCCGCGAGAAACTGGAGCTGCTCGTCGAATATGCCGCCGGCCTGCCGCCGCTGCCGCCTGAGTACGAGGCCCGGAAGGCCGCCGCCGAGGGGCGGATCCACGAGTGCCAGACGCCGGTCTTCCTCTGGATGACAACCGAGGCCGACGGCGGCGCGACCCTGGTGGCCGATGTGGCGCCCGAGGCGCCGACGGTGAAGGGCTTCGTGGCGGTGGTGCGCGGAGTCGTGGCCGGCCGGCCGGCCGCGGAGGCGGCCGAGATCCCCGAGGACTTGGTCGAGCGGATCGGGCTCGCCGACGTGCTGGGCATGCTCCGGGCCCGCGGGCTGCGGGCGATCACGGCCCGGATCAAGCGCGGGTTTGCCCCGGGGGCCTGAGCCCATCGGGGCGGCCAACTGGCAAACAGGGCTTTTCCGGCGGGCTTGGATCGGGCAGGATTCACGCTCCACGGTTCGGATCTGGGGAGAGTTTCCAGGTGTCACCCGCTGAAAAAGTCGTCGCCGGGATCGATCTCGGCGGCACGGCGATCAACTACACGTTTCTCGACGAGCGCGGCCAGTTTTTGATCCAGGGGCTGTGCGAGCATCCCGCCCGGAGCGTCGAGGGGCCCGAGGTCTGCCTGGGGCAGATCGTCGCCGGCCTCGAGATGGCGGCCGGGCGGGCCGGCATCCCGATCTCGAAACTCGTGGCCGCCGGGCTCGACACCCCCGGCCCGGCGAGCGCTTCCGGCGTGCTCAGCCGCCGCGGCTCGACCAACTTCGTCCATCCCGACTGGGCCGGCTACGACATCCGCGCCGGCCTGGAGGCGCGGCTCGGGCTGCCGGTCACGTATCTCAACGACGGCAACGCCGCCGCGCTCTGGGGCCACGCTTCCGTGTTCGGTTCGGAGAACCGGGCCACGAGCGTGTCGGCGATCATCGGCACGGGCCTCGGCGGTGGCGTGATCACCGGCGGCCGGGTCGTCACCGGCCGCAACGGCTTCGGCGGCGAACTGGGCCACGTGCTGCTCCCCTGGCAGTCCATTCCCGGCCTCGACGGGCTCGAACCCGTGTGCAACTGCGGCCGCACCGGCGACCTCGAGTCGCTCTGCTCGCTCACGGCCATCCGGCGCACGCTTCTGCCCCACTTCCTCGCCCGCAACCCCGGGCATCCGCTCGCCGCCGTGGCCGAAATCGGCGAGGCCGCCAAGCGGGTGCGGGGCCTGGCGGAGCGGGGGGATGCGGTCTGTCGGGCGATCTTCCAGATTCAGGCCCGGGCCCTGGGGCTGTTCTTCGACGAGATGATCAACGTCTTCGATCCCGACGCCCTGATCGTCGGGGGCGGTGCCGTGGAGACCGACGAGGCCTTCCGCGGCTGGTTCGTCGGGGAAATCCGCGCCGGCATGCCGACGCAGCGGGAGGAGCAGGCCGATCTCCCGATCCATGTCATGCCGGCCGGCGACACGGCCGGAGCCCGCGGGGCGGCCCTCGACGCCGCCCGGCTCGTGCGGGAGCAGGGGCTGTAGCCCTCGCCGGGCGGTCAGCCCACGCGATCGATCACCGGCAAGGCGGGCAGGCCGTTGGGCTGGAGCCGCATCCCGGCGGCCGCGGGGCCTGTCTCGGGCAGGTCGGCCGGCCGGGCTCGCGGCGGCCCGAAGAGCATCAGCCGGGCCGTGGCCAAGAGACCGCCCACCGATCCGAACGTGGCTTCCACCGCCGCGGGCTCGTAGCCGCAGTGCACCATGCAGTCGGCACACTTGGGATTGCCGCTGGCCCGGCCGTAGCCGTCCCAGTCGGTCTCCTCCATGAGTTCCCGGAAGCTCTTGGCGTAGCCCTCGTCGAGCAGGTAGCAGGGCCGCTGCCAGCCAAACAGGTTGAAGGTGGGCGTGCCCCAAGGGCGGCACTCGAGATCCCAGTTGCCCTTCAGAAACTCGAGAAACACCGGCGACTGGTTGAACCGCCAGCGGCGGGGTGGGTCGGCGAGAATCCGGCGAAACAGATTCTGGCTCCGCTCCCGGGGCAGAAAGTGACTCTGGTCGGGCGCCTTGGAATAGGAGTAGCCCGGCGAGATCATCATCCCCTCGACGCCGAGCGCCATCACGTCGTCGAAAAACCTGCGGCAGCGGTCCGGGTCGGCGTCGGTGAACAAGGTGGAGTTGGTCGTCACCCGGAAGCCCGCCCGGCGGGCGGCCCGGATCGCCGACACGGCCGTCTCGTACACGCCTTCGCGGCAGACGGCATGGTCGTGCTCCTCCTTCGGGCCGTCGAGGTGCACCGAGAAGGCGAGGTAGGGCGATGGCCGGAACCGGGGCAGCATCTCCTCCAGCTTGAGCGCGTTGGTGCAGAGGTAGAGATAGCGTTTTCGGGCCACGATCCCCGCCACGATCTCTTCGATCTGCGGGTGGAGGAGCGGCTCCCCGCCGGGAATCGAAACCATCGGGGCCCCGCACTCGTCCACCGCCTTGAAGCACTGCTCCGGGGTCAGGTGCGAGCGGAGGATCTCGGCGGGATGCTGGATCTTGCCGCAGCCGCCGCAGGCCAGGTTGCAGCGAAACAAGGGCTCGAGCATCAGCACGAGCGGGTAGCGGGCGTTGCCCCGCAGCCGCTGCACGGCCACATGCCGCAGCACCGCCAGCATCTGCCCGACGGGAACGCTCATGACGGCCGTCCTTGCCGGCCTGTCGCCGCTGCGACCCGGGCGACCGCCAGAAGCGGGAACGAGATCGGGTAGTAGTGGTAGCGAAGATAGAACACGAGCGGAAAGCCGGTGCCAGTGAACTCCCGCTGCTCCCACGAGCCGTCGGGCTCCTGCCGGTCGGCGAGCCAGCGGATGCCCTGGGCGACCGCGGTCGAATCGGCCCGGCCCGCAGCCACCAGCCCCTTGATCGCCCAGGCCGTCTGCGAGGCCGTGACAGGGCCGACACCGGCCAGGTCGGGGTCGGCGTAACTCTCCGGCGACTCGCCCCAGCCGCCATCGGGCTGCTGACAGGCCTCGAGCCACTCGGCCGCCCGGCTCACGAGCGGGTCGTCGGTTCTGATGCCCACGGCCCGCAGCCCCTCGAGGGCCTGCCAGGTGCCGTAGATGTAGTTCACGCCCCAGCGGCCGAACCAGCAGCCGGTCGCCTGCTGGGTCCGCCGCAGATAGGCGACGCCGCGATCGACGGCCGGGTGGCCCACGCGCCAGCCGGTCTTGCCGAAGGCCTCCAGCACCCGTCCGGCGATGTCGGGCGTGCTGGGGTCGATCATCGCGTTGTGGTCGGCGAAGGGCACCTTGCAGAGGAGTTCCATGTCGTTGTCGCGGTCGAACGCGCCCCAGCCACCGTCGGCGCTCTGCATCGCCTCCAGCCAGCGTCGGGCCCGAGCGATCGCCGCGTCCACCCGCGCGGCGCGCCGCCGCGCGGCCGGTTGGTCGTCCGGCGGCGATTCCCGGCGCCAGGTCGCCAGGGCCACCAGCACCATCGCGGTGTCATCGACATCGGGATAGAAGCGGTTGGCATATTGGAAGCACCAGCCCGACGGGGGCACCTGCTCGGCGTGCGGCAGGCCGCGGGTCCAGTCGCCGGCCTGTCGCAGCTCGTTCGCGAGCAGCCAATCCACTCCCCGGGCGGCTGCCACCCGGTCTGCGGCCGGCGTCGCGTGGCCAGGCAGAACCGCGGCCTCCATCAGTCCGATGACGGTGATCGCCGTGTCCCAGACGGGAGAGCGGCAGGGCTCGACCCGCACCGAGCCGTCGGGCTCCCGCTCCACCAGCCGCTCGAGCTGCCGCCAGCCTTCCTGGACCTCGGGCGAATCGTCGTCGCAGCCGAGGGCCCGCAGACCGATGATGCTCCAGACGATCGGCGGAAAGATCGCTCCCAGCCCGTCGCTGCCGTCGAGCCGTTCGATCATCCAGCGGCGGCAGGCCTGCACGGCCCGGGCCCGCAGCGGCACGAAGCCGACCGCCTCGCAGGCCTTCATGACCCGATCCACGCCGCGGAAGAAGACCGCCCAGCCCCCCTGGCGGACCGGCGGGATCGCGGCCGGCGAGTCGGCGAACAGCTCGGCCATCCCGCGGGCCGGCGGGATCCGGCGGGCCGGCTTGAAGGCCCACATCAGCGACAAGGGCACGATCATCGTCCGCGACCAGGCCGAGACGCGATGCAGATTGACCGGGAACCAGTCGGGCAGGAGCACCATCTCGGGCGGCACGGCGGGACAGGCCGAGTAGGGCATCTGACCCAACAGTGCGAGGTAGAACTTGGTGAAACTGTTCACCGCCGCGGGGCCGCCGGCGGCCGCGATCGCCGCCCTGGCCCGCCGCAGCGGCGGCGAGTTGGGATCGTGGCCGGTGAGCTTGAGCGCGAGGTAGGCCTTGACGCTGGCGCTCACGTCCACCGGGCCGCCCGGATAGATGGCCCAGCCGCCCGCGGGTAACTGTTCGGCCAGAATTCGCCGCGCGGCGGCTGCCACGACCGGGCCTGTCAGGCGGTCGGCCCAGGCGAGCAGCAGCAGGTATTCGCTCTCCAGGATCGTGTCGCCCTCGAGCGGTCCCCTCCAGTGGCCGTCGGCGGCCTGCCGCTGCCGCAGCCAGTCGGTGGTGGAGGCGGTGAGTCGTGTGGTCGCGGCTGCACCGACCGTGTCGCGGGGGGGCGCGGCCGCTTCCGCTCCGCGCCAGTCTCCGGGCAAGCGTCGGCCGGCGGGGCGGGCCGGCGGAAGAGCCACTTCAATGCCGCGGTTGGCCTGGTCCGCTAGACCGGCTTCGGATCCGGTGAAAGTCATGCATCCATCCCTGTGGAGCGGCAGTGATCAGCGATCCATCGCCTCTGCCAGATTCCGGTTTTGTGAGGAGGATACGAGAAACGGCCCCGCAGCGACAAGGGACGAAGCGACCGATCACGTCCGCTGCAGGCTCGCCGCCGCAGGGCGTGATGACTGGCGTGTCACCCGAGGCAACATGGGCGAAGTTTGACGGCGGTCGCCATCAGGCGGGCGAAACGGCGGGCAGGTCGATGACGCAGCGGGTGCCGCGGCCGGGCTGCGAATCGATCGCCAGGCTGCCGCCGCTCGACTCGATGAGGCGGCGGGCCTTGGGCAGCCCCAGCCCGATGCCGCGGCCCGCCTCGCGGCCGCTGAAAAAGGGGTCGCAGGCCCGCGCGGCCGCCTCCGGGCTCATGCCGGGGCCGTCGTCCTCCACGACGATCCGGCCCCGGGAGCCGAGGGCGTCGCCCCACGCCCCGAGTTGCACCAGTCCTCCGTCATCGACGGCCTCGACCGCGTTGGTCGCGAGCATGCGCAGGGCCTCACCCACCTGCGTCGGATCGACGAGCAGCCGAACCGGCATGGGCGCGGGGCTGTATTCCAGACGGATGGCGCGGACGGCCGCACGCGAGGCCAGCCCCTCGATCACCGGCCGCAGCACCTCGTCGGCCGTCGTCTCGGCCGGTTCCGGTTTTGGCGGCCGGGCGAACAGCATCAAGCCTCCGATCATGTCGCGGGCACGGAAAGCCTGGTCCACGATCGTGGCCAGCCGCCGGCGACGCTCCGGTTCGCGTTCGTCGAGCAAGAGTGCCTGGGCCCGGGCGGCGATGTTGGCCAGCGGATTGTTGATCTCGTGCCCCGCTCCATAGGCCAGCTCCCGCAGCGATTCGAGCCGGGCTTCGGCCACTCGCTCCTCGAACCGTGCCGCGAGCGCGAGATGTTTTTCGGCTGCGGCCAGGGCGTCTTGCAGCAGGCCGGCCACGGCCGCGGCTGCGTCGCCGCGGCGGTGCGACGGGCGAGCAGACTCGACGAGCGCGTGCCTGAGGCGAGCCAGAATCTGCGGAAACCCGCCGCGGTCGGCCGGATCCGGATTCGGCTCGCGGCCGATGCCCTCGGCTGACAGCCAGGCGGCCACGGCAGGATCGTCGCCGGCCAGTTTCCAGGCGGCCGCCCAGCGCCGGCTGTCGGCCGCCATCCCGGCCACAACGGCCCGCGCCACCGCCAGGCAGCCGGCCGGCGAGATCGGCAGGAGAGTCGCCCCGCCTGGCAACGCGAGGGCCAGCCCCGAATCGCCCGCGGCGGTTGGCGGTCCTGGGAGCGGACCACGAAGGTGGCCGTCGGTGTTCATCGGGTCGGCTTCCCTGACCGGGGTGAACATGCGACCGCCCGCGCCCCCGGGCGGGGCGCGGGCGGTCTCGTTGATGATGCGTACGGGTCGCGGGTCAGGATCCGGAACCAGCCACGCCCGTCTCGATGTCGAGCAGGCTGCAGATCCGGTCCACGAGCACCTCGGCCTCGAACGGCTTCTGGAGAAACTCGTTGGCACCCGAGGCCTTGAGATCCTCGATCTTGTCGGGCTCGCACATCCCCGAGATGCAGATGATGCGCACATCATCCATGGTCGAATCGCTGCGAACCCGCTGGCAGACTTCCTTGCCGTTGATGTCGGGCAGCATCACGTCGAGCACGATCAGGTCGGGCCGGTAGTCCTTGACCATCATTCCGGCGTCGAACCCGTTGTTGACGCTCCGGGTCTCGAAGCGGCCGTCCCGCTCGAGCACGTCGGTGATCAGTTCGACGAGATCCTGGTCGTCGTCGACGACGAGAATCTTCCGCCGACCGCTCTCGAGCGCGTCGGTGGGGATTCCGTTGTCTCGCATGAACATGAACAACTGGTCCCGTGGAATCCGGCGGAACCGGCTGCCCGGCACGCGGAATCCCTTCAACTGTCCGGAGTCGAAGCAGCGGATGATCGTCTGCTGACTCACCTTGCAGATCTTGGCGGCTTCGCCGGTCGTATACACGGTCTTCTGCATGTGCCTTACCACCCTCTCCCTAGCCGTGGTGGGCTAGTCAAAACGACGGCCTGAGACTCCTCACCGAAGAAGAGATCCCGAACCGCCTAGGCCTCCTTGCCACGAATCGGTCACGTTGAATGCCCCGGTTGCCCAGCGGTCGCCACTCGCGTCGCACTCCATGCCCACGGGTGGCTCCTGGAACACCGGCCGGAAAACCGGAACATCCTGCCGGGCGGAAGGGCCGCTGAGGCGGGCAGGGGAGGGAAGGGGGAATCCAGTTCCACCAACCGCGTTCCTGCGGACCATCCTTGCCAGACACCCCAACTCTACAGATGGCTTGCGCAGCGAGTCAATATCGACTCGTTCACCGTAACTGCCACGGCCCCATGCCTTTGCGCCCGTCCGCCGAAACCGGTGAAAATCCTGCTTCCCCGAGTCACGCCAAGCCGCCTGGCCCATCACCGCGGCGGGTCGGGAGCCACGATCTCCAGCAGTTCGACGGCGGGCACGCCGTCGAGGTCGATGGTGGCGACCCGGCCGTACACGGTCGCTGCGGCGGTGCCGAACAGCCGCTGCAGGTGCGGTCCGGGCTCGATCTCCAACAGGGCCACGTCATGCACGTCGCGGAGCAGGCCGGCGGCGAGCAGAATCCTGCCCAGCGGAATCGACTCGCCGCGAATCGCCGTGGCGATCTCGGCCCCCAGTCGCCGCAGGTCTATCCGGACGATGCCGTGCTGCACCACGCGGCCGTCGGCCGCGTGCAGGAGGATTTCCCGGGCGTAGCGGCCGGAGGGATCGTCGCGGCGATCGACCACCGCCAGCCGCACCGGACCGTGCCGCCTTTCCATGGCCACCGTCATGTGGCTGCGGTGGTCGAGGAGTTGCCGGGCGGCCGCGGGAACCGACTCGGGGGCGGCCAGACGGAGGCGGCCGAACGGCCCGCTGTCGGAGTGAAAGACCCTGATCAGTTCCCGGCCGCGGGCCGGAGCGGCTCCGCCGTCCGCTGCGCTCATGGCGGGTCGGCCGGCTCGGGCACGGCCAAGTCGAGGAGAAACTCGAGCACTTCCCGCAGCCGGGGCAGCCGGCAGCCGGCGATCGCGTCGGCGGCGAGCCGCCGCTGCTCGGTGGCGACCGCCCGAGCGCGGGACACGACGCCGGCCTTGGCATACAGGCCCCGGGCCTCATCGAGCAGGCGGGCCGCAGCCGCGGTGGTCAAATCGGGCCGCAGCGACTGGCCTGCGATCGCCCGCAGGCGGGCCAGATCGGCGTCGCTCAGCGATTCCAGCGCCAGCGCCCAGAGAAGCGTGGGGCGACCCCCGAGCAGGTCGCCCGCGGCGCGGCGGTCGTTCTCCAGGTCGCCCTCCCAGTCCTTGAGGTCGTTGAGCACTTGGAAGCCGGTGCCCACGTGGAGCGAGTAGCGGTCGATCGCGGCCGCGGCAGCCGGGGCGACGCCCGCGAGGCGGATGCCCATCGCGATGGCGGCCTCGAAGGCGGGCGACGTCTTGAGCCCGTAGATCGCCAGAGCTTCCGCGGCCGTGAGCCGCCGGCCGGCGGCATCCCGCCACCAGAGCTCGGCTCCCTGGCCCCTCGCCAGGCGGACATGGGCGTCGGCCAGGATCGCGACCGCGTCGCGGAGCGGCTCGGCCGCCACGCCCGGGAGTGACGAGACGATCCGGTAGCCGGCGCCCAGCAGATAGTCGCCGGCATTGAGTGCCGAGGGCAGGCCCCGCTCGACGTGGAGCGTGGACCGCCCGTACCGCATCGCATCGTCGTCTTCGATGTCGTCGTGGACGAGCGAGGCCTTGTGGAAGACCTCGATGGCGACGGCTGCCGCTCGGACCGCCTCCCGGGAGGCGGCGACGTCGCCGCCGATCGCGGTGCCCGGTTCTGCGCGGTCGGCCGCCACCGCATCGAACGCCGCCAGGGTGATGAACGGCCGGAGGAACTTGCCCCCCCGGGCCAGGAAGTCGGCCGAGATCGCAGCGGCCGCATCGAGCGGGGGAAGACCTGCCGCCAGGCCGGCGGCACCGGTGCCGAGCAGGCCGGTCAGGCCGAGCCGGTCCGCGAGAGCGGCCAAGGACGCGGGCGTGAACATCTCGGCGGCTTCACGCAAGAGCGGCAGATAGTCGCCCACGGGCGCCGCGGCCCCGCCTGCGACTCCCAGCAGGCCGATCACCCACTCCACGTCGATCGCCTCGGCGGCCAAAGCGGCGGCGCAGGAGGCGGGCCGTTCGCGGCCGGCGGCCAGCGGCTGGTAGGGCACCGCGGCGACAGGCAGCGCGAAGGCGGGCAGCATCCCGAATGCCTTTTCCAGATCACGGAGCCGCGCCACGCCGAGCACGCCATCATATTGCCCGGCCAAGAGCGAGCCGATGGCCGACACGGCGCGGGCAGTCGGCTCGACCGTCCAGCCGCTGTCGCGGGCCGCCGCCCAGATCGTGGCGATGCCACAGCCCGGGCCGCACGTACCCGGCACGCCGCCGGCCTCGTGGTCGTCGCTCGGGCAGAGCGGGCAGTCGGGCAAGAGCAGCAGTTTGCGTCCCGACGGCAGGGCGGCGAGCCGACCCCTCCAGTATTCGGACACCAGCGTGACCATCATCCAGCCGACATGGTCTTGCGACCCGCCCGCCCGCCCCGCCAGCAGCGCCGCCTGCTGCCGGAGGCCGGCAGCCGACTTCACGCCGCTCGGCACGCCGTCGGTTCGCCACGGGGCGGCGAGATCGGCAGCCACTGCCCGGAGCCGATCCCGCAGAGGCTTGGATGCCGGGCAGGCCAGTCGCTCGGTATCGGTGGTCGAGGGGGGCACGCGGAGGACGGCTCGATGCACGGGATGATTCTCACCGGGGGTCGCGGGAGCACCCCCCGCGGGGTGCCAGGCGGGTACCGGGAAAACCGCGATCCAGGGCGTTTCCTAACGAAACCGACCGCTGGAGCCTAACAAATACGACCCGAACAGTGGGGCAGCGCTCAGACGCTCGGGAAAAAGGCGGGGAGAAGCGAATCGACCTGAAGCAGTCCCTGCCGGGTGAGCACCGGCTCGGGAGCGACCTGCGCCAGATGCCCCTGGGACTGGAGCCGGGCCCAGACGTCGGCCCACTCCCGGAGCGGATCGACGCCGAACTTCTCCCGCAGCCGGGCCGCGTCGAGCCGGCCCCGCTTCAGTTGCAGCACGAGTTCCCGCACGAGCAACTCCCGCCGCGAGACCGCCAGGCCGCGGTGGATCGGCAGCCGGCCCACTTCAACGGCCGCGAGGTAGGGCTCCCAGTGGGGCTCGTTCTGATAGTGCACGCCCGAGAGGTGGCCGAAGCTCGCCACGCCCAGGGCCACGAGATCCGCCCCCTCCCAGAGCATGTCGCGATACCGGAAGTGGACGCGGGCCGGATCGCGGACGAGCGTGTAGCCGCTCGAGACCGAATAGCCCCGTTCCAGGAACCGGTCGAAGGCCCAATCGACCCACCGCCGCTTGGTCGGCCAATCGGCCACGGGCACCGTGCCGCCGCCGTCCTTGGCATCGCGCACGAACACGGTGTTGGAGGGCAGTTCCAGCTGGTAGATCGTCACGCTGTCGGGCTCGAGCGCGAGCGTCTTCTCGATCGTGGCCTGCCAGGAATCGAAGGTCTCGCCCGCCATCCCCGCGATCAGATCGACGTTGGTGCTCGGGAACTCGGCCGCCTTGATCCACTCCCAGGCCCGGAGGATCTCGGCCGAGAGATGGGCCCGGCCGTTGGCCTCCAGCACACGATCGTCGAAGTTCTCGACGCCCAGCGAGATCCTGGTCATGCCCAGCGCCTTGAGCGCCCTCACCTTGGGCTCCGAGAGCGTGCCCGGCTCGCACTCGAAGGTCACCTCTTCGGCGTCATCCCAGCCGAAGTTGGCGTGGATCCCCGCCACCAGCCGCTCGAGCTGCTTGACCGAGAGGAACGAGGGCGTGCCGCCGCCGAAGTAGACATAGCGGAGCGGTCGGCCCGAGACCGCCGGCCGGGCCGCCGCCAGGGCCGCCTCGGCGGCGAGCGCCTGCGAATACCGCTCGACGTCGGCCGCCGCCACGTCGGTGTAGACGCGGAAGTAGCAGAACTTGCACCGCTTGCGGCAGAAGGGCACGTGCAGGTAGAGCCCGAGCGGCGCCGCCGTGGCCGGCCGATCGAAGGTGGCGAGCACCTCCGGCACGGCGTCGGTCGTCCACCGCGAGAACGGCGGGTAGTTGGCGACGAAGTAACTGCCTGGCTCGGTCGTGTCGCTCATGGTGTGGCTTGGGGCCGGGCGCGCTTGCGAGTACGGTGGGTCGGGGTTGCCCGTGCCAGTCACAGCCCGCGCGCCGCGAGCAGGTCGTCGAAGTCTCGCAGGTGATAGCCCACCTTCGCCTTGTCCAGCACACGGCACAGACCGCGGAGCGCGATTCCCATGCCGTCGGGGCCGCTCGTGCCGCCGAACTGGCCGCCGCCGCGGACGTGGGGCTCGAGATCGACGAACACCCCGGGAATGCCGCGGCGGGTGAGCTTTTTGGTGAGCGCGGGCAGCATCGTGCCCAGGTCGGCCAGGATCTTCTCGTGGCCGCCGGCCCCCAGATCGGCCGGCACGAAGTTGGCGAGTTTGTCCTCCTCGACGTGCTTGCCGCGGGCCGCGGCCTTCATCGGCCGGTAGTCCTTGACATGCACCCAGCCCAGGCCGGGCTTCATCGCCTGCCACTGCTTCCAGACCTCGGCGGTCGAGAAGCCCTGCACGATCAGGTTGGCGGCGTCGAAGACGAGCACCAAGCCGGGGTGGTTCACCCGGCGGTGGATCTCGGCGAGCAGCTGCCCCGTGCGGCCGACGAGGTTGGCCTCCACCTCCAAGCCGAAGGTCAGGTCGGATCGGTGACAGGCCTCGGCGACCCGACCGATCTGGTCGACGGCCTGCTCGAGGTAGTCGGCAGGGTCGGCGTCCCGCGGGGGATAGAACGAGAAGCCGCGGATCAGTTTGGTCTCGAAGGCATGGGCCAGCTCGCAGGCTCTGGCCACGTCCTTGGCGAGATACTGCTTGAAGGGCACGTGGGCGTTCTTCGTGCCGTCAGGTTTGTCCACGAGCTTCACCTTGCCGATCGGTGAGGCGATCGAGGCCACATTGAGGCCGTACTCGTCCTCGAGGTGGCGGATCTTCTGGATCTCGCCGAGCGTGAGCTTCATCACGTTCTTCACGCCCTTGCCCACGTCGATGTGGCGGAGCGAGTAGTACTCCAGACCGAGCGCCGCCAGGGCCGAGAACTGCTCGACGGCCGTGAGGTGGAAGGCGGCCTCGTCGGCGAGGGCGGAGAGCAGGACCTGGGGGGCGGGCATGAGGCACTCCTCGGGGCGGCGGATCAGGGAACGGGGTGCAGGTGGTCGCCTGCCGGGTGGGAGACGACGATCCGCGAGCGGATCCCGCCCCGGGGCGTGAACTCCGCCACCAGGGTCAGCCGCCGGGGGGCGAGCACGGCCACCAGATCGTCGAGGATGCGGTTGGTGACGTTCTCGTAGAAGATGCCTTCGTTGCGGAAGGCCTGGAGGTACATTTTGAGGCTCTTGAGCTCGACGCAAATCCGGTCGGGCACATACCGGAAGGTAAGCGTGCCGAAGTCGGGCTGGCCGGTCTTCGGGCACATGCTCGTGAACTCCGGACAGATGTGCTCGATCAGATAATCGCGGGCCGGGAACTGGTTGGCAAAGGTCTCGAGCTGGTCGCGGGAAGGCGGCTGGTGATTCATGATGGTTGTGAGTGTGCCATGAAGATCGCTTCCACGATAGACACGGCCGTTGCGGCGGGGCAGGGCGGGGCTGCTGCGGGGCCGCGCCGGGCCGTCGTGCTCTTCTCCGGCGGCCTCGACTCCGCCACGGCCGCCGCCTGGGCCCTCGCCCGGGGCCACACGCTTACGGCCCTCTCGGTCGCCTACGGCCAGCGGCACGCCGTCGAGCTGGACGCGGCCCGCGACGTGGCCCGCTCGCTCGGGATCACCGACCATGTGGTGCTCGCCGTGGATCTGGCGGCCTTCGGGGGGAGTGCGCTCGTGGACCCGGCCGCCGCAGTTCCCAAAGGCCGCTCCGACGCTGCAATCGCCCACGGCATCCCGGTCACCTACGTGCCCGCGCGAAACACCGTCTTCCTCTCGCTGGCGCTGGCGCTCGCCGAGGCCCGCGGCGCGGAGGCCATCGTGCTCGGCGTCAACGCGATCGACTACAGCGGCTACCCCGACTGCCGGCCCGAGTATCTGGCCGCCTTCGAGACGCTCGCCGCGGTCGGCACCAGGGCGGGCGTCGAGGGGCACGCACCCCGGATTCTGGCCCCGCTCGTCACCCTCTCCAAGGCCGAGATCATCCGGCTCGGCCACTCCCTGGGCGTGGACTACGGCCTGACGACGAGTTGCTACGACCCGCTCGCCGGCGGCCGCCCTTGCGGCGGGTGCGACTCCTGCCTGCTGCGGGCGGCCGGCTTCGCGGCGGCGGGGCTCTCCGACCCGCGGGTGGAGCGGTTTGTGGCATGACGATCGTTCAACGTCGGTGCGGCGTCTCATTGCGAGTCGTGGGTGACGCAGGCGAGGGGTTGCCGGTCCCTGTCGCCCGGACGCTCGCTACGCGACCAATCCGCTGCGCGGATCGGTGCCCGCCTGCCCTTCGCTCGCTCGATGCTGGCCTCGCTTCGCCATCCTGGCTCCGCTCGGCCAGCAACGCCGGCTCCAGGGAACCGGCAACCCCTCGCGGTCGCACGAACACCGACGCCCGGAGGTGCGGCCGGCGGCCGAAGGGCCGCGAAGCCCGCCGGGGCCATGGATGGCCCGGAGGGCGTAAAGCATGAACGTCGCGGAGATTTTTGCGTCGCTGCAGGGGGAGGGACTGCTGGCCGGCACGCCCAGTACGTTCGTCCGCGCCAGTGGCTGTAACCTGCGGTGCGTGTGGTGCGACACGCCCTACACCTCGTGGGAGCCGGAGGGGGAGTCGCTGGCCGTGGGGGAGATTCTCGAGCGGGTGCGGTCGCTGCCGCCGCGGCATGCGGTCGTGACCGGCGGTGAGCCGCTCCTGTTTTCCGAGGCCGTGGAACTCTGTCGGATGCTGCGCCGCGAGGGCTGGCACGTCACGGTCGAGACCGCGGGCACGGTGCTGCCGGAGGGGGTCGGGGTGCCGCGCTCCGAGCCGCTCGCCGACCTGATGTCGATCAGCCCCAAGCTCGCCTCGTCGGGGCCTGCGCCTGACACGGCGGGGGGCTGGGCCCGGCGGCACGAGGCGGCGCGGCGGCGGGATGACGTGCTGCGGGCCTTGATGGCCGCCGGGCCCTACCAGCTGAAGTTTGTGATCGACTCGCCCACCGACCTGGCCGAAGCGATCGCCTGGCTCGCGGATCTTGGGCTCGGCACCGGCGGCGTCACGGCGGACCGCGTCTGTCTCATGCCGCAGGGCCGCTCGGCCGAGGAACTCGCCCGGACGGCCGCCTGGCTCGAGTCGGAGTGCGCGCGGCTCGGCGTGCAGTTCGCGCCGCGGCACCACGTGGCCTGGTTCGGCCACGTCCGCGGCACTTGAGCGCCGGATTGAGCCAATCCGTGCTCGTCGCCAGTCCTCCTCGACGGAGCTAAACTTGGGACATGGACACGATGCTTGAAATCGCCAGACGAGTGGATGACTTCATGATGGAGCGGTCGCCAGTCCATGACACGATGCGAAGGCTGGCCCAGACGTTAGGCGACCTGGGAATTCCTTTTGCGATCGCCGGAGCAATGGCTGCCAATGCGCATGGCCACCGCAGAACGACGGCCGACGTGGATGTCCTGCTGCGACGAGAAGACCTGGTTCGGTTCAAGGACCGATGGATCGGTCACGGATGGCTGGATCTGTTCGAAGGATCGAAGGGTTTTCGCGACACGTCGAACGGAGTCAAAGTCGACGTGCTGATCGTGGGTGATTACCCGGGCGATGGCAGGCCCAAGCCGGTCTCGTTTCCGGCCCCGGAATCAGTGCGGGAAGTTCGTGATGAGAGTGTGCCCTACGTCAATCTGGTGTCGTTGCTCGAGTTGAAGATCGCCAGTGGAATGACGGCCGCCCATCGACTTCAGGATCTGGCGGATGCAATCCAGTTGATCCGCGTAAACGCGCTGCCCCGGAGTTACACCGGACAACTCAATCCGTTCGTCCGGGCCAAGTTTGACGAACTCTGGCAAGCCGCGCAGGTCTCGGAAGACTATTGACCGGCCGCGGCGCGAGGCCGCGACCGGCGGGCATCAGGGGTCAGGCCGGCTTTGGCGCGTGGCCGCGGGGGCCGAAGGCGAGCAGCGTCGCGGCCCCGACGCCCACGATCAGCATCCCGGCCAGGAAGAACGGGCTGAGGTTGGCCAGGGGCGTGCCCTGGAGCAAACACGAGGTCAGTGTGTTGATCACCGGGGCGCAGCCGAAGACGACCGGCATCACCGTGAACGGCTTGCCGCCGAGGGTGAAGGCGAGGATCGTGCCGAGGGCCCCGAGCGCCCCGAGCGTGCCCCCCCCGATCCCCCAGAGCACGCCGCCGACGTTCCAGCTGCCGGAGTCACCGAGCGGCCCGAGCAAACCGAGCGGCACGAGCACCGCGATCAGGAAGTACGCCAGGCCGATGCAGAGGAGCGGCCGCAGCCGGCTGCCCTGCATCGCCATCTGCCCCTTGTGGAGAACGGGCCCGTAGGCGCCCCAGCAGAGCACGGTCAGGGCCACGGCCAGCAGCACTTCGACGAAGCGTTCGGTTCGCTTGTCGATCGCCTTGGCAGCCTTGCCGGCCGCGGTGTCGGTGGGCCGCGGCTCAGCGGCGGCGGGTGTCGCCTCGCCGGCCTGGGCCGTCGCGGCCTGGGCCTCGTGGGCCGGCGGCTGAGGCTTGAAGATGAGCACCGTGACCGCGCCCGTGATCACGAGCAGCAGTCCGGCGAGGAAGGGAGCCTTGAGTTGCGAGAAGGCCCGGTTGAGAGAGGCCGAGAGCAGCGTGTTGACGACCGGGGCACCGCCGAAGACCAGCGGCATCACGTAGATCGGCTTGCCACCGGCGGCGAGCGCCAGGATCACCCCGAGGGCCCCGAGCGCGCCGCAGGCACCGGCGAGCAGGCTCCAGAGCAAGCCCGTCATGGTCCACGATCCCTTTTCACCGCCGCGGGCCAGAAGAGCGGCCGGCACGATCACGGCGATCAGGAAGTAGGCCGCGCCCACGCACATGAAGGGCCGCAGCCGCGAGTCCATCAGCGTCTGACCCTCATGAATCACGGGGCCGTACACGCCCCAGCAGAGGGCGGTCAGCGCGATCGCCGCCAGCATGCCGAGAAACTGCGTCATCGTGTGGGCTCCGGCGAGGGTTTGGACGGGGAGCGAAGCATACCTCCGCTCAGCCGGCGAGGCAGGCGGGATCGGCGAATCGTTCGAGCAGATCGAGCGCGGCTCGGCCCACCTCGTCCACCGTGACGAGCCGGAGGCAGTCGTGGTGGCCGAGCGGGCACTCGGCCTTGCCGCACGGGGAGCAGGCCAGGTCGCGGCGGATCTCGACGCACCGCTCCGGGGCGGAGCGGCCCAGCCGGGGATCGGTCGGGCCGATGAGCGCGACCGTCGGTACGCTGAACGCGGCGGCGATGTGCCTCGGCCCCGAGTCGCTCGAGACGACGAGCGCCGCTCGGGCGAAGATGCCCTTCGAGAGGCCGATCGGCAGCTCGGCGATGTCGTGCAGGCCGGCGACGGCGGGATGGGCGGCCCGCGTCGCGACGGCTCGGGCCTGCTCCCGGTCGGCCGGACCGCAATGCACGAGGATCCGCGCCGCCGGCACCCGCTCGGCCAGCCAGCGGGCGAGCCCCGCGAGTTTTTCAGTGCCCCAGGCCCGCGCCGTGCCGCTGGCCGAGTTGTCGTTGAGGACGATGAGCGGGGCCGCTGACCCGGGGGCCGGGCGGTCGGGGAACAGCTGCGCGAGCGTCGCGTCGGCGGCTGCGAACTCGGCGGGCGTGGCCGCGAGTTCGACGTCGAGCGAACCCGGCGGCACGCCGACCGCGGCCACCACATCCATGAAGGCCTGCGGCGGGGGCACGATCGTGACGCGGCCGCGGTCGTCGCGGCGCGGCGGCACGGCGTCGGTGAGCAGCCAGCGCCGCCAGTGGCCCGCGGCACCGACCCGCCGCCGGGCGCCGCCCCGCCAGGCGAGCGTGGCCGAGGAGAGCGAGTTGGGGAGGATCACGGCCAGATCCGGCCGCACGGCCCGCAGGCCGCGGACGGCCGTGGCGAACGAGCAGGCGGCGTCGCGGCGATGCCGGTCGTAGGCGATCGCATCGTCGAGCCAGGCCGTGCCGGCGAGCAGGTCGCCGATCACGGGCCGCATCACGCCGGTGATCCGAGCCGAGGGAAAATGCCCGCGGAGGGCCCGGAGGGCCGGCGTGGCCATGACGGCGTCGCCCACCCAGCGGGGCATGATAACGGCGATCTGCATGGACACACCGTAGCGGCGGGTCGGCCGCCGCGGCAAAGCCGGTTTCTGCTTCGCCGCGGGTCACTCGGCCTGTGGCCTCGTCGGGATCACCGCCCGCGTGGCGGCGAGCGTGGCGGCGGCGAGGGCCGCCGTGAGGGCCAGGCCGCCGGCGGCTGCGATCCAGGCGAGCGGGAGCCGCGCCTGGCCGCTTGCCAGGGCCGGTGCGATGGCGAGCAGGGCCGCCGCCACGCCGGCGGCGAGCCCGAGCAGCACCATCAGCAGCGTTTCGAGGACGAGCACGAGCCGCACGCGACCGAGCGTGAACCCGATCGCCCGCAGCGCGGAGAACGTGCCGAGCCGCTCGCAGAGCCCCTGCAGTTGCACGGCGGCCACGCCGGCGGTGCCGAGCAGGAGCCCGAGCGTGCCGAGCGCCTGGAAGCCCGCGAGAAAAATATTCTGCACGGCCTGCAGGCTGGCGAGCCGGGATCCCGCAGGCGTCACCGTCACCCCCGCGTCGGCCCAGGCCGCGGCGAGGGCGGCGGCCAGCTCCGGCTGCTGCGACGGTGGCACGCCCCCGGCATCGACGAGCGCGAGCGCGTAGCCCGAGCGGTCGGGAAACATCCGTTCGAACTGCCGCTCGGCGACGAGCACGAAGCCCTGCAGGATTCCCGGCTCGAGCAGGCCGACGATCTCGAGGCGAATCTCCCGGCCCGCGTCGTCGGCGAGCGTGAACTCGCTCCCGACGCCGCCGAGCTTGAGCCCCCACTGGGCCGTCGCCTGGTCGAGGATCGCGGGGATGGAGGCGGCCGCGCCGCCGGGTGGATCGCCGGGCGGGGCGAGGAGCGTCCAGGGGTTGGCCGCCCCGTCATCCGCCGGCAGCGGCGCGTGGGCGACGAACGTGAACCCGCCCCGGGCCACGAAGCCGGGGCCGACGCCGAGCACCGTGGGCCGGAGCGCGGCGTAGAGGTTCGAGCAGGCCGCGTCGTCGCCTCCGCTGCTGCGGAGCCGCGCGACATCGCAGCCGGCAAGCAGCTCCTGCTGCCGTGAGGAGAGACCGAGGCCGGCGCGGATCTCGGCGTCGGCCGGATCGACGCTCGTGGCCGCGCCGAAGGAAACGATCTCGGTCCAGCCGCCGGTCGGCCCGCGGCGATCGGCGAGGTCATCCGGCGGCCGCTGGGCGAACGACGACACGGCCACGATCAGGAACGTGGCCGTCGCCACGATCGCCGCCACCGAGAAGGCCCGGCCCGGGGCGAAGGCGAGATTGCGGTGGGCGAGCTGGGGGAGCGACCGGAGCGGCTGGTCGCGGGGCCGGGCGGCGAGCCAAAGCCGCACGATCGCCAAGAGGCCCGCGAGCGCGGCGGCGCCCGCGGCGAAGAAGAGCCCGACCGCGGCGGCCGGCGACGCGGCCCGGCCGAAGGCCGCGATGGCCGCCGCTGCCGCGAGCCCGACCACGGCGATCGTGGTCGGAAGTCGCCGTGACGAGCGGCCGGCGGCCGGGCCGTGGCCGCGCAGGAGCACGAGCGGCGGCAGGCCACCGGCCTGGCGGGCCGCCCGGGCGAGGGCGACCAGCGCGATCGCGAAGGTCGCGAGGCTGCCGCCGACGAGCGGCGCGAGGTGAGGCGCTGCCGCTGCAAACGCTCCGCTCGCGCCGGGCTCGACGTCGGTTGCCCAGGCCCGGCCGAGCAGGGCGAGCAGGGTGGCGGCCCAGGGGGGGCCGAGGAGCGTGCCGGCCGCCGCGCCGATCGCCGCAGCGCCGCCCCCCACGGCCAGGAGCACCGCGGCGAGCCGCCCTGGCGGAAACCCGACGGCGGCGAGGATGCCGAGATCGCGGCCCCGGGCCGCCACGAGCAGGCTGAAGAGCAGCCACGCCAGGATGAGGCCGGCGATCACGACGAAGCTCGAAAGCGCGAGGAACAGGCTGCCGAAGGGGGTGGAGCCCCGGGCGGCGGCGACCGCCTCGGCCCGCAGGGGCACCACCCGCAGGCCCGCGTCCTCGGGGCGGATCGCGGCGGCAAGTCGCGCGGCGACCGCGGCCGGGTCGGCCGGCTTCGGGATGAGCCAGGCGGTCGTGTCGCCGAACCGGCCGGCGGCTAGGCGGCGGGCGGTGGCCAGCGAGACAAAGGCCTTGGGCGTGGGGCCGTGGGCCTTCCAGTAGCGGTCGTCTTCGTCGTTGGGCGGCGTGGTGCGGACCCGCGCCGAATCGAAGGGGAAGGGGGGATCCCAGTTGGCGATCGAGTCTTCGTCGGTGATGCCCTCCACCTCGGGCACGACGCCGCGGGCGACCGCTGCGCCCGTCATCGCGGCGATGCCCGAGATCCTGAGCTCGGTCGCGGTCTCCTGCACGCGGCTGTGGATCGTCTCCGGCTCGAAGAGCGCGACCCGCAGCCGCTCACCCACGGCCACCGGCCGGCCCTGGGCGGCGAGGTCGTCGGCCAGCCAGCGGTCGATGATCACCTCGCCGTCGGCGGGCACCGGGAGCGGCTTGCCGCGGTCGTCGGTGAGTTCGCCCACCGGCAGGCTGGTGGCGTCGATGCCCAGGATCGTGGAATAGGGCACGCTGGCCGTCACCGAGCCGGCGTCGCCCGAGCCGGCGACCGGCGTGATCGAGTTGGCCAGGAAGACGAGCGTGGGCCGGCCGCCGAGGGGGGCGAGCACGTCGGCCGCCGCCCGATCGACCGCCGCGGGCAGGATCAGCCTGCGGCTCGTGAGCCGCAGGCTCGGCGGTTCCTCGGTCGCCGGCTCGAGGGCCATTCCGTAGTCGGCGAGCGACGGTGCGAGCCGATCGCGGAGCCAGGCCACGGCGCCACCCCCCGCGGGCATGTCCACGGCGAACACGACGTTGGCGGCGTCGTCGAGCCGCAGGATCCGGCGGGCCGTCTCGAGCGAGGTAACGACGAGCGGCGCGGTCGCCTGAACGGGCCGCAGCGAGAACTGACCGATCCCCTCCTGCGGAAGCACCGCCGTGACGCTCAGCCGGCGACCGGCCGATTCGCCCGTGCGGCGGCCGAGCGGGCTGTCGGCCGGCACGCTCGACGGCGTCGGCAGCCGGAGCACGACCGGCTCGCCTGCGGCCAGCTCCAGCGACGCGGCGAGCGACTGGTTCACGAGCACACCCTCCGGCTCGAGCGACGGCGGCGCGGGCTCGAAGGCTGGTGGAGCCGGCTCGAAGGCTGGTGGAGCCGGCTCGAAGCCGAGGGCCGCCGGAGCGTCGCAGGCCAGGAGCGTGACCCGCGCCGTGCCCCCGCCCGGCTTCGCGACAACCGCCGGCATCACGATCGCCGGCACGACCTGCCGCGGGCCGCCGGCTTCGACCGTCAGGCTCGCCCCCAGGCTCGCCGTGAACAACTCCTCCGCGATCACGGCCGCATCGATCCGCCCCAGCCGTTCGACCGCGAGTCGCGCGAGGCCCGCCTGGATACCGTCGCCGACCGAGAGCCCGCCCGAGATCGTGGTCGCCACCACGCCGCAGGCCGCCGCCAGCGCCGCCACCTGCGGCCACCACTGGCGGGCGAGCGCCGCGGCCAGGCCCGCGAGCGAGGTGACCGGCCGGGGCTGGGCGTCGCTCATGGCAGGAGCCGCCCGTCCACCAGCCGCCGCACGCCCCCGACCCGCTCGGCCAGCGACTCGGCGTGGGTCACGACCACGAGCATCCCACCGGACTCCGCCGTCAGGTCGAGCAGCAGCCCGGCCACGTCGGCCGCCGACCGCGAGTCGAGCTGGCCGGTGGGCTCGTCGGCGAGCACCAGCCGCGGGGCGAGCACCAGCGCCCGCGCTACCGCGACCCGCTGCCGCTCGCCGCCGGAAAGCTCGCCGGGGCGGTGGTCGAGCCGGCCGCCCAGACCCACCCGCTCGAGCAGCCGCCGGCCGCGGGCGACGGTCTCGCGGGGCACGCGGCCGGCGGCGAGCGCGGGCACGAGCACGTTGTCGAGCGCCGTGCACCCGGCCAGCAGGTGATGCTCCTGGAACACGAAGCCGATCCGGCGATTGCGAAACGCGGCCCGCTCCGCGGCATCGCCCGCGAAGGGATCGACTCCGTCCAGGCGGACGCCGCCCGCGGTCGGCTCGTCGATGGCGCCGAGGATCGAGAGCAGCGTGCTCTTGCCGGAGCCCGACGGGCCCATGATGGCCATCCGCCGCCCGGGCTCGAGCGTGAACGAGACTCCCTCGAGCACCGGCAGGCCGCCACCAGCGGTGGCGAAGGATTTCGAGACCTCCGTCACCTCGAGCATGCCGTGGTCCTCAGGCGTC
>JBIKXY010000371.1:0-2503 GCA_044355515.1 Pirellulales bacterium
GCCCGATCCCACGCCTTGAAACGGCCGGGCGGCGGAAGGGTTTCGGCCGGAAGCCCGCCGTCTGATTCCGCCGGCGCGCCGCCGTAATCGCCGGCCAGAGAGCGGCTGTCGACGGCGGGCTTTGGCCTCCTCCGGCCGGGCTCGCCCGCCCCACCGCCCGGCCTCCACCGCCGGCGCTCCGGAGCGCGTGAATCCGAGTTACAACAGCTCGCTGGCCAGATCCGCCAGGGCCGACCGCTCCCCCTTCTCGAGCGTCACGTGGGCGTAGATCGGCTGCCCCGTCATCCGGTGGATCAGGTAGGAGAGGCCGTTGGAGAGGGCGTCGAGGTAGGGCTGGTCGATCTGGGCCACGTCGCCGGTGAACACGATCTTGGTCCCCTCGCCGGCCCGGGTGATGATCGTCTTCACCTCGTGGGGTGTGAGGTTCTGGGCCTCGTCCACGATGAAAAACATCCGCTGCAGGCTGCGGCCCCGGATGTAGGCCAGGGGCGTGATCATCAGCTTCTCCGACTCCCGCATGTCCACGATCCGCTTGGCGGCCTGGGTGTCTTCGCCGCACTGGTGGCGGATCACCGTCAGGTTGTCGTACAGCGGCTGCATGTAGGGATCGAGCTTGTCGGCGATGTCGCCCGGCAAAAACCCGAGGTCGCGGTTGGAGAGCGGCACCACCGGCCGGGCCAGGAGGATCTGGCGATACTTCTGCCGGCACTCGAGCGCCGCGGCCAGGGCCAGGAGCGTCTTGCCGGTGCCGGCCGTGCCCGAGAGCGTGACCAGCTTGATGTCGTCGTCCATCAGGGCCTTGAGGGCGAACGACTGCTCGGCGTTGCGGGGCGTGATCCCGTAGCAGGTCTGCTTCTCGATCCGGTGAAAGCAGCCGTCGGACCGGCGGAACGTGGCCAGGGCCGACTTGCTGCCGTTGCGGAGCACGAAGTTTTCGTTGGGCAGGGGGGGCCGCTCGAGCGAGAGCCGCTCGGCGGGGAGCACGCCGCCGCTTGAGTACAGCTCGTCGATCACCTCCGAGGCGATTCCCTCGACCGTCCGCCGGCCGGTGTAGAGCTTGTCGAAGCCCTGGACCTTGTCGGAGGTGTAGTCCTGGGCCCGGAGCCCGAGCGACTTGGCCTTCATCCGCAGGTTGGTGTCTTTGGAGACGAGCACCACCGGCCGCGGGGCGAGCTCCTGCTGGAGCGCGAGCGTGGTCCTGAGGATCCGGTGGTCGGGCGTGTCCTGGAGGAACGACTCGTGGAGCAGGTCGCGGGCCGACCCGCCCAGCACCACGCGGATCGAGCCGAGTCCGGGCCCCAGCGGGCTGCCGGCAGCCGAGAGTACGTCGCCAGTGAGCGCGTCGATTCGGCGGAGAAACTCGCGGGCCTGGAAGTGGATGTCTTCGTTGCCCCGCTTGAACTGGTCGAGTTCCTCGAGCACCGTGATCGGGATCGCGACGTCGTTTTCCTCGAAGTTCCGGATGCAGCCGCTGTCGTGCAGGATCACGTTCGTGTCGAGCACGAACAGCTTGGGGCGGGCTTCCGTCATCCGGGCCTCCTTCCAGCGGCGGGTGGCATCCTTGCCGACCCGGATGGTAGCGGGCTGGCCCGCCGGCGCGGACCCCGGTTTTTCAGGCCGGCATCTTGCTCACAGGCCGCTCACACCCGGGCCGGGCGGAACCAGCGGCCGGCGGGCGTGGCGAGCAAGGCGGGGAGCACCACCAGGTCGCCCACGACCGCGGCGGCGACCAGCGAGGAGAGCATCCAGGCGAACCGCTGCGTGGGGGCGAAGGGGCTGGCCGTGAAGGCCAGGATGCCGAGCCCGCAGACGAGCGCGCTCTGCAGGAGCGCCGGGGCGGAGTGGCGAAATGCCGCCTGGACGGCCGCCGCCCGGCCGTAGGGCGAGGCGGGGCCGGCCGAGGCCGCGAGGCCGCGGCGGAAGAACGTGAGAAAGTGGAAGGTGCCGTCCACGGCCATGCCCAGCGCGACCGACGCGGTCATCACGCTGCCGATGTCGAGCGTGGCCCGCGTCCAGCCGAGCAAGCCGAACAGCAGCACCATCGGGAAGATGTTGGGGAGCATGCCGAGCAGCCCCGTCACGACTCCCCCCTCCACCACCATCATCACCAGTGAAATCACCCCGCAGGCCGAGAGGAAGCTCGTAAACAGGTCGCGAAACAGCGTGTTCTGGATGGCGTTGATCAGCGGCATCGCTCCGGTCGAGATCGCCGCGACGCCCCGATCCGCCCCGCCGTGGGCGACGATCACCGGTTCGACGGCCAAGCGAACGTCGCCGAGCAGCGTCTCGTAGTCGAGGCCGGCGAGGGCCGAGGTGCGGGCGGTCACCCGCCAGAACTGGCCGCCCTCCGCGTCGCGGACGAGCCGCATCTCGGCAAGCTGCGAGAGCCGGGCCTCCAGCCGCCGGGCGATCACCACCTTGCGGGCCACGGTCAGCGTGCCGGAGGCGTCGGGCAGGTCGGGCAGGAAGAGCGCGGCCGAGGTCACGCCCGCCACGGGGTCGA
>JBIKXY010000021.1:0-25376 GCA_044355515.1 Pirellulales bacterium
CTGGAGCACGGCCCGCCCGGTGGTCGATTTGCCGCAGCCGCTCTCCCCCACGAGGCCGAGCGTCTGCCCCCGGTGGACCGTGAAGCTGACGCCCGCCACGGCCTGCACGGTCTCCCGCCGCCGGCCGAACAGCCCGGCGGCGGACAGCGGAAACGTCACCCGCAGGTCGCGGACCTCGACGAGCGGCCGCGGGGAATCGGTCATCGCGCCCCCTCCGCCTCGAAACACTCGGCCCGGTGGGTCGGCGAGACGGCGACCGACGGCGGGCGTTCCTGCCGGCAGCGGTCGGTCGCCAGGCCGCAGCGGGGCTGGAACGGGCAGCCCGGCGGCAGGTGGCCGAGGTCGGGCGGCAGCCCCGGGATCGCGTCGAGCCGCTCGCGGGGCGGCGTGTCGATCCGCGGCAGGCTCGCGAGCAGACCGCGGGTGTAGGGATGGAGGGGATTGGCGAACACCTCGGCCGTCGTGCCCTCCTCGACGATCCGCCCGGCGTACATCACCGCCACCCGGTCGGCCGTGCCGGCCACCACCCCCAGGTCGTGGGTCACGAGCACGACGGCCGTGCCGAGCGAGGCCTGCAGTTCGGCGACGAGTTCGAGGATCTGGGCCTGGATCGTGACGTCGAGGGCCGTCGTCGGCTCATCGGCGAACAGCACCTCGGGCTCGCAGAGCAGAGCCATGGCGATCATCACCCGCTGCCGCATGCCCCCGGAGAACTGGTGGGGATACTGGTCGATCCGCCGGCCGGCATCGGGAATCCCCACCCGCTCGAGCATCGCGATCGAAGTCCGCCGAGCGGCGGCGGGCGGGGCGGCCTTGTGCACCTCGAGCACCTCCGTGAGCTGCCGGGCCACGCTCAGGTAGGGATTCAGCGAGGTCATCGGATCCTGGAAGATCATCGCCAGCCGGTCGCCCCGGAGCCGCTCGAGTTCGCGGGCGGGAGCGGTCACGAGGTCGCGGCCCCGGTAGAGGATCCGGCCCGAGGGGTGGAAGGCCGGCGGCGACGGGAGCAGCCGCAGGGCGGAGAGGCAGGCCACGCTCTTTCCGGAGCCGCTTTCCCCCACCAGCCCCAGCGTCTCGCCGCGGCGAACCGTGAAGCTCACGCCATCGACCGCCTTCACGATCTGGCCGTCGGTGCGGAAGAACGTCCGCAGGTCGCGGACGTCGAGCACGGTGTCGGGGGCGAGTGGAGGCGGTCGCACGTCAGGCATTCATTTTCAGATTTGAACCATCGGCCGCCGGGGGTTGCCAGTGCCCTGGAGCCGGCCTTGCTGGCGAGCGAAGGCATGGATGCCGAAAGCGAGCCAGCATGGAGCGAGCGGAGGGCAGGATGCCCATAGCGAGCGTCCGGCGACAGGGCACTGGCAACCCCCCTCGTTGGACTGTCCAGCACGGATGTTCGGACTCTCTGCAGCAGCCACGTGCCTAGTGCCTCATCCGCGGGTCGAGGGCGTCGCGGATGCCGTCGCCGAGGAAGTTGAGCGCCAGGAGCATCAGGGCCATCACGCCCCCGGGGAAGACGAGCGTCCACCAGAAGACGAGCATCTGGTTGGCGCCGTCGTTGATCAGGGCCCCGAGGCTGGCCCGCGGAGCCTGCACCCCCAGCCCCAGAAACGAGAGAAACGCCTCCTGGAGGATCATCGCGGGCACGGTCAGCGTGAAGGTGACGATCACCGGCCCGAGCGTGTTGGGAATCAGGTGGCGAAACACGATCTCGCGGCCCGAAGTGCCCAGGCTGCGGGCGGCGAGCACGAAATCCTGCTCTTTCAGGCTCAGCACCTGCCCCCGCACGATCCGGGCTGTGAGCAGCCAGCCCACCGCGCCCAGAGCCAGGAACACGAGCCCGAGGCTCTTGCCCAGGATCGTCACCAGGATGATCACCAGGAACATGGAAGGCAGCGCGTAGAGGATGTCCACCGCCCGCATCATCACCGTGTCCACCATGCCCCCGGCGTAACTCGCGACGGCTCCGTAGACCGTGCCGATCGTGGCGGCCACCACCGCGGCCAACAGCCCGACCGAGAGGCTGACGCGGCCCCCGGCGAGCACCCGCACGAGCAGGTCGCGGCCGTAGAAGTCGGTGCCGAAGGGGTGGTCCCAGGACGGAGGCCGCGGGCCGGAGGCGAGATCCTGCGTGGCCTCGTCGTAGCCCCAGGTGGCCGCGATCAGCCCCGGGCCCGAGACGCAGGCCACGCCCAGTAGCAGGAGCACGATCCCGCTGGCCACGGCCAGCCGGTTCTTGCGGAGCCGCTTCCAGGCGTCGGCCCAGAGCGAGCTGCCGGCCACCAGCTCGCGGCCGGGCGGGGCGGGCATGTCGGTCATCTCGGGCAGGGCGGTCATGAATACTCGATCCGGGGGTCGAGCAGGGCGTAGGCCACGTCCACCAGGAGGTTCATGACGAGCAGGAAGAAGGCGTACAGCACCACGATCCCCATCACCAGAAAATAGTCGCGGTTGAAGGCGGCATCGACGAAGTAGGGGCCGATGCCCGGAAGGTTGAAGATCTTCTCCACCACCACGCTGCCGGTCAGCATGCTGGCGATCGCGGGGCCGAGGTAGCTCACCACCGGCAGCAATCCGCCCCGGAGCATGTGCCGCCAGATCACCAGCCGCTCGGAGAGCCCCTTGGCCCGGGCGGTGCGGATGAAATCGCTCCGCACGACCTCGAGCATCCCGCCCCGGGTGAGCCGGGCGATGCTGGCGGCGTAGATCGTGCCGAGCGTGAGCCCGGGCAGGATCACGTGCCGCCAGTCGCCCCAGCCGGCCGGGGGCAGGAGCTGCCACCGCAGCGAGACCAGGAGCACGAGCAGGGGCCCGAGCACGAAGCTCGGGATGCTGATGCCCACGAGCGCCGCGGTCATCGCGGCGTGGTCCCAGGCGGTGTTCTGGCGGACGGCCCCGATGATGCCCGCGGTGATGCCCACCAGCAGCGACCAGACGAGCGCCACTGCGGCCAGCGAGAGCGTGACGGGGAAGCCGGCGGCGATGATCTCGTTGACGCTCCGCTGCGGATACTTCGTCGAGAGCCCCAGGTCGCCCCGCAGGAGGTTGCCCACGTAGCGGGCGAACTGCTCGGGCAGCGGCCGGTCGAAGCCATACTTCGCGTCGAGCTGGCGGCGGACCTCCGCCGGGATCTCCCGCTCGCTCGAGAAGGGCGACCCCGGCGCGAGCCGCACCAGGGCGAACGAGGCCGCCACGATCACCAGCGCCGTGGGCACGAGCTCCAGAAGCCGGCGGAGGACGAACCGGGTCATGAGGCGGTCTCGCCGGGAGACGGGGGGGATGGCGGCGGCGGATCGGCGGCGGGCTCGGCGGTGGCGGCCTCGTCGATCCAGATGTATTTCCAGGGATGGCGGTCCTGGTGGTTGCCCCAGATGCCGCGGACATACGGCTTCACGAGCTGCGTGCGGGCGTAGGTGTAGAGCGGGATCATCGGCTGGGCCTCCATGGCCAGGGCCTCGGCCGCGCGGAACTTCGCCAGCCTGGCCGCCGGGTCGGGGTCGCGATTGGCCTCCTTCAGCAGCTGGTCGTAGACCGGGTCGCTCCAGGAGGAGTGGTTGTTGCCGCAGTCGCTCGTGAGCAGTTCGAGAAAGGTGAACGGGTCGGCGTAGTCTCCCGTCCAGCCCATCCGGCAGAGCTGGAAGTCGTTCAGCCGGGCCTTCGCCAGGAACACGTTCCATTCCAGGTTCTCGAGCTCGACCGTCACGCCGAGCACGTCCTGCCACATCTGCTGGACCGCCTCGGCGACCTGCTTGTGGCCCTCGGAGGTGTTGTAGGTGAGGGTGATCGGGGGCACGTCGGCGCCGCGGGCGTAGCCCGCCTCGGCCAGGAGCTGGCGGGCCCGGCCGGGGTCGAACAGGGGCCGGCCCAGGCCCCGGTAGCCGGCCACGCCGTCGGGCACGAGGTCGGCCGAGGGGATCTGGCCGCCGCGGGTGACGTGGCGGACGAGCGCCTCGCGGTCGATCGCCAGGGCCAACGCCCGCCGCAGGAGCGGATTGTCGAGCGGCGGGGCCTTCGTGTTGATCCAATAGAAGTAGGAGGCGAGGAAAGGGTGGCGGCGGAAGTCCTTGAATCCCGCGAGATAGTCCATGAACTCGGCCGGCAGCGAGGTGTTGCTGCCGGGCCAATCGAGCTCGCCGGCGGCATACATATTGAGTGCGGTGGTGTAGCTCTCGACCATCGCCACGCGGACCCGGTCGAGCTTGACGCGGGCCGCATCCCAATACCGCGGGTTCCGCTCGAACACCATCCGCTGCCGAAACTTCCACTCGGTCATCCGGTAGGGGCCGTTCGAGACGACGTGCTCGGGCCGCGTCCAGAGCTCCTCGTCGATCCCCCGGCGGTCGAGGTCGGCGAGCAGGTGCCGGGGGATCGGCATGAAGGAGTAGAACGAGAGAAACGAGAGGAAATAGGGGAGCGGGTCCTCGAGCACGACCTCGAGCGTGAGGTCGTCCAGGGCCCGCACACCGAGCGACTCCGGTGCCGCCTCGCCCCGGCTGATCGCCGCGCCCCCCTGGAAGATCTGGCCGTTGGTGGCGTACTTGCTCGCGGTCCTGGGGTCGAGCAGCCGGCGGAAGGAGAACACGAAGTCGTGGGCCGTCAGCGGCGTGCCGTCGGACCACTCCGAGGGCCGGAGGTGGAAGGTGTAGGTGCGGCCGTCGGCCGACACCTCCCAGCGGGTGGCGATCTCGGGCAGCGGCTCGAGCGTGGCCGGGTGGGCCTGCACCAGGCCCGCGAAGGTGTTCCAGATGATCTCGCCGCCGCTACTATCCGAGCACTTGTTGGGGTCGAGCCACTCGGGCTCGGTGCCGTTGTTGATCCAGATCTCGGTGGGCGGGTGCCGCGGAACCGTGGTGCCGAAGCAGCCCGTCGCGGCCGGCCGGCAGCCGAGGGGGAGCGTCGCGGCCAAGCTCATGAAGATGGCCAGCGAAATCCTGCGGCGAAGACGAGGCACGTCCATGGCTCGCAGGATACCCCCGCCGCCCAACGCCGCTCAAACCTGCGCACGTCTCGGGAGCCGTCCAACGGATCGGGCACCCGTCGGCCAATCCAAGCCCCCCGGCGCGAGCCGGGGGGATGCCGCGACCCATGCCGGAGGACGGTGAGGACACACGGACAAGGAAAGGCATCTTGCCTTGGATACCCCGCCGGGCGTGCGGCATCCGGCCCCTGCCGCTAAAAGCAGTTGTTCCGCACCTCGGTGCAGATCAGCTCCCTGAGCCGGGAGATCGCCTGCTGGTCCATGGCCTTGGCGTCCAGCCAGAACTGCCGCAACTCGTCCCGCCACTGGGCGTTGGCGATGTACTGGTCGTATCGCCAGACGCTGTCGAGGCGTCGGTTGAACTCGGCCACCAGGTCGTGGTCGTGGTCGGCGATGGCGGCCGACTCGCCGATGTGCTCGTATTCGTGTTCCGCGGCAAAGGACATGGAAAAACCTCCGGAGGGATCAGACGGAACTGGACCGCTCCGTCCTGGAGTCACGGGGGCCAACCTGCCTGCGGCACGGGGCAACGATAGGGGCGGCGGCGGAGCGAAGGCAATCCGGGTGCGGGATGCCAGGGTGGCCCGCGCCGCGGACAGTTGGTCGCTCAGGGCTCGTGCAGTTCGCCCGGCCAGCCCGCAGTGGTCAAGACACGATCGACGCCGGATTCCCGCCAGGCAAAGCGGGCCGAGCAGCCGGGGAAGGCCCCGATCACGGCCGGACCCGCCTCGTGCCCCAGCACGCTCACGGCGGTGGCCAGGGCGTCGGCCGTCGTGGCGTCGGGGGCGACGAGGGTGACCGTGGTCGGGCCGGCGACACCCAAGCCACTCCGCGGATCGACGACGTGGCTGTAGCGGACACCATCGATCTCGACGCCCTGGTAGGCGTCGCCCGAGGTGGTGACGGCCGCGCGGGCGAGCACGATGGCCTCGCCCTCACCGCCGGGCCGCAGCGGCGCGACGGCGATCCGCCAGCCGGCGGTGCCGGGGGGCGGGGCCGAGACGAGCACGTCGCCCGAGGCATCGATCATCGCCGCGGCGATCCCGCGGCGGGCCAGCACCTCGAGGGCCCGGTCGGCCGCGTAGCCCATGCCGATGCCGCCCGGATCGAGCCGGGTGCCCGGCTTCGGCAGGCGGACGGATCGCGTTTCGGGCACGAGTTCGACAGTCCCGGGGCCGGCCGCCGCCCGCGCCGCGGCGAGCTTGGCGGGCCTGGGCAGCCGGCCGCTCTTGCGTGCCTGCCGCCAGAGCGAGGTCAGCGGGCCGATTGCGATGTCGAAGGCCCCGGCCGATCGTTCCCGCAGCGACTCGGCGGCAACGAGCACCCGCCACAGGTCGGCCCCGACCGCCACGGGCTCCGGGGTCGGCGCGGCGGCCGAGAGTCGGGAGAGCTCGCTCGCGGGATCGTAGTCGGAGAGGATGCCTTCCAGCCGCTCGATCTCGGTGAAGGCGGCGGCGATCGCCTCGGAGCCGGCCCCCCGGCTCGCCGCATGCACCGTGATCGTCCACGGGGCCCCCATCAACCGCCGCGACTCGCTGACCCGCACGGTCGCCCGCTCTTCTGCCCGCGGCCCGCAGCCGGCGGCCAGCCAGGCGGCGCACGCCACGACCAGCGCGGCACGATACAATCCCCTGGTCATGAGCGAATCAGTCTCCCTGCCGCCGGTGGCGATCGAGTTCGAGTGCACGCCGCTGCGGAGCGTGCCTCGGCTCGACATCCCGCTCGACGCCTCGCCCGGCTACCGGGCCCGGCTCGAACGGATGCAGCGGGCCGTGGCCGCCCACGGCACCCGCAACGCCTACTACCTCACCGCCGGATCCTGCACCTTCCGTTTTACCAACGATCCGGCGGCGGGCTGGGTGCGGTTCGGGTTCGAAGGCACGGTGTTCACCGACGAGGCCGACCTCCGGACCACGGGCAGCGATCTGGAAGTCAGGCTCGGCGTCGAGACCTGCGACTGGCTGACCCAGCCGGCCGTGGAGTGGCTGACGGTCTCGGTCGAGCATGCCGTGGAGGCGGAGTTCGACCGCTACATCGCCGCCGGCGACCTGGCCAAGGCCCGCGACCGGCTCGCCCGCGAACAGGCTACGATCGACGAGGCCGGCGGGTATCTCGGCATGAACCTGTGACGAGATTGGACGGCTCGGGGTTGCCCGTGCCAATCGAGCGTCCGGCGAGATGGCACGGGCTACCCGGAGCCTGCGTCACGCGCGAGGGCGCCGGTCAACTCGCGGCGCGGATTTCCAGCAGCACGCTCTCGTTGTCGGTGCCCCGGAGCGGCCAGGAGGCGATTCGGCGGATCGAGACCTTCTTGCCGAGTCGCCTGGCCCGGGCCTCGGCCAGCTCCTCCTCCCAGCGCGGGCCCTTGATCACCAGCAGCCGGCCGAAGGCGTCGGCCCGCGGCTCGAACCAGCCGAACAGTTTGGCGAGCGGCGCCACGGCCCGGGCGACGAGCGTGTCGAACCGGGCGACGCCCGCCGGGCGGCTGGCGACGAGCTCCTGGGCGGCCGCGGCATGGACGGGAATCACGAGGCCAGCCTCGCGGACGATCTCGGCCACCGCCCGGGCTTTCTTGGCCACGCTCTCGGAAAGTTCCACCCGCAGGTCCGGCCGGAGGATCGCCAGGATCACGCCCGGCACGCCGCCGCCGGTGCCCACGTCGAGCACCCGTTCGCCGTGGGCCAAATGCGGGATCAGCGCCGTCGTGTCACCGATATCCCGCGACACGAACCGGGAAACGTCGGTGTGCCGGGTGAGGTTGAGCCGCTCGTTCCAGGCCCAGAGGCTCGTCGCGTAGGCGACCAGCCGCCCGGCCGTGCCCGGCGGCAGGTCGATGCCGAGCCGCAGAGCCTCGGCGGCGATCGCCCCGGCGAGGTCACCGGAGCCCGACCCACAAGCCTCCCGAGACGTGTCACTCACCTGATAAAAAGCATCTCGCGGTAGGTGGGCAGCGGCCAGAGGTCATCGGGGAGGATCGCCTCGAGCTGGTCGGCTGTCTCCCGCACGGCTGCCATCGCCGGGATCACGTCGTCGTGGAAGTGGGCCATCTCCGCCCGCACGTCGCCGCCGTGGTGGCAGGCCGCCTGCTCCAGAGCCTCGATCCGGCTCTCGAGGTCACCCACCAGCTTCATCAGCTTTTCGAGCGTGCCCAGGTGGGGCGACTGGCCGAGGGCCTGGAGCTTCGTGGCGATGTCGACGAGCTCCCCCTGGTAGCGATAGGCCGCCGGCAGGATCATGGTCTTGGCGATCTGAATCGCGGCCTGGGCCTCGGTGTTGAGGTCCTTGCAATACCGCTCCATGTAGATCTCGTAGCGGCTCCGCATCTCCCGCTCCGAGAGCACGCCCTCCTTGGCGAACAGGGCCAGGTTGGCCGGCGTGACGAGCGCATCGAGTGCCTCGGGCGTGGCCTTGAGATTGGGCAGGCCCCGCCGCTCGGCCTCCCGCTGCCACTCCTCGGAGTAGCCGTTGCCGTTGAAGATCACCGCCTTGTGGGCGGTGATGATCTGCTGGAGCAGCTTCTCAACGGCGGCCGGCAGCCGGGCAGGATCGCCGCCGGTCGCCGTCTCGAGCTCGGTCGCCACCCAGTCGAGGCTCTCGGCCACGATCGTGTTCAGGGCCACCAGCGGTCCGGCGATCGACTGGCTCGAGCCCACGGCCCGAAACTCGAACTTGTTGCCCGTGAAGGCGAAGGGGCTGGTGCGATTGCGGTCGCCGGCATGCTTCGGCAGCGGGGGGAGGGTGTCCACGCCCACGGAGAGCGTGCCGCTGGCCTTGCTGCCGGTGACCTTGCCCCGCTCGATCTGCTCGAAGACATCGGTCAGCTGGTCACCCAGGAAAATCGACATGATCGCCGGCGGAGCCTCGTTGGCCCCGAGCCGATGATCGTTGGCGCTGGAGGCCACCACCGCCCGCAGCACGTCGCCGTGGAGGTGCACCGCCCGGATCACCGCCGCGCAGAACACGAGGAACTGCATGTTCTCGTGCGGGGTCTCCCCCGGCTCGAGCAGGTTGCCGAGCCGGCAGCCCAGCGACCAGTTGACGTGCTTGCCCGAGCCGTTGATGCCGGCGAAGGGCTTCTCGTGCAACAGGCAGGTCATGCCGTATTTCTGGGCGACCCGGGTCAAGGTCTGCATGATCGACTGCTGGTGGTCGGTCGCGATGTTCGCGTTTTCATAGACCGGCGCGATCTCATATTGGCTGGGCGCCACCTCGTTGTGGCGGGTCTTGACCGGCACGCCGAGCTTGTAGAGCACCCGCTCCACCTCGAGCATGAAGGCCAGCACCCGCTCGGGGATCGCCCCGAAATACTGATCCTCGAACTCCTGCCCCTTGGGGGGCCGGGCCCCGAACAGTGTCCGGCCGGTCATCACCAGGTCGGGCCGGTTGAAGTAAAAGTTGCGGTCGATCAGGAAGTATTCCTGCTCGGGACCGGCCGAGGCGGTGACCGGCCCCACGTCCCGATGGCCGAACAGGGTCAGCACCCGGCGGGCCTGCTTGTCGACCGCCTGCATGCTCCGCAAGAGCGGCGTCTTCTTGTCGAGCGCCTCTCCCGTCCAGGAGCAGAAGGCGGTAGGAATGCAGAGCGTGGTGCCGTTGGGATTGTCGAGGATGTAGGCCGGGCTCGTCGGATCCCAGGCCGTGTAGCCGCGGGCCTCGAACGTGGCCCGCAGGCCCCCCGAAGGGAAACTCGAGGCGTCGGGCTCGCCCTGGATCAGTTCCTTGCCGGAAAACTCGGCCACCGCGGTGCCGTCGCCGGTGGGCGAGAGAAAGCTGTCGTGCTTCTCGGCGGTCAGGCCGGTGAGCGGATAGAAGACATGGGCATAGTGGGTCGCGCCCTTCTCGATGGCCCAGTCCTTCATCGCCAGAGCCACGGCGTCGGCGATCGAGGGATCGAGCGGCCTGCCCTGCTTGATGGTCGACTGCAACGCCCGATAGACGACCTTGGGGAGCCGATCCCGCATCACGGTGTCGCTGAAGACGTTGGCGCCGAACAACTCGCCGGTCGGGGTTTCACGGAAGTTCCAGCCCTGGCCGCTGGGGCGATAGGCGTTGATGGCGGCAATGGCACTGGCGCGGGCTGTGGTCATGGGAGAACTGTTCCTTTCTAAGACCGACAGTGTAGCGGCTGGCGGCGCGAGGGCACCGCGGGGCCGGGCGGCTGCGGCTCAGCGGGCGGCGGTCGTGCGGCCGGGGGCGGCGGCCGGCCGGAGCACCGAGCGGCGAGCGAGCTCGACGGCCGTCGAGAGCACGGCGTCGGCCTGCTGGCCCTCGGCGGCGGCCAGCTCGCCCTCGATCGGCCGGGCGGCGGTCACCACCGGCACGTCGGGATCTACCCCCACGCCGCTGAAGGGGAGGCCGCGGGGAGAGAAGAACTTCGCCGTCGTCAGCCGCATTCCGACGCCGGCGGCGTCGAGCGGGAAAATGCCCTGGATCGATCCCTTGCCGTAGCTTCGCGAGCCGACGAGCGTGCCGCGGCGGTGGTCGCGGATCGCGCCGGCGAGGATCTCGCTCGAACTGGCCGAGTCGCCATCGATCATCACCACCAGCGGCATCCGCCAGGTGCCGCTCCGGGCGGCGGTGTAGTTGAAATCCTCCTCGGGGCTGCGGCCTCGCGTCGCCACCACCAGGCCGCGGTCCAGGAACAGGTCGGCCACGTCCACCGCCGCGGAGAGCAGGCCGCCGGGATTGCCCCGGAGGTCGATCACCAGGGCCCGCATCCCGGCGGCGTCGAGCCGCCGTAGCGCCGCGTCGAGATCCGCGGCGGTCGTCTTCTGGAAGGAGCTGAGCTTCACCCGGGCGATCCCGGCCGCGGGATCGACGAGTTCCGCCTGCTCGATGCTCGGCACCTCGACATGCTCGCGGCGGATGGTGACCGCGCGGGCCGCGCCCGGCCCCCGGGCCACGGCCAGCGTCACGAGCGAACCCTCGGGGCCCTGCAGGAGGTGGGCCGCCTCGTCCACGCTCAGGCCGCCGATCGACCGGCTGCCGACGCCGATCAGCCGGTCGCCTGCCCGGATGCCCGACCGCTCCGCCGGGCTGTTCGGGATCACGTGCACCACGAGCAGTCCGTCCGGGGCGCTCTTGAGCTCCACGCCCAGGCCCACGAAGTTGCCCTCGATCTGTGAGTAGAGATCCTCGAGTTGGCCGGTCGTGAGGAACGCGGAGTATTCGTCGAGCCCACCGACGGCCGCGGCGGCCATCTCCATCAGCGTGACCGTCGGCCGGATCCCGAGGATCGAATGGCCCGCCCGGGCGATCCAGGCGGCGACCGTCTCGGCGTCGGCCTGCGAGGCGACCGGACGGGCGGACACGATCCGCTCCACCTGGCTGCGGTAGGCGGCGAGCCGATCCGGTGTGGCCTGCGAGGCATGGTTGGCAAGGAACGCCGGGTCGGCGAGGGCGACGTCGATGGCCAGGCAGCCTCGGGCCGAGAGCCGGCCGTAGTCGGGATTCTCGACGTGGTGGGAGCCGATCCGGGAGAGCACCTCGCCGTAGGCCCGGCGGGCCTCGGGCTCCGAGAGCAGGGAGAGTTGGCGGCGATAGGCCGGCTCGACATGCCGGCGGGCGATGTCGCAGTGGAGCTTGGCCAGGTCGTACTGCCGGGCCAGGGCCGGATCGAGCGTGCCCTTGCGGGCGGACGTCTCGCAGATCTTGACCACGTCGGCCCAGCGGCCCTCGTGGACAAGCGCGGTCGTCCGGGCGGCGAGATCGTCGGGGTGGGCGGAGCCGGCGTTGCCCCCCGGCCCGGCCGGAACCCACTGGAGAAACGATTCAGCCCGGGCCGGGGCTCCCGCCAACACCACCACCAGCAGCCCGGCGAGAGCTGCACGGGAGCCGCGAATCCAGGGTCTGGAGCAGGCAGCGATCACAGGGCAATCCGTTGGCGGGAGGCCGTTCGACGGGGCGGCGGCAACCAGCGGTCTGTCCGTTTTGACCGCCCGCGATTATGGCTCACTGCCGCCGGCCGGGCAAAAAGCGAGCTGGGAAAAATCCTGGTTTTCCCGAGCGGAAGCCCTTGCCCGCGAGGCATGGTCATCACGACCGTCATCACCCGACGGGCTGACACGTTGGTACCATTGTGGTCGCGGGGCTGCGGCCCCGGCCCTCCGTACCGCGAGCCCCCCATGCCCCTTCCGCCCCGCACCGACGACGAGCGGATCGTCTCGTCGAGCGACGGCGGCCCCGCCCCCACGCTCGCGCTGCTCGACAAGGCCCGCCGCGGCGACGGCGACGCCGTCAACGGGCTGCTCGAGCGGCACCGGGCCGCAATCCGGCGAATGATCGATCGCCGCATGGACCGGGCCGTGCAGCGGCGGGTGGACGCCAGCGACATCGTCCAGGACGTGCTCGTCGAGGCCAACCGCCGGCTGGGCGACTATCTCGCCAATCCCACGATGCCCTTCGGGCTCTGGCTGCGGCACATGGCCCGCGACCGGCTGATCGACGCCCATCGCCGGCACCGCGTGGCCGGCACCAGAAGCGTCGATCGCGAGGTGCCGCTGGTGACGGCCGCCGCGGGCGACCGCTCAGAGGCCGATCTGGCCGGCCAGCTCGCCGACCGGGAGCTGACGCCGGCGGCGGCCGCCACCTGGCACGAGCTCGAGCGGCGGTTCGCCGCGGCCGTCGAGCGACTCGACGAGGGGGACCGGCAGATCGTGCTCCTGCGGCACTTCGAGCATCTTTCCACCGCGGAAGCCGCCGAGGCGCTCGGGCTCTCCAAGCCGGCCGCCGGGATGCGGTACCTGCGGGCGATGCGGCGGCTGCGCGGGCTGCTGGAGGGTTGACCGGCGCTTGGTTGGCCGCCCGGCGCTGACGCCTACCATCCCTGTCGGGTGTCCTTTCTTCGAGCTGCTGCCTGAACCATGACCGCTTCCGCCACACGCCGGGTCGAGGAACCGCTCGCGGGCGGCGACGAGGAGCGCCTGGCCGAACTGGTCGAGTCGCTCTCCGAAGCCCGCGGGCCCGAGGCCGTGGCCCTGCTCGAGCGGCTCGTCGCCGGGCATCCCGACCTCGCCGGGCAGCTGCGGGAGTTGTTCGCGGCGATGTCGATGGCCGACGCCGTGGCCGAGGCCTCGACGATCCTCGAGCCCTCCTGGTTGGACGGGCCTCCGCTGGCGCCGCCGGCCTCCGGTTCGTTCGTGCCGGGCGTCACCCTGCTGCCGGCCTCATTCGACGATTACGAGCTGCTCGAGGAACTGGGCCGGGGCGGGATGGGGATCGTCTATCGGGCCCGGCAGAAGAGTCTCGATCGGATCGTGGCGGTGAAGATGCTCCTGCGGCGCGACCTGGCCACGGCCGCCGACCTGGCCCGGTTTCGCAGCGAGGCCGAGGCGGCGGCCCGACTGGATCATCCGGGCATCGTCTCGATCTTCGAGGTGGGGGAGTGCGGCGGCCATCCCTTCTACAGCATGCGGTTCATCGAGGGCACGACCCTGGCCAAGCGGCTGGCCGCCGGGGACGTGCCCCCCCGCGAGGCCGCCACGATCCTGGCCCGGGTTGCCGAGGCCGTCGATGCCGCCCACCGCGGGGGCGTGCTTCACCGGGACCTCAAGCCCTCGAACATCCTGATCGATGCCGCGGGCAAGCCCCACGTCTCCGACTTCGGTCTGGCCAAGCGGATCGAGGCCGACCAGGACGTGACCCACACCGGGGCGATCCTGGGCACGCCCTGCTACATGTCGCCGGAGCAGGCCGCCGGCAGCCGCGGCGACGTGGGGCCCCCGAGCGACGTCTGGAGCCTGGGGGCCATCCTCTATCAGACGCTCACCGGACGGCCCCCGTTCCAGGCGGCGAACCCGATGGACACGCTGCTGGCCGTGCTCGAGAGCGACCCGCCGGTGCCGCGGTCGCTCGACCCGGGCGTGAATCGCGATCTCGAAATGATCGCGCTCAAGAGCCTGCAGAAGCCGCAGGATCTCCGCTACGCCACGGCCGCTGACCTGGCCGCCGACCTCCGGGCCTTCCTCGCCGGGGAGCCGGTGGCCGCCCGCCGCGGCGGCTTGACCGAGATCGTCGCGCGGCTGTTTCGCGAGACCCACCACGCCACCGTGCTGGAAAACTGGGGCCTGCTCTGGATGTGGCACTCGGTGGTCGTGCTCACGCTCTGCGTGGTCACCGACGTGCTCGCCTGGCAGGGCGTCGTGAGCCGCTGGCCTTACGTGGTGCTCTGGGGGGGCGGGCTGGCGGTCTGGGCGCCGATCTTCTGGGCCCTGCGGCACCGGACCGGCCCGGTGACCGCGGTCGAGCGGCAGATCGCGCACATCTGGGGGGGCAGCGTGATCGCCAGCGTGATGCTCTTCTGGGTGGAGGGTCTGCTCGGCCTGCCGGCCCTGAAGCTGTCGCCGGTGCTCGCCCTGTTGGCGGGGATCGTGTTTTTCGCGAAGGCGGGAATTCTCTCGGGCGTATTCTACATCCAGGCCGCGGTGCTGTACCTGACGGCGCTGGTGATGTGCCTGGTGCCGGCCTGGCAGCACGTGATCTTCGGCCTCGTGAGCGCGGCCTGCTTCTTTGTGCCGGGGCTCAAGTACGCCCGCCAGCGGGGGCGGGGGTAATGAGGCGCGCGACGGTGGCGGTGCTGACTTGCTTCGGGGCTTGGGCTGCCGCGGCGGGCGACTGGCCGCAGATTCTCGGGCCCAATCGCGACGGGCAGGCGGCCGCCGACGAGCGGCTCGCCGCCACCTGGCCGGCGGCCGGGCCGCCGGTGGTCTGGAGCCGCGCGGTCGGGGCGGGCTATGCCGGCATCGCCGTGGCCGGCGGACGGGCGTATCTGTTTCACCGGCAGGGCGATCGCGAACTCGTCGAGGCCCTCGATGCCGCGACGGGCGAGGTGGTGTGGAAAGACGACGGGCATCCGACCAGATTTCGGCCCCAGGTGGGCGGGGGCGACGGCCCGTTGTGCACGCCCGTGGTGGTGGGTGACCGGGTGATCGTGTTCGGGGCGGCCGGCACGCTCGCCTGTCTCGACGCCACGACCGGCCGACGGCTCTGGGTGCGGGAGACGCATCGCGACTTCGCCGCCCCCGAGGGCTACTTTGGCGCGGGCGCGACGCCCCTGGTCGTGGCCGGCCGCGTGGTCGTGAACGTGGGCGGAGCGAAGCAAGACGCCGGCCTCGTGGCCTTCGACCTCGCCGCCGGAGAGACGGCCTGGCAGGCGGTCGCCGACGCCGCGAGTTATTCGGCGCCGGTGGCGGTGGACGTGGACGGCAGGCCGCACATCCTGGCCGTGACCAGACTCGCCTGCCTGCTCGTCGAAGCCACGACGGGCGAGATCCGCTGGCGGTTTCCTTTCGGCCAGCGGGGCCCGACGGTGAATGCCGCCACGCCCGTGCTGCTTCCCGAGGGCCGGCTCTTGGTCACGGCGGCCTACGGCATCGGCTCGGTCTGCGCCGCCTTCGATGCCCGGGCGGCACGGCCGATCTGGGAGGGGATCGACTCGCTCGCCACGCAATACTGCACGCCGCTGGTGGTGGCCGGGCAGCTGTACGCGATCGACGGCCGCGACGACATCCCGCCGGCCGACTTCAAGTGTCTCGATCCGGCGACCGGCCGGGTGCGCTGGACGGAGCGGGGCTTTGGCTACGGCACGCTCGTCGCGGCCGACGGCAAGCTCCTCGTGGCCAAGACCGACGGGGAACTCCTGCTCGTCGAGCCCGACCCGGCCGCCCTCAGGATCCTGGCCCGGTCGCGGCCGTTCGGAGCGGACCAGGCCGGCGCCCTCCGGGCGCTGCCGGCCCTCGCCGGCGGCCGCCTCTATCTCCGCGACGATCGCCGGCTCCTGTGCCTGGCGGTCGGCCCCCTGACGGACCGCTGACCGCCCGAGTCAGCGGCGTGAGGCAAAAAGCGACTCGACGACGAGCACCGCCTCGGGCCGCACGAGCGGGGCGATCGATTCGCCCCGGCCGGCCACGTGCTGCTCGGCGTAGGCGAGCGGCCCCGGCCGCTTTAGCAGATGCACGATCTCGGCCGCGGCATCGACCACCCAGTAGTCGGGCACGCCGCCGGGGGCCGAGCGGCGGAAGATTTCGGCCCTGGCCGAGGCCGCCGCGATCTATGCCAAGCTCGAGGCGGAGGCCCGGGGCGGGTATGCTCCCGGCCATGGCGACCGTGACCATCTCGACGCATCCGCTCGTGGCCCACCATGTGTGCACCCTGCGGAACCCGGCCACCCGGCCCCCGGAGTTCCGCCGGGTGGTGCGGCAGCTGACGGCGCTGGTGGCCGTCGAGGCGACCGCCGGCCTGCCCACCCGCGAGGTGCGGGTGCCGACGCCCGTGGGCGTGGCGACCGGCCGCACGCTCGCCGACCGGATTGCGATCGTGCCGATCCTCCGGGCGGGCCTGGGGATGGCCGACGGCCTCCTGGAGCTGATCCCCGACGCCGAGGTCTGGCACGTGGGCCTCGCTCGCGACGAGGCCACGCTCCAGCCGAAGGAGTACTACAACAAGCTCCCCAAGCAGCTCGACGCCGGCGTGGCGGTCGTCGTCGATCCGATGCTCGCCACCGGCGGCTCGGCCGTCCGGACCTGCGAGATCCTCCGCGCCGTGGGCATCCCCCGGCTCCTGTTCCTGGGACTGATCGCCTCGCCGCAGGGTGTGGAGACGCTCGCGCAGGCGATTCCCGACGTGGCGATCCACGTGGCGGCACTCGACCAAGGGCTCAATCAGGTCGGCTACATCGTGCCCGGCCTGGGCGACGCCGGCGACCGGCAGTTCGGCACCCTGGCGGCGGAGTGAGCGGCCGCCGTGCCGCGGGCCCCGTCCCCGAGGAGCAAGCCTCGCGGCGCGAGCCGTCGACCTGATCCACCCGCGGTCACCGTCGGCCCACACCCGTGAGTGCCATCGGTATTCCTGAGCGGGGCCGCGGCTACCGGGCCGGCAGGTCGCAGCGGCTGCCGAAGGCGCCGCGGGCCGAGATCGCCGCGGCCACCTCGGGCGTGACGAGCTCCCGCCAAGTGGGATCCCCCGAGCAGAGCCGGTCGCGGACCTCGTCGCTGGAATAGGTCCGCAGGGTTTCGGGATCGCAGTCGAGCCCGCGGACCAGCCCGTTGGCCCGGAGGTGGTCGAGCAGGTGGGCCAGGTGGGGGGCGACCCGGAGGTTGGCCAGCGTCACGACGCGGCCGTCGAGCGGGTCGCGGGTGGGATGCACATAGAGCCTGGCCGCGTGGGCGAACAGCCGGCCGAAGGCCTCGAGGATCCCGCCGTCCAACCCGGCGTAGTGCCGCTCGTCGAACACCGCCCGCACCAGTGGCACTCCCAGCACGAAGCCCGTCCGCGAGACATGGCGGGCGGCCAGGTAGCCGGCCAGCTCGTGAAACGCCCCCAGGGAGCTCACGAGCACCATCTTGCCGGCCGCGGCGATCAGCTCGACCCGGTCGAGGAAGTCGGCGTCGGCCTCCCGCGGGCCGCCCCGGAGGCTGGCGGTCGAGATCTCGAGGAGCTCGGCGATGTCGGCGGCCCCATCGGCGGCGAAGGCCGCATTCGCCCGCTCCAGCATTTCGAGGTTGAGCCTGGTCACCGGGGCGAACCGCCCCCGCTCCACGAGCAGGCACTTTTTCCGCACCGCCTCGGCGGCCAGCGCCGGCTGGCCGGCCGCGTCGAACAGCACCGCGGGCGTGTAACCGCGGTGGACGAGCCCCAGCGACAGGAGGCGATTGTCGGCGGCCGGAAAGGCCGGGCCGTGCACGGCCAGCCAGTCGATCTCGATCCGCTCGGGGCCGATCTCGTCCAGCAGTTTGTCGATCATCCGGGCCGGATCCCGCCAGTGCACCAGGGCGGCATGGACCACGTTCACGCCCAGCCGGCCGACCGCCTCCTGCTGGAGCGGGTTGGTGGGATCGAGCAGCCGCAGATGGAGCACCAGGTCGCTCGGCTCGGCCCGGAAGGCGTGCTGAAACCGGATCGCGACCCAGCCGTGGCAGTCGGTGCCGCCGGAGAAGGAGCGGGCCGCGACGGTGTTGGCGAAGGCGAAAAACCGCGTCCGCTCGCCCCGGACATGATCGAGCCGCTCCCGCAGGAGGCCGAACTCGTGGTCGCTCATCTCCCCGACCCGTTCCCGCGACACGTACCGGGGCGCCTTGCCGTAGATCGCGTCGCTGAAGGTCATGTCGTAGGCCGACATCGTCTTGGCGACGGTGCCCGCCGCACCCCCCACCGAGAAGAACCAGCGGGCTACCTCCTGACCAGCCCCGATCTCGGCGAACGTGCCGTAGACGTCGGGGTCGAGGTTGATCGCCAGCGCCCGCTCGGCGGTCGGGTCGATCGAGCGGTGCATCGCCGGTGCTCCGGGGAGCCGGGGTCGCTGGCCGGTGAACAGGGAGGTCAGCCAGTCCAGGCGGCTGGTGAGGCCCATCGCCGCCGGGAGCGCGAGGCTCCACGCCAGGGCGATTTCGCGGACGGTCTCCGGCTGGATGCCCGACCTGTTGGCCCACATCGTACCGGCCACGCCGCTGGAGAGCACGGGGGTCGCGCTCGCCGGCTGGCCGCCCCCGTCGGCCGGCCCGATCCCGGCAGGCCGCCCCCCGCCGCGGGCGAACCGGCAGGGGCGGATTCGCGTACCATGAAACCGGATGGTTCCGGGTTTGGAGGCAAGACAAGTGGCACGGGGCGAGCGGCTGGAGGTGCGGCGGTGGCTGGCCGGGACGGCGCTTGCCTACTGGCACCACGGCATCGACATGGGCGACGGCACGGTGGTCCATGCCCGGCCCCACGACTTCCGCAATCCCTTCGGCGGCGGCAGCGTGGTGCGGACCTCGCTCGAGGAGTTTGCCGAGGGCCAGGAGGTGCGGCTCACGCTCGAACCGCCGGCCCTGTTTCCCGCGGAGGAAGTCGCCCGCCGGGCGGCGGCCCTCGTTGGTCGCGACGGCTACTGCCCCGTGGTCGCCAACTGCGAGCATTTCGCGAGTTGGTGCGCGACCGGCGAGCGCCGCAGCCGCCAGGTGGAGGCGGTGGTGCGGCGGGTGGTGACGGCGGCGGCCACGGTCGTGGCGGGCATCGTCGCCCTCCGCGGCGGCCGGGCCGTGGCCGGAGGTCGCTAAGCCAGGTCAGTAGTCGCTGAGTGAGCCCGGCCGCCAGGCGACCCGCAGGGCGTTGACCACCGCGGCCACGTCGATCGCCTCCTGGACGAGCGCCCCGGCGACGGGGGGCAGCAGGCCCGCGGCGGCGAAGCCCATCCCGACCAGACTGGCCGCCATCCCGCCGACGGCGCTCTGGAGCGCGATCGACCGCATCCGGCGGGCGATATGAAACAGCTCGTCGACCCGCTCGAGCGATTGATCCATCACCACCGCCCCGGCCGCCTCCCCCGTGACGTCGCTGGCGGTGCCGATCGCGATCCCCACGGTGGCGGCGGCGAGCGCCGGGGCGTCGTTGATGCCGTCGCCCACGAACAGGGTCGGCGCCTGCTTGACAGCCTCCTCGACGATTCTCAGCTTGCCCTCGGGCGACACCTCGGCGTGGACTTCATCGATCCCCACCACCTCGGCAAGCCAGCGGACCTCGGTCTCGCGGTCGCCCGAGACGAGCAGCACGCGGGAGAGGCCGTGGGCCGGCTGGAGGTGGTCGATGAAGGGGCGGCCGTCGGCCCGCGGCGAATCGTGAAACCGCAGCACCGCCGCGGCCTCCCCGTCGACCACGACCACGCACTCCAGGCCCCCGGTCTGGGGCGGCAGCCGGGCCGCGACGGCGGGGGCGGCTGCGGCGAGCTTGTGGCGGCTGGTGATCGCCACGGCGTGCTCGCGGCCCGTGGGGGCGGTCACGCGGCCCACGAGCCCCCGCCCCGGCTTCTCAGCCACCTCCTCGACCTGGCCCCGGGCGAGCGACCGCTCCGCGGCGGCCGCCACCACCGCCGCCGCCAACGGGTGGCGGGAATACTGCTCCAGGCTCGCGGCCAGGGCGAGCGAGTCGTCGGCCGGGAGAGTCGAGACGGCGACCACGTCGGTCAGCCGCGGCTCGCCGTAGGTGAGCGTGCCGGTCTTGTCGAAGATCGCGGTCCGGCAGGTGTCGAGCCGCTCGAGCACGGCCGGGTCGCGGATCACGATCCCGCGCTTGGCCGCCAGCGAGACCGCGCCGATGATCGCCACCGGGATCGCGATCAACAGCGGGCAGGGAGTGGCCACGACCAGCACCGCCAGAAACCGCGTCGGGCTGCCGCTGCCCCACCAGGCGGCAGCCGCCAGAGCGAGCGCCAGCGGCGTGTAGAGGGCCCCGAGGGAATCGGCCAGCCGCCGCAGCCGGGGCCGTCGCGACTCGCTCGCCTCGAGCACCGCCATGATCCTGGCATAGCGGCTGTCGGCGGCCACCCGGTCGGCGCGGATCTCGAGGGCGGCTTCGCCGTTGATCGCCCCCGACAACACGCCCGAGCCCGGGGCCTTGGGCACCCGGAAGGGCTCGCCCGTGAGGTAGCTTTCGTCCATCGTGCCGCGGCCGGAAGTCACCGTGCCGTCCACCGGGCAGATCTCGTGCGGCAAGACGACCAGGAGATCCCCCACCGTGATCTCGGCCAGCGGCACGTCAACGGGCTGGCCGTCGGCCTTGCGGTGGGCGAGCGACGGCATCCGGCGGGCGAGCGCCGCCAGCACGTCGCCGGCCCGGCTCACGGCCCGGCGCTCGAGCGCCTCGCCGCCGGCGAGCATCAGCACCACGAGCACGCCGGCCAGATACTCTCCCAGGATCACGCTGGTCACGATCGAGATCCCGGCCAGGAGGTCCGAGCCGAAGCTGCCGGTGACGAGCTTGGCCGCGAGGTCGCCCACGAGCGGGATCCCGCCGATCAGGAGCATCAGCACCAGCGGCAGGTCGGCCAGCACGAGCCCGCGGCCGGCAAAGAAGCGGCCCGGGTCGAGCGGCCCGAGCGACACCGGCCGCGCGGCCAGGCCCGACCACTGGATCACCGCCCAGGCCGCGAGCGACAGGATCGCCCCGCCGGCGATCAGCTCCGTGACGGGCAGCCGGTGCCAGACGGATGGGCGAGTGGCGTTGGCGGCGGGCTGAAGGGGGGTCATCAGATTCCGGTGGCTTCGCCGGGAGTGCCGCAGGCCCGCGGCATCAGCTGTGCATCCGCGGCAGCGGGTCGCCCTGCTCGATGATCGCCGCCTCGGCGGCGGCCAGTTCATGGAGCCGCTCCCGCACGACCTCCTCCGGGGCGAAGCCGGCCGCGAGCCGGACGTAGGTCGAATGGTGCCGGGCCTCCGACTCGAACAGCCCGCGGTAGAAGTCGCGGAGCTCGGGGTCGTCCACGTGCTCGCCCAGGAGCGAAAACCGCTCGCAGCTGCGGGCTTCGATCAGGCCGGCGACCAGCAGCCGGTCGACGGCCCGGCCGGGTTCCTGCTTGCGGACGAGCTCGTGGAGCCGCGGCCCGTAGGAACTCGGCGAGAGCTTCCGAAACGCGATCCCGCGGCGGTCCAAGAGATCGAGCACCAGCCGGAAGTGCTCGAGCTCCTCGGTCACGATCTCGGTCATCGCCCGGGCCAACTCGGTGTGGTCCACGTAGGAGAAGAGCAGGTTCATGGCCACGCCGGCGGCCTTCTTCTCGCAGTGGGCGTGGTCGACGAGCACCTCGTCGAGGCAGGCGTCGACCTGGGCGAGCCAGCGGGCGCCTGAGGCGGATTGCAGGCTGAGCATGGGGATCGCGGTCGGGGTCGTCGCCGGCGGCCTGGTTGCGTGCCGCTCGTACCAGGCGGCATCATATCCCGGTCGCGGGCCGCCCGCCCGTGCCCCCGGAGACGGCCAAGGGCCGCGACCGCATGATCGCCTTCGACCGCCCACCCGCCGACAAGCCACCCGAGCGGAACGTGCTGGGGGGTCCGCTGGCCAGTTGTTCCCGCGAGCCCCTCACGGGGTTCTTTCGCGACGGCTGCTGCCGGACCGGTCCCGACGATCTGGGCGTGCACACCGTCTGCGCGGTGATGACCGAAGAGTTTCTCGCGTTCACCGTGAAGGCCGGCAACGACCTGGTGACGCCGCAGCCGCAGTGGGGCTTCCCGGGGCTGCTGCCGGGCGACCGCTGGTGCCTGTGCGCCGCGCGGTGGCTGGAGGCCGCGAAGGCGGGGCAGGCGCCGCCGGTCGTGCTCGAGGCGACGCATGAGAAATCGCTGGCGATCGTGCCCCGGGAGCTGCTCGAGCGGCACGCGGTGAAGCCGGCATGAGCGGCTGGGCGTTGCCGGCGGCCGTGCTGGCCGTGGCGGTCCTCTATGCCTCGGTCGGTCATGCGGGGGCCACGGGCTACATCGCGGTGATGGGCCTGGCGGGCCTCGCGCCGGAGGTGATCCGGCCGACGGCGCTGGTGCTCAATCTCGTGGTCGCGGCGATCGGCTCGGTGCAGTTCGCCCGGGCCGGCCACGTGCGTCGCGACCTGATCCTGCCGCTCGCCCTCGCGAGCGTGCCGGCCGCGGCGGTCGGCGGCGCGGCGGCCCTGCCGACGGCGGTGTTCGAGGGCCTGCTCGGGCTCGTGCTCGCCTTCTCGGCGGTGCGAATCGTGCGGGACGTGCTTCGGTCACGGGCGGTCGCCAGCCTTGCACACGAGGATGCGTCGGCCATGCGCCGGCTTTCGATTCCGGTGCTCGGAACGATCGGCGCCGGCCTCGGCCTGGCCTCGGGGCTCACGGGGGTGGGGGGCGGCGTGTTCCTCACGCCGCTCTTGCTCGCGCTCGGCGTGGCGACCACGCGGCAGGTGGCGGCGGTGTCGGTGGTGTTCATCCTCGTCAACTCCGCCGGGGGCCTGGGTGGGTGGCTGGCCGGCGGCCGGAGCGTCGCGGCCATCGATCCCTGGGTCGTGGTGGCGGCGGCCACGGGGGGCCTCGTCGGCTCGCAGGCGGGCGCGTTTCAGTTGCCGGTCCGCTGGCTCCGACTCCTGATGGCGGTGGTGCTCGCGGTGGCGAGCGTGAAGCTCCTCGGCGAAAGCCTGCGGCTGGCGACCTCGGGAGCTGCCCCGACCGGCCCTGACGCTCAGTGGGGGGCGGCCTTCGAACAGAGGTTCAGCACCACGACGCCCGCCACGATCAGGCCCATGCCGGCGACCGCGGCGGCGTCGAGCTTCTGCTCCAGGAACAGCCAGCCGATCGCCGCGATGAGCGTCACGCCCACCCCCGACCAGACGGCGTAGGCAATGCCGACGGGAATCGTGGTCAGCGTGAGCGACAGAAAGTAGAACGCCGCCCCGTAGCCCACCGCCACCATCAGGCTCGGCAAGGGCTTCGTGAACCCGGCCGACGCCTTGAGAAAGCTCGTGCCGACCACCTCGGCCACGATCGCGATCACGAGATACACCCAGGCTGTCGCGGTGCTCATTTCGTCCCCTTCCACGCGCTCGCGGTCGCTTGTCGCCGCGGTCGCCACAGCCTAATGGATCGCCGCTATGCTGTCGGCCGACCGGGCCTCAGGCTCGCCCGGCGACCCTCGAGGAGCAGCGGTGACCATGGCGAAGAAGAAGCGGGAGGCGAAGGGCAAGGTCAAGGTGTCGGGCGGTCGGATCGGCCTGCGGACGGGGGAGGCGCTCGTGGAGGCCGACGAAGCCTGGAGCGCGGCCGAGCCGGAGGTGGTGATCGGCGAGCTCGACGGCCCGGTGGGCTACGCGATCGCGAACCTGATCGGCGACCAGACCAAGGGCCACTCCCGCGTGTTCGCGATCCTCAACTCCGACGTCCAGGTGCGGCCCGCCACGCTGATGGTGAGCAAGGTCACCGTCAACAACGCGAAGTACACGAACATCCTGATGGGAACCGTCCAGGCGGGGATCGCCCACGGCGTGCTCGACGCGGTGCGGGCCGGCGACATCCCGAAGCACAAGGCCAACGACCTGGGGATCGTCGTCTCGGTCTGGCTCGACCCGTCAATCGTGGACGCGGCCTACGACCCCGAAGTGCTGTTCAAGACAAACCGCGAGGCCACGGCGAAGGCCATCGGGAAGGCCATGCGGCACGAGCCCACGATCGACTGGCTGCTCGCCAACCAGGCCAAGGTGCCCCACTATTTCCACCAGCTGGCGCTCGACGGGCAACTGGAGTGACGGCGGGGGTCAGGTCTTGAGGCCGAGGCCGAGCACGTCGCGGCAATAGGTGATGCTGCGGGCGAGCTCCGCGAGCTGATAGTCCCGCTCGGCCGCACCGCGGGCCTCGCCCGCCGGCGGCGTGAAGGGCTCGAGCGACCGGCCCCGCTTCGCGAGCGCGAGAAACGCCGCCAGATCCTCGGCCCGGGCGTCGGGAAAGAGCTTCCAAAACCCGCGCTCCTCGAGCGGGAAGGTCCGCGGAAAGCCCGAGATCGTCTCGATGTGCACGGCCACGCCCGGGCAGGCTGTTTCGAAGAGGTCGAAGAACGCGACGAGATTGGTGCAGCCCTCCCCCATCGCCGTCCACTGGCAGGTGACGCCGCCGGCCGCGGGCGTCTCCCACACCATCGTGTCGCGGAGGCTCGTCGTGGTCACGTGCGGGGCGAGGTTCTCCAAGGCCCGCACCGGGTCTTCGAGCGTCCAGCAGGCGTTCCCCGAGTCGAAGTTCACCCCCACCACGCCGCCCCCCGCCTCGGCCACGAGGCCGGCGAGCTCCCGCGACGTCAGGTCGCCGGCATGGTTTTCGACGGCGATCCTCACGCCCGCGTCCTCGGCGAGCGGCCGGCACTGCTTCAGCACGGCCAGAGTGTCGGCGATCCGGGCGGCGATGCCCCCCTCGCTCCGGCGATCCTCCTGATTGCCGAGCACCACGCGAAAGGCCGGCGAGCCGAGCGCCTTGGCCATCCGGATCCCGGTGGCCAGATGCTCCTCGGCCGTGCCCCAGTCCCCCTTGAAGGTCTTGGATGTCGGGCAGATGCTCCACGACCCGAGGACCAGGCTCACCCCCTTGTCGGCCGCGTAGCGGCGAACCTCGCCGAGCGAGGCGTCGTCGAGCCGCCCCTCGAAGGGGCCGAAGTCGGTGATGAAGAGCGAGTCGCAGCGCAGCGACTCGGCGTGATCGACGAGCTTCCGGGCGTTCCAGCCGCAGGCCCGGACGGCGAAGTTGTCGTAGCCCAGCGGGATGCTCCGGCGACGGGCCGCGGCCCGGGCGGCTCCGAGCGTGGCGACCGCGGCCGCTCCGACTGCCGCGGCCGTCAGGAAATCGCGGCGGGGCACGGGGGTGGCCGACGGTGCCGGGTTTTTGGGCTCTGTCTGGCAGGCTGCAAGCCAGCCCGGCGGGAGGCTGCCGGCGCCGGTCATGGCCGGGACTCCTGCGGCTTCTCGATCCGGTAGAGGGCAGTCTCGGTGCGCAGGAAAATCGCCCGGCCGACCGCGGCCGGCGTGGCGTAGACGCCGCCGTCGAGGCGATTGGTCGCCAGCAGTTCGTACGCCCGGCCCGGCTTGATCACGAAGGTGTCGCCGTCGCGGTTGCCCACGTAGATCCGGCCGTCGGCGAACAGGGGGGACGAGGAGAAGTTGCCG